>JAPPIE010000335.1 GCA_028874765.1 Gemmatimonadota bacterium
GATTATGGTGCGCCCACAGGGAATCGAACCCCGAACCTACTGATTAAGAGTCAGTTGCTCTGCCAGTTGAGCTATAGGCGCGTTTTTTATGTGCGATTGGAAATGTAAAGAAGCCTTTGCGCGATGTCAAGTCTTGCGGATATAGGTTCCGCTACGGCCACCGCTTTTTTGCAAGAGACAGATTTCTCCGATGACCATGTTGCGATCTGCTGCTTTGCACATGTCGTATATGGTCAACAGGGCGACGCTTACAGCGGTGAGCGCTTCCATTTCGACACCCGTGCGGTCGGGTACGCGCACAGTTGCACGCGCTGTAATGCTCGCGTCCTCGACTTCAAAATTGAGTTCAACGCCCGTAATGCCCAGCGGGTGACACATTGGGATGAGGTCAGAGGTGCGTTTGGCCGCCATGATGCCCGCAATGCGCGCTGTTTCCAGCACATTGCCTTTGGGAATATTTCCCCCGGTGACGAGTTGCAGGGTTTCGGGCTGCATTTCAATTTTGCCCGATGCGATCGCCTCGCGGTCCGTCACATCTTTATCGGTGACATCTACCATTTGCACGGCACCGTGTTCGTCAATATGTGTCAATTTTGCCATGATCTTTTACCAGCTATTTAATAAAATGAGGTCTATTTCAGTTCCCGCAGGTACGTGGGCATCTTCGGCGTTGACCACGAATAAGCTGTTTGCACGGGCCATTGAGAACAGGTCCGCCGAGCCGTGGTGCCCGACCCAGGTACTTTCCCATATGCCATTTTTGTCCTGAACGCTGTGCGCGGGTACAAATTGCTTTCGCCCGGGCGTTTGTCGAAAGTCGGCACTGAGTACTGTGCGGACAGTGGGGAGGTGCAGGTCTGTCATGCCCTGCATTTTTTTAATTGCAGGGCGCATGAGCAATTCCAGGCCGACTACGGAAGAAACCGGATTGCCGGGTAAGCCAAAGACCTGTCGCGCGCCTTTTACGCCAAATGTCAGGGGTTTGCCGGGTTTCATGCGGATGCGGTCAAATAGTACTTCGACACCCAGATCTCGCATGCCGTCTTGTACCAGATCGTATTCGCCAGCAGAGACACCACCAGATAGGGCGACGATATCACAGGTCTCCAGACCTTCGCCGATGGTTTGTATCAAGGCATGGATGTCGTCTTCTACAATGCCGAAATAACGCGCTTGCGCCCCTGAGCGCAAGACTTGAGCCATCATTGAGTATCCATTGCTGTTTCGAATTTGACCGGGTTTGGGTTTGTGGTGTGGTTCGACCACTTCGCTGCCGGTTGCCACAATGCCGACTATTGGTTGGCGATAGGTCTCGACATGGACATGCCCCACAGCGGCGAGAATGCCAACTTCGGGAGGGCGTATGACTGTGTTGGCTTGCAATACGACCTGATTGACGCGCACATCTTCGCCGAGGCGGGCGATATTTCTGCCTGTTTCCGTGGTGTCGAGCACGCGCACCTTTTGGGCATCTGTGTGTGGTTCTGTGTCTTCGATCATAATTACCGTGTCTGCGCCATCGGGTACAGGTGCGCCCGTCATAATTTGAGCGGCTTGCCCGCATTCCACGCGCTTTTGCGGTACTGTGCCCGCAGGGATCTCTTCGATCACATCGAGTATGATGGGTGTATTATTGGACGCGGATGCGATATCTGCTCCCTGAAGGGCATAACCATCCATGAGGGCTTTGTCAAAGGGTGGCATGTCGATATCTGATCGCACGTCTTCGGATAAAACGCGCCCGAGCACGTCGTCCAATCCAACGCGGATTTTGTCAATTGGCCGGGTATTTTCCATTACAATGCGAATGGCATCGTCCATTTCAATCATAACTTTACTCCTTGTCTATTTTCCTCATCGCGCATAATATACGCAAACGGGTCAAAACATCTGCGATTTTTTTCTTGTATTTTTTGTATAGTATGTCGATATTTATTCGACATACTATGTTAAAAACGACAATATTTTTGACGGGAAAAATCGTGATAGAGTGTATCAGGCGACAGATTCCACACGAAGAGTTTGATTATCTGGCTCTTTTGGACTGTTTGAAATGTTATGCCCACCCTCGGGACAAGATCACGGACTTGCTGCGGAAGGGGTGGATCATTCGCGTGAAAAAGGGGTTATACGTCTTTGGCGATTCTTATGCACGCGGTGCTTACGCAAGAGAAGTGCTAGCCAATTTGATCTATGGACCTTCTTATATTTCAATGGACTACGCCCTGTATTATTACGGTCTGATTCCCGAGCGCGTTGAAACGGTCACTTCGGTTACGTGCGGTTACAACAGGACGTTTTCCACACCTGTGGGAAAATTTACGTACCGCGGAGTGCCCCTTTTGGCCTATCAGACGGGGGTGCAGCGCATTGAGTTGGAATCCAAACGCGCCTTTTTGATAGCAACACCAGAAAAAACTCTTGCGGATAAAGTGCGCAATCAACGCGGGTACGGGATTCGCTCGCAGCGCGATATGAAAATCTATTTGTTTGACGACCTGCGCGTTGACGAAGATCGGTTCTACCGTCTCGATGCAGACAAATTGCGCGATATTGTCGAGCGCTATCGCTCTCAAAAACTTCGACTGTTGCAGGCTCTGCTCTATCGACACCAGCGTTCAGAGGATGTTGTTTATGCATGAGGCTATCCGTCAAATGTTGGAAAAATACGATTGCCGACGGCTCGAGGATTATGTGCAGGCACTGCGAGAAATATTGCAGGAAATTGCCTTACTCGGGTTGTGGCGCAGCAAATTTTTTGAGCGGGCAGCTTTTTATGGCGGCACATCACTGCGAATTTTGCATGGGTTAGACCGTTTTTCAGAAGATATGGATTTTTCGCTTTTAAGTTCAAAAAAAAATTTCAATTTGGGCAGGTATGGCGATGCGTTACAGCGGGAAATGCGTGCTTATGGCTTTGATGTTTGGGCGGAAACAAAAAGCAAGCGAACCACGAGTGCGATACAATCGGCATTTCTCAAAGCAAATACGCTCAAACAACTCCTGATTATTGAAGCAGGGGAAGAAATTGTGCGCGAACTGCCCAAAGGACAACAGGTGAAAATCAAAGTGGAAGTGGATACCGATCCTCCCGGGGGATTTGAAACTGAAATCGCGTATTTGTTACAGCCTATTCCCTTTTCTGTGCGCGTCTATACTCTACCCGATTTGTTTGCTGGAAAAATGCACGCTTTGTTGTGCAGAAAGTGGAAGCAAAGGGTCAAGGGACGCGACTGGTATGATCTGATCTGGTATGTGACGCATCACCCTACATTGCATTTATCGCACCTGGAGCAGCGCTTGCGACAAAGCGGTGACCGGGATGTTATAACGCCGCAAATATTCAGAAAAGACTTGCATGATGCCATTGATGCGTTAGATGTCGATCAAGCCAAAAGAGATATAGAACCTTTTGTCAAAAATCCCGAAACACTGGGCGTCTGGTCTCACACTTTTTTTCACACGCTTGTAGATCGCATTCAACTTATATGAGGAGCAATATGTCCAAGACAGCAATTATTACTGGCGCAGGTACCGGTATTGGTGCGGGTATTGCCATTGCATTTGCCGAAGCGGGCTATAATCTCACGCTTGTGGGTCGGCGTGTAGAACCGCTTGAAGAGATAGGGCGGCAATGCGGCTCTGCCAATATCGAGATTTGCGCTGCCGATGTTGCCGATCGCCAGGCAGTTCAATTGCTTGCCGAACAAACGGTCGCGGCATTTGGTCGCATCGATATTTTAGTGAACAACGCGGGTATCAATACCAAAAAACGCCATTTGAACGATATTGCGGATGAAGACTGGGACCGCGTTATGGAGATCAATCTCACGGGTGCTTTTAATGCGTTTCGCGCTGTTTTGCCACAAATGAAAGTGCAAAATGACGGTCTGGTTATCAATATTTCATCTATGGCTGGCAAAAGAGCGGGTATGATCAGTGGTGTGGCTTATTGCGCGTCCAAATTTGGCATGGCCGCACTGAATCAATCGATCAATGTCGAGTTTCGAGAAGACGGCATTCGCGCCTGCTGTATTTATCCCGGCGAAGTCGATACACCTATCTTAGATCACCGTCCCAATCCCGTCTCTGATGAAAAACGCGCAGCCGCTCTTCTGCCCGAAGACATTGCTGCCGCCGCACTTATGGTCGCTCAGATGCCAGACCGCGTCATTGTCGAAGATATTACCATTTTTCCACGCCGGGTGGTCGGGAGATAGTCTGTTATCTGTCCGCTTATGTGCGTGTGTTAGAATTAGTAAGGAAAAATAAAATGAAAACCGAAATCATTATCAATGTCGCTTCACACGAGTCGCGAATTGCCATTCTCGAAGATGGCCGGCTCGCGGAGATTCTCGTTGAACGCGCTGAAAAAGAACGCATGGTTGGTGATGTTTATCAGGGTGTTGTAACCGCTGTTCTGCCTGGCTTACAGGCAGGTTTTGTCGATATTGGGCAGGAAAAAGCGGCTTTTTTGCACGTTTCTGATATGCCTGGCTCGCCCGGATCAATGGTCGAACTCGACTCGGAAATTCTCGAGGATATCCGGGATCAGACCAATGGGCAGGGCAAATTCTCTATTGATGAGCTTTTGCGCAAAGGCCAGGAGGTCATTGTGCAGATTAAAAAAGAGTCTATCAACACAAAAGGACCGCGCATTACTGCCGTGCCATCACTCGCCGGTCGATTTATGGTGCTGGTACCCGATGGCGATAAAGTGGGGGTATCGCGCAAAATTACCAATTGGCGCGAAAAACGGCGCCTTCGGGATATCGGGGGCAATATCAAGCCCGAGGGTTTTGGCCTTATTGTGCGTACCGAAGCCCGTGGCAAGGGCGAGCGGGAACTCAGGCGCGATCTCAAGCAGCTTTTGACAACGTGGAGAAGAATTCAGAAACAAGGGATGAAAAACAGCGGCCCCAAATTGCTGCACAAAGAAGTGGGCATGACATCTGGCCTTATCCGCGATTTGTTCACGGAGGATGTTCATCGTCTCGTCGTTGATTCGAAACGCGAATACAAGGAAATTCAGGCATATCTCAAGGGGGTCTCGCCGGAGTTGCGCCAGACTGTCGAATACTATGGCGATACGCGACCGATTTTCGATGCTTTTGGCATTGAAGCCGAAATTGAAAAATTCACGGAACGCAAAATCTGGTTCAGGGGCGGTGGTTATCTGGTTATTGATCCGACAGAAGCGCTGGTTGCCATCGATGTCAACAGTGGGCGCAGCGTGGGTAAAGGGCGCGCCAAACAAGATGAGACTGTGCTCAAGACCAATTTGGAAGCCGCCCGAGAAGTTGCCCGTCAACTTCGCTTGCGCGATATGGGCGGGCTTGTGGTTGTCGATTTTATCGATATGGATCATGCGCGAGATCGCAAGCGGGTTGAAGAAGAAATGCGCCAGGCTATTCGCCGCGACCGGTCCAGGATCCGGTATTCGCGTATTACGGAGTTTGGTCTGATGGAGATGACTCGCCAGCGGGTGCGTCCCAGTTTGATGTCCACTTATTCTGCGCCCTGTCCGCAGTGCCATGGTACGGGTCACATTCCGAGCCAGGAAACCGTGCTGTCGCGCATCGAACGCTGGCTCAAACGCTCTCGCGCAGCCGCGCTCGAACGACGTCTCACCGTGCAGGTTCACCCCACACTCGGTTTCTATTTGCTCGAAAACCGCAGAGAACGCCTCAAAGCTATTCGCAAATCCACGCGCGTTTGGCTCGATGTCGAATCGGCTCCGGATTTGAGTGAGGAAGATTATCGCGTTTTTTCTCGGAAGCGCAAGATCGATGTGACAAATGAAGTTCAAACTTGACATAAAGCGATACTTCGGATAAATTTAGCCCTCTTTGGATTTCTCGATCCACGCCGGGTCGGTAAGTTTGTTTGTAAATCAAAAGTGGGGTGGGGGCTGGGCGTTGGGGACTGGAACAGTTTCTGGAGGTTTTGAGTATGTATGCAGTGGTCGATATCGCTGGTAGCCAATACAAGGTGGAAGAGGGCGATCATATCCGCGTGGCCCGGCTCGATGCGGAGGAGGGGGATTCACTTACTTTTCCCCAGGTGTTGCTCGTAGGTGACAGCGATGAAATTAAGGTGGGTACGCCTCAAGTTGAAGGGGCTGCCGTCGAGGCCCTTGTCAAAGGACATGGTCTCGCAGACAAAATTACGGTTTTTAAGATGAAGCGCCGCAAAAATTATCGCCGAAAAAATGGGCATCGACAATCCTATACCGAACTTCAGGTTGAAAAAATTGTAGCGGAAAGCTAAAATCAAGGAGGCTTTTCATGGCACACAAAAAAGGTGTTGGCAGTTCGAGAAATGGCAGGGATAGCGCGGGAAGACGCCTGGGTGTGAAATCCCCTGGCGGTCAGGTTGTCTCTTCGGGGACAATTATTATACGCCAGCGCGGCACAAAAATTCACCCCGGCAATAATGTTCGCAAAGGTAAAGACGATACGTTGTATTCGCTTATCGATGGGCGCGTCAAGTTTGAACACTTCGGTAAGAAGCGCAAGAAGGTGAGTGTTTACGCGTAAGAGGCGAGAGGCGTGAGGTGAACAAAATTGGGATTGTTGGTGCTGGCAATGTGGGGGCGACTTCTGCCCAGCGCATTGCCGAGAGAGAATTGGCCCGCGAGGTTGTGCTTCTCGATGTGGCAGAGGGTATTCCGCAGGGCAAGGGTCTCGATATGGCGGAGTCTGCACCTGTCGAGCGTTTTGATACCCACCTGATTGGCACCAATGACCCCAGCGCGCTTGCAGGGTGTGATCTCGTGGTGATTACCGCCGGGATTGCGCGCAAGCCCGGTATGAGTCGGGATGATTTGCAGGCGACCAATGCCGATATTGTCGGTACGGTGTCCGAGAATGTGCGGGATGTTGCGCCCAATGCTATTGTGGTCGTGGTGTCGAATCCGCTCGATGTGATGACGTATGTGGCGTTGCAAAAAACCGGCTTTCCCCCACATCGCGTGGTCGGGATGGCCGGTATTCTCGATTCTGCGCGGTTTCGGTTTTTTATTGCCGAGGCGCTCGATGTTTCTGTTGAAGATGTGACGGCTTTTGTGCTGGGCGGACACGGCGATTCTATGGTTCCTCTGTCTCGCTATTCTTCTGTTGCGGGGATTCCGCTTACCGAGTTGCTCGATGGTGATACTATTGATGCGATTGTGCAGCGGACGCGGGATGGCGGCGCGGAGATTGTCGGTCATCTCAAGACGGGGAGTGCGTATTATGCACCGGCGTCAGCGGTTGCCGAGATGACCGCGGCGATTGTGCGCGATAAAAAACGCATTTTGCCCTGTGCGGCGTATCTGACCGGGCAATACGGTATTCACGATCTGTTTGTCGGTGTGCCCATAAAGCTCGGTGCCCAGGGCGTTGAGAGCATTATCGAAATTGGCCTGACCCCAGAAGAGACCGAAGCCCTGCAAAAATCCGCCGACGAGGTGCGAGAAAATATTGCGAAACTCGAGTTGTGAATGTTGATATAAAAAGATAAAAGCGGTTTCACAATCAGCCCGTTCAATCTCCCCAATAGAAGGGTAGTTGGACGGGCTGATTATCTTATGGATGGAAAAAGGGAGGACGATCAAATGCAAGATAGCCAGGTCAATCGCATTCCCAACTTTATCTGGGGCATTGCCGATGATGTGTTGCGCGATCTGTACGTGCGGGGCAAGTACCGCGATATTATTCTGCCGATGACGGTGATCCGGCGGCTGGATGCGGCACTTGAGCCGACCAAGCAGACGGTTCTGGCTATGCGAACCAGACTGGATGAGGATGGCGTGATTGAGCAGGAAGCCGCTTTGAAACAGGCCGCCGGGCACGCTTTTTACAACGCATCTCCCTTCACGTTGCGCGATCTTCGCGCCCGCGCCAACCGGCAGCAACTTCGCGCTGATTTTGAGGCGTACCTGGATGGGTTTTCGTCCAATGTGCAAGATATTTTGAAGAATTTTGAGTTTCGCAATCAGATTCCACGTTTGTCCGATGCAGATGCGCTTGGCGCGCTGATTGAAAAATTTCTGTCGCCGGATATCAATCTGAGTCCCTATCCGGTGGAGAATGGCGATGGCTCTGTGCGGTTTTCCGGTCTGGACAATCACGCGATGGGTACGATTTTCGAGGAACTGGTGCGGCGATTTAACGAGGAGAATAACGAGGAGGCCGGTGAGCACTGGACGCCACGCGACGCGGTCAAGCTGATGGCGAATCTCATTTTTCTCCCGGTGGCTGACGAGATTGAGTCGAGTACTTATCTGCTCTACGATGGTGCTTGCGGTACGGGTGGTATGCTGACTGTCGCAGAGGAGACGCTACGAGATCTCGCCCAGGAGCAGAGCAAGCAGGTTTCCACGCATCTTTACGGACAGGAGATCAATGCCGAGACCTATGCGATTTGCAAGGCGGACTTGTTGCTGAAGGGCGAAGGTAGCGCGGCGGATAATATTATCGGGGGACCGGAGTATTCGACGCTTTCCAATGATGCTTTCCCCTCCCACAAGTTTGACTTTATGCTGAGTAATCCGCCTTATGGCAAGAGTTGGAAGAACGATCTGGCGCGTATGGGAGGCAAGAGCGGCTTATCAGATCCGCGATTTCTTATCGCTCATGACGGCGATGCGGAGTATTCCCTGCTCACCCG
>JAPPIE010000401.1:0-13544 GCA_028874765.1 Gemmatimonadota bacterium
CCCTACTTTCATCTTTTTCGCTGTCATCAAACTCCGATACACCGCGCAAGTTCTCAATGCCGACCTGTTCAATGCGCCCGAGATATTCGTATTTGAGAACCCACCCGCCGCCGTATTCGCGTTCAAATGCATTGCCCATGGGCGCGTCGATTGTTATCCGGTTGCCTTCTATGGCGGTTATGGTGCGGTCAAAGCGAAAGTCGTAAGTGCCCGGTTCCCACTGCCGAACGTCGGGATGTGACATCTCAATGCGATCCATCCCTATTGCCGAAATCCACTGTGCCGTACTGGGGCGATGCACGAGGATCTCATCGCCAACTGCAAAACCCGAAGCATCTGCGATGGCGAATGTTTTTGCGCCTACGGGGACATAATCATCTACAATGGCCTGTCGCGTTCCCCCTACCTCTTGCCAGAATGATCTGCCTTCAAACTCGATCAATGTGCGCTGTTCTGTTCCCGTTGCAATCAATACCGTGCCGTTTTCACCTTCGCCTTCACCGCGCAGTACAACGCCACTTGCCCGAATGTACAGGGTCCCACCAATCCGATATTTTCCGCGTTTGAGTAACAGAGTTCCCCGAAATCCATTGGCGTCCAGTGCGCGCGCAGATACGTCGTCAATTGCCGCTTGTAATCGCGCTGTGTCGTCTCCCCCGGCCTGTGGCTGTATCGTCATCACCACTGGCACATCTGGCAGTGCCACACCTCCCCCCATGTATCCACAGTATGAAAAGTCTGGAATGATATTGCCCTTCTCATCTGGTACATAGACCAGTCGCCCATCAGGTCCCGGATATACCCGTTTACTGTTCTGAGGTACGTAAGATACCGAACTGCTCCGCGTTTGGATAAAATCTGCAACTTGCGCCCAAATTGGGATGGGATATATGGAGGGGTCGCGTGAGGCGAGAATATCCCGGGGAATTGACACGCGGATCCGGGTTGTTCCCGCCTCAATCGTCTGGGTCAACAGGATCTGCGTCTCGGTTCCCACCACAATATTTAATGGTTGTGCGGTGTGGTTTTCAAATGTGATGGGTATGTACCATTGCGTGCCGTCAGATCCGAACCCATCGGCAAAAGCGAGGAAATCCCCAAATCCGATTTGTCCATCAGAATCGAGGTCGTAGATAGGATCATATCCCGCATCGGTCTGTGTTGCACCGAATTTCTGAACAAAGAGGATAAAATCACTAAAACCAACGGCTCCGTTGCCATCGAAATCGAGATGGTCAATGGGGATTTTTTCATATACTGGCGCGTCAACTTGCCAGGAAAAGGTCTGATTGACGGTTGCAATATGGTCGATGAACAGGCGCGCGTTTGAATTTTGATCGGATTCTGTTCTGTATGTGATGTATCGCTGGTTGTAATCGGGTTCACTGCCCCAGATATCGTGGGGTTTTGCCAGTTCTAAAACGGCAAGTTGCCAGCCCTGAGGCGGTGTTTGTCCCGCCCAGATCGTATATATGGCTTCTCTACCACCGCCCAGAGGGTGGTTGCGAACCTTGATTTTGAGGTCCCTCAGGCCATTGCCCTCTACTTTCCACCAGAAACTCAGGCTGTGTCTTTGGGAAATGTCCTGCCCTGTGCTGAAAAAATTGTAGGTAAAGAATCCCGTTTGACCGGTTGGTGGGGAAGCCGCGATGGCAAAGCGACCCTCCTGGGCATCTCTGGATAACTGTACATTGTTGGACCAACCGGAGAGATTATCGCAATAGGTCAGCGTTTGCACCGGATCGCTGGCAGAGCAAGGACAGGCCCACAGCAATAGAATTGTGCAGGTGATAATTGATCGCATTGTGTGTTTTCCTAACAAAACTATGGAGGTGTCCCTATTGAGATAGACAATTTTAGGATAGTGTCTCTTTTGAGGGTGACAATTGCAAGATTATGTCTATAACTGTAGAGGCATCCGTGAAAAACCCAAAAAAATAGGGCAGACCTCATAAGGCCTGCCCTACTATTGGAATTATTTTGCTTCAGGTGAATTCAGGAACGCCTTAACGCTGTTTACTCAGCCGTGGGATCAAAACCTTCAATACGCCCTTCTTGAATCTCGATCTCATCGCGGCGTCTCACCCGCTCAACCTGTCCATCGCGCAAATCAACCACGCGATCAGATACCCCGAGCATCTTGTGATCGTGGGTATTGGTCACAATGGTCACACCGCTTTCGCCCTGCATCTTGAGCAACAACTCAATAATTTCCTGCCCGGTCTTCAAATCGAGATTTCCAGTCGGCTCATCGGCCAGAATCAAATCGGGATCATTGGCCATGGCTCTCGCAATAGCCACGCGCTGCTGCTGTCCGCCCGACAGTTCGTAGGGTTTGTGATGCAGGCGGTCGGAAAGCCCCACCAGCGACAATTTGTGTGCGGCTTTTTCTTCGTAATCACTGCGCGACATGCCCGAAAACACCATGGGCAAAGACACATTTTCAAGTGCCGACATAACGGGAATCAGGTTAAACGACTGGAAAATATACCCCACACTGTGGCAGCGCAAATAGGCAATTTGCCCCTGACTCATATCGCCCATATTGGCACCATTGACCAATACGGTACCCTTAGTGGGCGTATCCAGTGCCCCAACCATATTAAACATCGTGGTTTTGCCCGAACCCGAAGGCCCCATAATTGACAAATACTCACCGCGAATCACATCGAGATACACCCCGCGCAGGGCATGCACTTCCTGATCGCCCATCCGATAGGTCTTCCAGACCCCCTGGACTTTGATAATATAATCTTCAGTATCAACCTGTTGTTCAGCAGCCGATTCCTGAGCCATTGTGTTCTCCTCTGAAACAATAAAGTTCACCATTGAACTCACGTATGGTAGCGAAAACCCATGGGCATGTCAAGCCATTTTCATCCCAATAAAATTCTACGTGATTCCACAGGCCTCTTCTACTATATTCTAAGCCGCGTTGTGCGACAGACCTATCGCATCACCAAAACCAATACGAAAGGATAGCATCATGAAACTCGCAGTATGCAATGAATTTTTTGAAGATTGGAAAATTGAGGACGTCTTTAACTACGCAGCGGAAATTGGCTGTGACGGCGTTGAACTCGCGCCTTTTACACTGGCGGAAAGCGTCACACAAATCTCTGCAAAACAGCGCAGCGACATTCGCAAAGCCGCTGAAAAAGCCGGCGTCGAAATCGTTGGCTTGCACTGGCTACTCGCCAGTCCACCGGGGCTTTATCTCACACATCCCGACAAAGCCAT
The DNA here is from genome assembly GCA_028874765.1 of Gemmatimonadota bacterium. GTDB lineage: Bacteria > Latescibacterota > UBA2968 > UBA2968 > UBA2968 > VXRD01. Next base: position 3,241 of record JAPPIE010000401.1, read on the forward strand.
TCGCGACAAAACTGAGGACTATATCAAAGCATTGATCAATTTCTGTGGCGATCTGGGTGGGTCAATTATGATCCACGGTTCTCCGGCACAGCGCAACATCCAAAAAGGCTGGGACCGCGAAGAATGCTGGAAATACGCCGTCGATGTCTTTTCGAACTGCACCGCAGAAATGCAACAAAACAACGTCACCTATTGCATCGAAGCACTCACGGGCAAAGAGACCAATATTTTGAACGCCATCTCTGAAGCCCTGAAAATGGTCGCCGATGTCGGCCACCCAAATTTCCAGACCATGGTCGATACCAAAGCCGCAGCCGCTGAAAACAAATCCCATGTAGATGTAATCGCCGAAGCCGGCAAAGCCATGCGCCATGTCCATGTCAACGACCCCAATTTGCGCGGTCCGGGATTTGGCGATCTGCAATTTGCATCCATCCTCCGCGCCCTCAAAGACCGCCACTACGATGGTTATATATCCGTAGAAGTCTTTGACTTCAAACCCGACCCGAAAACCATTGCCGCACGCAGCATCGGCTATCTCAAGGGTATTTTGGAAGGATTGGAAAATTAGAGGTAATGACGGGCGGGCACGGGGGCACCGCCCCTACACACATCTCACTTCCCACTTCTCATCTAACCCCGGCAAGTACTTTGGCGGGCTGTGATACATGTAACCCTGCATAAATCGCACCGATGTCTCCAGTGACAGCGACCGCCGCAACGCGAGTGCCTCCTGTAATTTGTCGTAGTCTGGCCCATCGCCGCCGAGGTCTGCCGATTGCCGCGTCGCCTGCCAGTGTTCATAACTCGCGTATCGCGTCATCATCAAGATCTCGTCAAAATCGGGACTCTCCTTGCGATCACAGGCAGGAGGCGGTGGATAAATGACGCGCCATTGCCCAATAATGCGCGCGCCAATTTTTTCAAAATAGGGCCACACGCCCGCCATGCTCGCCCGATAAAATTCGTCGTAACAACCCTTCTTCACCTTCCAATAACGCAGCGTCACAATCTCTTGCCCGGGTTGCGCTATATCATTGCGCACAGGCCTGACATCAGTTTCTCCCGATTTCCCATCCATCAACTGATATGATTCCTCAACACCGGGCATATAATAGGGCTTATCGGGCGCCATGTGCCCTTGTAAAAAAAAGGGACCATCAGAACCGATCAACACCTCGTTGCGATCTCTCAGCGCCTTTGTATTTGCCTCGCTATCGGGACCATCGCCGCCCAACCCGATATTTGCAGGCGGTCGCGTGTGCTGCCAGTGCTTGAAACTCGCATATCGCGCCAGGCGATACCCCTCGTCGTAATCTCCCGGCTCGCCCACCCCATCGGGATAAACGATCTGCCATTGCCCGACCATACGCACACCGATCTTTTCAAACCACGGCCATACGCCTGCCCGGCTAATTTCGTAAAACGTCTGATGCTCACCCTTTTTGAGCTTTTGATGGCGCAGAACCAATACCTCCTCACCCGGCTGCGCGACTTGATTCCTCACGGGACGGGGTATCTGTTGTTTGGCTTTATCAATCATCAGAACCTCCGCGTTCCGGCAACCGCTCTGCCACAAATCCCAATTCTTCTTTAATCCGACTCACATCGTAAACACTATCGTATTCATGCCCGGGCTGTTCAAAATGCGACAGATCCACCTCATCGCCCCACCATGCGCGAAAAATATCCGCCACGGGTACGGCAACCCACGCTTTGGGACCAGCGGCATTCATAATGCGAACCCCGGGTTTGTGCGGTGACAGTGCAGACAGCGTGAAGACCCGAACTGCATCTGGCAAATCCATAATGGTCATGCTGCCCAGCCCCCACTGTCGCGTCGGAGAAATATTTCGCAAAGGCGGCAATCCAGCGTGCGGCACCGAAGACAGCCGCAAATTGATCACATCGATATCGCCATTTTGCCGCGCATAGAATTTTGTAATCTCCTCCATCAAAAATTTCGACAAACCATACCCATTGCTGTCCAGACATGGGTGTTCATCAGGAATCGGCAATGTCTGGGGACGAAAAGCCGGATTCTGCATCCCAACCGCTGCGATCGAACTCGCCATCACAAATTTGCGGCATCCGCGATCCATCAAATAGCGCATCAAACACCGCGTGCCCTCCACATTGACAATCAGCGCATCGCGCTCCGAACAACCGCCAGTCACAGCCGCGAGGTGAATCACCACATCAATCGCCTCATCATTGAGCTGTTGCAAATCTTCAAAAGAGCCAAACTCGCCGTTCACATAGGGCAAATCCAATTCTGGATCTTTTCGGCTCATACAAATCACCCTGTGATCTTCCGCCATCGAGGCCGACAGTGCTCGACCAATAAAACCACTCGCCCCGGTAATCAGTATTGTACTCACAATCCCTCCTCAGTTTTAATTGCTAAAAACATCACTCGCCCCACTCAAAACATCTGCGATAACCTCCCCCTCTTTCATCACCATCTCCACCTGTCGCAAGCATTCGATATCCTCAAGCGGATTGCCCGACAGTGCTATCACATCTGCGAACATCCCAACACCGAGATATCCCACACAATCCGCCATGCCCAACATCTCAGCCGTATTCGTCGTTACCGCTTTCAACGCATCCACCTCCGACACACCCAGCCCAACGAGTTCTTTTGCCTCGCGCCAGAGCGTTGCATGCGTGCTATCGGTACCCAAACACACTTTCACACCCGCCCGCACGGCTTCGGGAATATATTTTGCCGTCAATTCGCGCGCGCGTTCAACCCGCTCGCGCCACCAATCCCATGACCACGTATCAAAAGACGCAAAACCCACTTCATCGTCGAAAAACAGTTGTAAATTTGGATCGCTCAAATACGCGCCCGATTTCACAAACAAAGCCACATCCTCTTCGGTCAACAAATTGGCGTGTTCAATACTATCGATCCCCGCTTCCATTGCCCAGCGCATTGCTGGCCCACCAATCGCGTGTGCGGCCACGGGCAGTCCCAGATCGTGTGAAACAGCAATCGCCGCATCAATTTCCCGCCTCGAATACGCCGCCACATCTGTCAAATCACCTCGAATATAGTCCTGATACGAATCGCCCTGCCGCACATTGGTAATAAACAACTTGGTCCAATCTGCACCCTGAGAAAAATTCTCTCTAATCTTCAAAGCCAGTTCTTCTTCCCCATCTGCTGGAAAACACAAAAAAGGCGCAGTCCCATGACTCGGTCTCAATGCCCGCACACACACCTTCAACCTCGGACCCACGGCTTCGCCGCGATCAATCGCACCCTGAAAAGCCTTCTCAACACCCGGACGATCTCCCAGAGTGCGCATGGTCGTAACGCCCGTGTTCAAATCACTTCGCAAATTCATCGCACCGCGCAACACAGCCGTTGTCGCATCCAGATCGAAATGCGCGCTCAAAGGCGTGTTGAACCGATTGTTAATCGTAATATGTACATGGGAATCAATCAACGCCGGCATCACAGTATATGACGAGCAATCCACCACCTCGGCGTCTGGAGGCACATCCACTTCCGCCCCGACATCGACCACGCGTCCCTTATCCACCACGACCATCCCCTGCGGAACGGGTACACAATCGGGATGAACAATCAACAATTTGGATTTAATCACTTTTGACATATTTATTTTGTTTGTATAATGTAGGTGGAATAACAAAACACCGTCATATTGACCACCGGAGATCTATTCATGCAATTTGGCATCTTTTACGAACACCAGATACCCCGCCCCTGGGCAGAAGGCGAAGAACACCAGCTTTTCAAAGACGCGCTCGAACAAGTCGAAGTCGCCGACCGGATCGGCATTGAATATGTTTGGGAAGTTGAACACCACTTTTTGGAAGAATATTCCCACTCCTCAGCCCCCGAAGTCTTTCTCGCCGCCTGTAGCCAACGCTCGAAAAATATCCGCCTGGGACACGGCATTGTACTCATGCCCCCCAATTACAACCATCCGGCTCGCGTTGCCGAACGCATCGCAACCCTCGACCTGATCAGCGACGGACGCGTCGAATGGGGCACGGGAGAATCGGCCTCCCGCGCAGAACTCGAAGGATTCAACGTGCCGCCCGGAGAGAAAAAAGCCATGTGGGCGGAAACCGTACGAGAAACCGCCAAAATGCTCGCATCGGACCCGTATCCCGGATATGACGGCGAATTTTTCTCCATGCCCGAACGCAACGTCTTGCCCAAACCCCTGCAAAAACCCCATCCACCGCTATGGGTCGCCTGTTCCAACCGCGAAAGCATTCGCTGGGCGGGAAAACACGGTATTGGCGCACTCACCTTTGCCTTTATCGAACCCGAAGACGCCAAATACTGGGTTGACGAATACTACACCGCATTTGAAAACGAATGCGAACCCCTCGGACAGGCCGTCAACCCCACCATCGCTATGGTCGCCGGATTCATGTGTCATGAAAACGGAGAAACAGCGAGGGCACAAGGTCTCGAAGGATTTCAATTTTTCGGCTATGCACTTTCCCATTACTACCGCCACGGAACTCACATCCCCGGCGAATTTGACATCTGGGCAGACTTCCAGCAAAACAAACCAGAACGAAAAAAAGGTTCGGGATCGGGCTGCATTGGCTCCCCGGATGAAATACGCGCTCACCTCGAATCAATGGAAGAAATCGGCGTCGATCAGGTCGTCTTCCTGCAGCAAGCCGGCAACAACAAACACGATCATATATGCAAATCACTCGAACATTTCGCACAAAATGTATTGCCCGACTTCAAAGTGCGACACGAAATATACGCCGCACAAAAAGCAGAACGGCTCGGTCCAGCCATCGAAAAAGCACTTACTAAAATTCCACCAATAGACAAACCCAAATCCACACCCTTCGAAGCCTATCCACTCTTAAAATCACCCGAAGAAAAGCAGGAAGACCTCGAAATTGTGGAATCCGTTGCGGGAAAGCGGGATGATTCGCCTTAGCCATAGATCGCTGATTTTATCTGCGTTCATCTGCGGATGCGTTCAATAGCCTCGCGCACCGCTTCTATTGTATCTTCAATATCCGCTTCCGTATGTGCCAGAGAGAGAAACATCGGATGCGAGGGATGTAAGTAATACCCCCGTGCAAGACATCCCCGCAACATCTCCATGCAGCGATCGCGATCAGAATCTTCCATCACGGGACGCGGCATTGGCCCGACGCCAATGAGCCGATAACTCAGCCCTCCTGCTTTGCAAACAGCGTTGACACCTTCGATCAACCGATTTCCAATCTTCCATTGATAAGCAATGCCACTGCGCCTCTGCAGTTCCCCTATCACGACCTCCATAGCCGCCAAACTGAGCGGATCCCCGTGCGCGGTAGCTGTCATCCACGCCGACTGGCACGCTTTTGACCCCAGAATCTCGCGTTTCCCTGCAATAAAACTTCCCGCATACCCATTGCAACACGCTTTGCCAAACGTCGCAATATCGGGTACAACCCCATAATATTCACCCGCGCCGCCCATCGCCACGCGAAACCCCACCTTTGTCTCGTCAAACACGCAGATTGCGCCGTGTGCATGCGCCAGATCCACACAGCCTTGTAAAAACCCATCCGGCGGTCCGCTTCCTTGAATCGTCTCCATCACCACACACGCCACCTGATTGTCATACTTCTTCAAATGCGATTCCAAAGCGTCTAAATCGCCGTAGGGAACCACACAGGTCAACGCGCTGACGGCTTGTGGAACGCCCTCATCGCCGGGACGCGCCCAATCGTGCCAGCCGTGATACCCGCACATAATCACTCTATCGCGCCCCGTATATACCCGCGACAGGCGCACCGCACTGGAAGTCGCTGCACTGCCCCCAATAAAAAAACCCACCATCTCCGCACACGGAATCACCTCGATGAGTAATTCTGCAACCGTCAACTCCCGGGGATGAGCCAGACCGTACACCGTGCCATTCGCCATCTGATCCTGTACTGCACGGCATACAGCGGGGTCATCATACCCCAGAACAATTGGTCCAAAACCCATTAAATAATCCAGATACGCATTGCCATCCACATCCCAAAACCGCGCCCCCGATGCGCGCTGGACAAATGCGGGATAGCCTCTATCCGCCATACCAAAAATATTCTTATGCGGAATGTACCCGCGAAACAGAACATCGTCATAGCGATTCAGCAGAGCCTTTGACTTTGCAATGGTGTAATTCTCTTTTGCCATTTCGCCCCCTGTATTCATAAATTGAACCTCTTTTTTCAACAAATAAACTTCTCGCATAAACACAAGCACAAAATAGACTGCTTGCGCGTTTCTATTTACTTGCTACCCGTCTTTTCTTATCCTATTTTTTATAATATAAAACTACAGGAGCCTACCTGCCTCCTTTCTCTCGCCTCTTACGTCTCACCTCTTGCCTCTCACTGGATAATTTATGCCACGCGAACTCATAGCAGACCGACCGGGGAATACGACATTGCGGGAATACGATGAAGTCTCCCTAAAACCCGATCAAGTGCGCGCAAAAAGCTTGTTTTCAGCAGTAAAACACGGCACGGAGTTCCGGGGTTTTCAGGCCAATACACTCGATGCGTCCGATGTTTTTAGCTGGGAATGGCGCATGCACCTGCGCGGGCAAAAACAGAAAGATGCGTTTCCCAAACGGTTGGGTAATATGTATGTCGCCGAAGTGACGGATGTGGGACGAGACGTGTCAAATATTCGGGTGGGAGATCGAATATTTGGCCATGGTCCCGTTCGAGAAACGCATACACTCTCGGCGGACCGCGTAGAAAAAGCTCCGGATGGCGTATCGTGGCAGGCTCTAATGGCTACAGACCCCGCAGGCGTTGCCCTCGGTGGCGTCAGAGATGCCAATATTCGCATTGGGGATCGCGTCGCAGTCTTTGGTTTGGGGGCGATTGGATTGATGACCGTACAACTCGCCCGCATCGCAGGCGCGCGCTGGGTTGCGGCAATTGACCCCATTGAAAAGCGATGCCTGATTTCCGAAGCCTACGGTGCAGACCTCGTCCTGGACCCGCGCGAAGCCGATGTGGGCCTGGTCATTAAGCAAGCCACCGCAAAACTCGGCGTCGATGTATCCATGGAAACCAGTGGATCGTCCGCCGCAATGACCGACGCACTGCGTTCAACGCGCTATCAGGGCACCGTTGTATCCACAGCATATTACAACACCCCCATGCAAAACCTGCACTTGACCGGCGAATGGCATCGCAATCGAATTCGCATTATATCCGTGAGATCCGACAGCGAACCCTGGCTGGATTACGGATGGGACAAAAAGCGCGGCAATAAAGAAGCCTACGACCTGCTCGTTGAAGGCCGTCTAAACGCCGAGGGCTTAATCGATCCCATCGTGCCATTTAATCGCGTTGCCGAAGCCTATATGCAAATGAACGAACATCCGGAAACGGGCATTAAACTCGGTGTTGATCATTCCCTCTAATGGGTGATCTCACCACTTTACTCATGCAAAAAATTCAAACCATAGCGATATGTCTATCCATCCTTTGGACCACTACGGACCTGCTGGCGAGTGAGGGCACAGTACAGCAAGTCTCGGGGGACCTCGTTTACGTCACGGGCATGAACGGTTTGGCTCCGCTCTGGTCAAATCTCACAGTGCAAAACGGACAGGAGACAGGCGCAAAACTCGAAGTCATCAAAGAATTGCCAGAACTGGTCATAGCAAGAGTTGTAGAGGCGAATGGAACAGCGGTGAATACCGGCGATATGGTGACACTGAGTAGTACACAATCAGGCGGATCAGCGCGAAAATCCAGGCGGATTGTTTACGCCACCCGCGTTGGCGAAAATCCAAATGTAGATGGCGTACTGGACGACCCCGTATGGTCGCAGGCAACACCGATCAGGGGTTTTGTACAGCGCGATCCAAACTACTGGATGCCGAGTCCCGAACAAACAATCGTGCGGATTATCTACACGGACAAAAGCATATACTTTGGTTTTGAATGCCTCGTCCCGGACTCCTCTCAATTTATCGCAAACAACATGCGACGGGATTCCGAAATCCGCGGCGATGACAATATTCAAATCCTGCTCGACACGTACAATGATCGGCAAAATGGCTTCTTTTTCTCTGTCAATCCCCTTGGGGCGCAAAGCGATTTGATGCTCTCCAACGAGGGGCGAACCTATAACCGCGACTGGGATTGCAATTGGACCGCACGCACCAGGCACTATCCCGACCGATGGACAGTCGAAATCGAAATCCCGTTTAGTCAACTGCGGTTTAAGCAAGCAAACGACGTCACATGGGGCATCAACCTCGCGCGTTATCTTGCCCGCAAAAATCTGGCGACCCAACTCGTCGTCGGCCTACAAAGTTCCTCATCCACAGAGCGATATCGCATGGCGGACATCGGCGAACTTCACGGCCTCCAACACATTCGCGCCAGACGCCCGATATACATCAAACCCTACGCCTTGCCGGGCACGACCATCGACGATCAGGCAACCAATCCCTCTGAAAGCCGCACCATTGAAACGGGCCTCGATCTGCGCTATGGCATCACGTCAAACATCTCGCTCGACCTATCCTACAACACGGATTTCGCACAGGTAGAAGGCGATCAGGAACAAACCAACCTGACGCAGTTCCGTCTCTTCTTCCCCGAAAAACGCGAATTCTTCCTCGAGGGCGCCAACCTCTTCCAATTTGGCGAACTGGCGCGCGTAACCGGCAGCGGTACCAGACCGCCCACCCTCCTTTTTTACACCAGACGCATCGGCCTTGAAAAAGGGAAAAAAATCCCGATTATCGTCGGTTCAAAAATCGCGGGAAAAGAGGGCCGAACGAGTATTGGCGGCCTCAATGTACTGACCGACGCGGCATTGTTTGAAGACGAAGATGACACAATCCAGGTACACCGCACCAACTACTCGGTCCTCAGCATAAGACGCGACATCTTTGCGCGGTCAAACTTTGGTTTCATCATGGTCAACAAACAAATCGATGATCCTCACGAAGGATGGAACCAGTACAACCGCGCGGGCGGTATTGATTTCAACTATTCTCCAACGTCAACCTTGAATTTCCAGGCTTTTGCAGCGCGAACATGGGATTCGCAGATTGAAAATGCAGACGATGCGCGGTTCGCATCTATGAACTATCGCGGCACCAAGTACTGGGCGCGTTTCAAAGTGCTCGATGTCGAGGAACAATTCGACCCCGCCGTGGGATTCATCAATAGCAGGAGTGGATTGGAAGGTTTCAGACGCTATGACCTCTATGCGCGCTACCGCCCCAGACCGAAATTCGCCAATATTCGCTACATGTCAATCGGTCCCGAAGCGCAAATCTTTACAGACCGCGACAACAATGTAAAATACTGGACAGTCGAACTCTCCACATTTGCCATCTTTAATACCGGTGACTACTGGCGGATTGAATTAAAACGCACGCACGACGTAGTCGATGAGGAATTTGAGCCATCTGCACGCCGTGAAGATGTGGTCATCCCAGCCGGAACCTATACCTTCACGTCATTTGCCACGGGACCGCGTCCCAGCCGGGCCAGAAAATTGCGCCCCGGCATCGTCTTCGAGGCAGGCACATACTACACGGGAAGACGCTATACCATACGCTCGGAAAGCGCCTTTCGCCCCTCTGGCCAACTGTCTTATGAAGTGGAATATCAGGGCGACTGGGTCCGACTTCCCCAGGGAAATTTTAACATCCACACACTCAGCAATCGCCTGCAGTACTCCTTTTCCACAGACTTTTTTGTCAAACTCTTCGTACAGTGGAACAACGACAAAGAGTTCGCAAGCGCGAACTTTCTCCTCAATTACCGGTATCGCCCCGGCAGCGACATCTTTCTCGTCTTCGACAGCGCTTATGGCACAGACCCGACTTTAACCCGTCGAAACCGCTCGGTACTCCTCAAACTCTCCTATCTCCTGGGTCTGTGAATTACATCTCGCGTTTCACATTCTCAACAGCCAGCGCGACCGCCTCGCCTCCGCCAATGCACAGTGAGGCAATGCCAATGCGCTTGTCGGCGCATTTTAAGGCGTGAATAAGGGTTACGAGAATGCGCGTGCCGCTCGCTCCAATGGGATGTCCCAGCGCGACGGCACCGCCATTGACATTGAGTTTTTCCGCCGGGATGCGCAAATCATGGGCCGCCGCCATTGGAACGCCGGAAAAGGCTTCATTGATTTCAAACAGATCGATATCCGAGACCGCAAGGGAGAGTTTGGACAAAAGTTTGGAGATGGCACCAATAGGCGCGAGCGTGAACCACTCCGGCTCCTGTGCGTGTGTGGCATACCCCAAAATCTCAACTTC
>JAPPIE010000401.1:13644-37239 GCA_028874765.1 Gemmatimonadota bacterium
GCGTGAACCACTCCGGCTCCTGTGCGTGTGTGGCATACCCCAAAATCTCAACTTCGGGTGCAATACCGCAATCTTCTGCTTTTTCGCCAGAAAGGACGATAACAGACGCTGCGCCATCGTTGATACTCGACGCATTGCCGGGTGTCACCGTGCCATCTTTTGAAAACGCAGGGCGCAGTTGTCGGAGCTTGTCCTCGTCAAATCTCAGGGGTTCCTCATCTCGGTCTATCGTTGTAATTGTCTTGCCAGAAGATGCTTTTACGGGTACAATCTCGCTGCGGAATCGCCCTTCTCTATCGGCGCGAAGTGCTCTTTTATAACTTCTGATGGCAAAATCATCCTGGTCTGCGCGCGAAAAATCGTAGCGTTCAGCACATCGGTCGCCACATGTGCCCATGTGCAAATCATTGTACACATCCCATAAGCCATCGCGGATCATTGAGTCAACGAGTTCGCCTGCCCCCAGTCTGTAACCCGTTCGCGCATTTTCGAGAAGATAGGGCGCGCGGCTCATGTTTTCCGCGCCTCCTGCGAGAATTAAATCGGCATCGCCACATTGGATGGCCTGCGCGGCGAGCATAATGGATTTGAGGCCCGAACCGCAAACTTTATTGACCGTTGTCGCCCCCACCGAAGTATCGAGACCCGCGCCAATGGCAACTTGACGCGCGACATTTTGACCCAGTCCTGCACTGAGCACATTGCCAAAAATTACTTCATCGACTTCATCGCCAGGTATGCCCGCCTGCGCTATCGAAGCAGCCGCAACAGCACGGCCCAATTCAGGCGCAGATACCTCTGCAAAGCCGCCCACAAATCCACCAATCGCTGTGCGCTTGCTCCCGGTGATATAAATGTGTTTCATAGTTATTCCTCCATTTTACTATCAAGATACGTCCAGACCTGAAAATAATGCAAGAAATAAGAGATAAAAGGTGAAATATCTAATCGCCATTGCCCTGTGTAGCATTCTGTGTGTATTGATCCTCATAATGGCCTGTTCTGCTCCCCCCAATGGCAAAACCGTATTTATCGAATCGGGTTGTGCAAGATGCCATGAAATCAATGGCACTGGCGGTTCTCAGGCTCCGCGACTACAGGGCTTACAGAGCAAGTGGACACCCGAATCACTGGAAGAATTTTTGACTGATCCCCCTGCTTATGCAAAAGACAATCCCCGATTACAGGCATATCAAAAAAAATACCCAACGCCAATGCCCAGACTTGAAATCGCACCTGCACGACGAAAAATACTCGTCCAATATCTCCTTAAAAGGTATCCATGAGAAATCAGATCGATAAAAAATACGAACGGATTTACAGAGAAGTTGCCAAAATTCCCGAAGGAACTGTGGCAACTTATGGGCAGATTGCCGAACGGGTTGGATGTGGACCGCGTGAAGTGGGCAGGGCACTGTCGGAATTGCCACCGCACACATCCTGTCCCTGGCATCGGGTCATCAATGCGCGGGGGATGGTATCCATTCGCAGTGGGAATCACATGGCACATTACGACCAGGAAGCCCGCCTCGAACGAGAAGGCATCGTATTTGTCAATGGTCGCGTCGATCTCGAAATTTACAGGTGGGAGGCAGATCTTTAAGACCTGAATCAAATTTGTGTATTGACAAGGATAATCGGTTTTTTTATCATTCACGCGCTTAGGGGAGAAATACGTCTGTAAATACTGAGAAAGGGGATGCAGTGACCAAAGCTGATATTGTCAATCAGATTGCCGACGCTACGGGGTTGACCAAAACAGATACCTCTGTCGTTGTAGAGGGCTTTCTCACTTCGATCATTGCGGCAATGGAGCAGGGTGAACACATCGAAATTCGCGGCTTTGGCACGTTTAAAGTCGTTCATCGCGCACCGCGCACAGGTCGCAACCCCAAAACAGGTGAGGTGGTCAAAATCCCCTCGCGCGCAATGCCCGTGTTCAAACCCTCACGTGAATTGCGTAATTCTATTTCTGAGGTTTCTGTTCTTCCATCTAGCTAATGCACCCACAGGAGGTAGCTCTTGCCCAGCGGAAAAAAGCGCAAACGCGCAAAAATCGCAACGCACAAGCGAAAAAAAAGGCGCCGAAGAGACCGACATAAAAAGAAGATTTAAAGGCGATCCTACTACACTGGTGTTATGGATTTAGCCCCTGGACCTGGATATGCCGACGTTTTCAGCCACAAACGGCTGTGATACACTCTGGTATAGGCCATGAAGGCAGGGGCCTATCCATAGTCTGCCTGCCGGAGGGGACATCTGCGGCATTAGCTCAGTTGGATAGAGCACTGGTCTCCGGAACCAGAGGTCACAGGTTCGAATCCTGTATGTCGCACCACAAGCAATGGGGCGAGAGTCACAAGCGACTCTCGCCCCATTTTCTTGCGTCTCACTTCGCTAAGCCAATGCGTCTATCTGCCTTATCAGATCCCGCAACTTCTGAATAAGCGCGTCCAAACCACGACCTGTGACAGAGGAAATTCCCATATCTGTTTGACCTTGAAAAAATGGACCATTGCGTTGTTCCGGCGGTAACAAGTCCAGTTTGGTAGCAATAAGCATCGCGGGTTTCTCACGCAATTTTGGACTGAAACGGTCGAGTTCTCCTTTGAGAACCGCCAAATCGTATTCGGGATTGGGACTGGTGACATCAACCATAAAAAGGAGAACGCGCGTGCGTTCAATATGGCGCAAAAACTGAAACCCAAGCCCTTTACCGCGATGTGCCCCTTCAATCAAGCCGGGAATATCCGCCATAACAAAGCTATCGTAATCGCCGCATTTGACAATGCCCAGATTGGGTTGCAGGGTCGTAAAGGGATAATCGGCAATTTTGGGTTGCGCCGCAGAAATTCTGGAGAGAAGGGTCGATTTGCCTGCATTTGGGTGGCCGACCAGACCGACATCGGCGATGAGTTTTAGCTCGAGTTCCAGATGGCGTTCTCGCCCCGCTTCTCCGGGCTGAACATACTCTGGCGCTCTATTTGTCGCCGTGGCAAAACGCGCATTGCCACGACCGCCACGACCGCCCTCAATCAAAACAATGCGCTGACCGGGCTCGGTCAAATCCACGAGAATCTCGCCTGTCTCTGTATCCTTGATGAGCGTGCCAACTGGCACGGGAATTTCAGCGTCTTCCCCCCGTCGTCCCGCTTTCTTTTTGCCCGACCCATGTTCTCCATGACCTGCGCTCAAGTGTTGTCGATACCGGTAATCGAGCAGTGTGGAAAGGCGCGGGTCTGATATAAAGACGACATCTCCCCCATTGCCCCCATCGCCGCCATCTGGTCCTCCTCGCGGCACATGCTTTTCTCGGCGAAAGCTTTTGCATCCATTGCCGCCGTTGCCCGAACGGGCATAAATTCTGGTTAGATCGACAAACATGGGGAAATTCGCTATGTTGCGGACTCTGCCTGTGCGCTATTTCTCAAAAGCAGAGCCTCTTCAATGGGGATATGCTCATCTGCGCTGTTGATGAGATCCCTCGCCGTATTGTAGGTAAAAGAAATGACTTCAACACGCGGTCCCAGGGTTTTTACGAGTTCGACCAGAGGTACAAAATCACCGTCACCACTCACGAGAACCACCACATCGAGTTTATCGACAAATCTCATGATGTCAATGGCCATGCCCATGTCCCAATCGCCTTTGGCCGATCCATCACTGCGCTGCCGCAAATCTTTTCTTTTCACTTCGTAGCTCTTTTGTTGGAGCATCGATATAAAGTTACTCTGGTCAACATCCGGAGATTGCACCACATAGGCGATAGCGCGGATCAAGCGGCGCTTGCCCACACTGAGTTCCAGAAGCTTTTCAAAATCGAGACGCGCATTAAATGATTTTGCGGCATAAAAGATATTCTGCACATCGACAAATATCCCGACCCGCACTTCGGTCGGGGGAATGGTTGTGCGCCGATCTAATCGGGTGCCGGCCTTGGCCTGTAGATCGGCGATATTTTTCTGGATATCATCGAGAATAGAAAAAATTTCCCGGCGTTCTCGCGCACCGCTGATAGCTTCTTTATAAACTCTGTTCTTAATCTCGCGAAGGTCTCGGATCGCAGCCTGTGCGATGGTCATCTGATCTAATTTTTGCTCGATACGCGCTATGGTTTCTTGTATTTGTACAATCTGATCGTTAAAGTCTGCCATTTGTTATGAGGTCTCCGATATCATTAGTTTGTGTAACCCAGCACCAAAGGCAAGGGCAAATCTGCTCGCGTGTCCAAGTTTTGCGCGATCTCGTTTTGGCAACTGAGCAGTATCTATACCGCGAAATATTGGATGTTCTGCAAGGCTGAGGCCGGCTGGCGGATCAATGGGTGGTATATCCCCCGATAGATAAACCTGTTTGCAGGTGCGGTGTGGAGAACTCGCGAGAGAGAGCCAGCGTTTTAAATTTTCAGAATCAGGACCTGCTGTTTCAACGCCGATTAAAATACCATTTTCAACGGAAATGTAAAAAGATCCAGCGGGGTCTCTGTGAACAGCCATCTGCCTGCCCGACTTCCATACGCCAGCGGGTAGTCCCGTACAAAATAGGGCCAGCGGAGCGATAGAGAGATGCATGCGGGTTTCTCCCAGTGCAGAGCACAGGGTTTTGTGTGCGTCAATCACCCCGTTGCGCACTGCGGTCCAAAAAGCCACGCGCCCTACAGGAATAATGTCGATCGCGCTATTGTCAACAGGAGAAATGAGCGCCTGCGATGCTTCCCATAAAATCTGCTCGCGGAGATCTTCTTTTCCCGCGACTTCGAGAGGAACTTTTTGGATGTGATACAGGCCCTCCGAAAGACAAAAAGAAAGTGTGCCAAGCGGTTTTGACAGAATTTCAAGTGCTTGTCCCAATTCCTCAACAAAGGATTCAGGCACCTCTTTTTGGGGATCAAAATTAAACACTTCCGATACGCGTTGGTTAATCAGCCCCCTTAGATAATACGCATTGTCCAATTTTTCAATGTGAGCCACGCGTAGTGTATTGCCCGAAATATGAATGCCTGTAGCTGTACTCATGGCGTACTCATCGTAAGGTGCGGACGCAAGCGCTCGAGGGTTTTGGGACCAATCCCCCTGACCTTTGTAATATCGTCAACGCGCTTAAATGCCCCATTTTTTTTGCGATAGGCCACAATGCGCCCTGCGATTTGAGGCCCAATACCGTGCAAGCGTTCAAACTCTTTTGCCGTTGCAGAGTTGATATTGATCAATTCTCCCACCTGGGGAACCTTTTCTTTCGGTGATGGAACTTCCGCCGAACTCTGCCTTTGTGTTAGCGATGTAACCTGTGGAACTTCTGTCTTTTCTTCTGACGATGGAGCTTCCACGGCATTTTTATGCACCTCAAAATCGGGAATGTGGTCCGGATTTTTACTATCGAGATAACGGATGACAATCCCTACAATAAGAACGCCGCAAAGCAGCAATAAAATAATTTGTTCGTTGCGGTTAAAAGTAAACATAAAAAAGTCCAATTATTGAAATCCGATTTCACCCCAGAATCGAAAATCCCAGGTCACATTTGTGAGTTCACGCAGGTGGTCTTTGCGCCGTTCATGGCGAAACGTCGTACCGCCTGTAAATCGCGAGCTAAAGGCATATTGCGTCCCCAGGCTTACAGACCAGGATGTCGAGTTTTGGCGGATAATGGGTTCGGCTGGCACATCGGGTTCGGCACTTCGGGGCATTTCGGTTTGCGTATTCGAGGTGCGCGAAAAAGAAAGCGTGAGGTCAAGAGTGCCCTGAAATTTTCCGCGCAGCGAATAACGCACATCTGCTTGCAATGTACCGTTTTCCGTCAAAGTGGTACCGATCAGGCGGTCGGCAAGAGTCGGTTGAACAGAAGCGGTATCCACAGTCACATTGCGCTGGTAGCGGATTTCATCTGTGCTCGTTTCGCGACGGCTAAATGTCGTATTCACATCGCCTATCCAGCGCGCGTTCCACTGAAAAAGTGGATTGTAGGATATTTCTTTCGCATCGCTTATCAGATAAAGCGGCGAGAGACTGAGGCTGCCATCGCCCCGTCGCATGCGCGATTCTTGATACCCGAACGTGGCATTGGAACTGACCCATAACCAGCCGATCAAAGGCACGCGATCGAGGCCGCGCCAACTCGCGTCAAATTTGGGAAAGACGACCTGATCGTCTTTCCCGAGCGTATTGCCCGTGCGTTCGTTTTCAGAATAATTGGCCGAGGTGTTGAAATTCAGGCCCAGAGGCAGCCGAATACCACTGGATACCTGAGCCTGTCTTCGCACATTGACAGCATTGGTTCTCGTCCCCGAACTCGTGATTACAATGGGGACCTGGACCGTATCACGAAAGCCAAATTGATAGGCCAATGAAGGGCGGGCTGTGAGGCCAAACAAATTATTTGATTTATTTTCAGAAACACTGCTCGTCACATTTTGAAGACGACCGCCTACTTTCCCAATCCATTGCAAAATGGAAAAGCCACCATCTTTGCCGGATCTGCGCGTCCAGCGCTGGAACAACCCAGGCAGGTTGAGATTGACACGCGCATTCGCCGTCTGCTGGCTATTGACAGTAAGGCCGCGTCGGACGCTGCCGTACTGCACGCGCTCCCCACCGATTTCAAAGCGATCCGTGTACGTGGCCGAATACGACGGATTCACGGTAATCCAGTTGGAAAAGCGCGGTGTAAATCTGAAATTGAGCGATTGGTTACGCGATATTTCGCGACCAAACTGGAGCTGGGTCAGGGCATATCCATTTCGCAAATCGCGGTTGATGGTAAGCGAATAATCCGCATTAAGACTGCGAAATGGCGAGAGTTTGATCGCGTAACTTTCGGTCAGATTGAAGGTTTCTCGCACCGTATCAATTACATTTGAAGTGTCGCCAGCGATGGCGCGAAATGAGGTTTGGTCCGACACGCCACGATTAAAACGCAGGTTGTAATTGATACTGGTGGGTAGATAAAAAAACTGCGCCTCTTTGAGCGGCTTGTAAAAGGGCAACCACTTGAAAATAGCCAGAGTCTCGCGCTGGGACCACGCCTGATTATAGGTCATGTTGCCGTTTAAGTTCTGGTTCTGGCTTCGCCTGCGCTGTGTAATCGCACCCGTTGTCGATGCATCAGAACTATAGTTGAGTGACGTGGAGGCTTTGTCAAAAAAAATGCGAGACAGCAAGCTCGGATCTTCTCGGGCAGGTCGCTTTCTCAGCGAAATGGTAAAGCGCGTCTGAGAGCGCACATCGCTTTCGTTGATTTTTTGTTCGGGCGTGAGCACAATATCCGATCCCGGGCGTATGCGGGGACTTGATGTAAAGCGGTTATAGCTAAATCGGGCGGGTATAGAAGTATTCCATTCTTTGGGGAAAAATTTGTCGATATTGAGCTGGCTGTCAAAGTTGAAGCGCGTAGTGGTATTGCCCGAAGCTCTGCCTTGCAGGTCTTGAAAATCGCCGCTTCGGCGTTCCAGATTGACCGTCAAATTGCCCAGATCGGCGAGGGTTATACGTGTATCAGCGAGGGCAGATAAAGCTGGTTTTTTTCGGATTTCATCAACGCGTAATTCATCTATCCATATCTCGTTTTCACCCAGGAGAATCTCATCACCGCGGTTGCGAATCCCCACGGTAAAGGCTCTAATCGAAGACAACGCGGGATTGCCGCGCACAATATAGGTGCGACCATCCACGTCGATCTCTATGCGATTGCCCTCTTTGTCGTAGCGAGCGAGAAAATCGCCACGGCGAAGCGAAACACTAACGGTGTCAGATGCTTGCTCGATGGATTGAAGGTCCAGTAATTGACCTTTGAGTTGCGACATGGTCTCGAGGTCTAATCGGACGGTATTGGTTTCTTCTGCCCAGCCGCGATAAACCCGTGACCGATATTCGTAAAAGTTGAGAGAATCGTCATTGATGGGAGCAAATCGCATGAAAAATTCGATGGGACTGGGGCCAGTGCTCACGGAATCTGCCGCGTCTGAAAAATTGGTGTTATACGTTGGATCAGCCGGGTTTCCGCCGTGCAAAAACAGCGTCATAATGCCGTATTCTGTATAGTTCTCTCCACTGGCAAAGTTGCGGGATGCAGAGATGGATTCGCCCGGGTAGAGATCGACAAACTCAAGCACCAGAGAATTTTCCGACAAACGGATACCCGTGGTGGGATCAATTTCTCGCTCGAGACCCGGAGGGGACTCGTAAAAGGAATTGTTGGTGCCAATAGTCGAAACCTGAAAATCGCCGGAAGACTGCCCGAAAGCGACCGGGTCTTCCTGCCATTCACTACCGGTTGCGCTAAAAGTATAGATTTCAACTGATGTGGTATCGTTATGTTCGAACCAGACGCGCACAAAGTCAAGCGCGCTGGCAAATGTGGTGTCGGGACTACCTTCAAAGGTGCGGGGCGCGTCTTGTCCTTTGAGGGGAATGCGCAATAAACGCCACGGAGGATCCGTAACACCACCCAATTCGGGGAAGAGATCGGATTCAGTGCCGGGCACAAGCACAGATGGGCCGGTAAATGTGCCCGATACACGGGATAGGCCCCGATTGCTGGACAAATCAACGCTGTATCGGATAAAACTTTCTCGCTGGTCGAGAAAACCATTGCCGTTGAGGTCTTCGGTATCTGGTCGAGATTGGCGCTCTGCCCTGTTGCCCTCTGTTCCGTTTAGGCCAGAGGGATAGCGGCGCAGGATATCTGTCGTGTTTTGATCTACATCTTCAAAATTATCTCCCGAAGGATCGTTGGGCACAGTTACACCTGGAAATATTTTTCGAAAAACCTCGGCTTCTTCGACATCTGTCAATCCATCCAGACCAATATCCTCTTCTTCGATAACGATATCGTCTCCTGTGGGCAAGCCGCCGATGGGTTTGTCCTCTGTGCGAAAGCCACTCTGAAATCGCTCTCGATCGCCTGGATCATTGTACAGGGGATGATCCAGGGGCAGAAGGACGCGCTCAGATACGTCGCCCAAATCGATGTGCAGATGCCCGTCGTCTCCCCGAATCCAGAGTTCGAGAAATTTAGACCGCGACAAATCGAGGCCATTGACATAGCGCATAATACCCGCCCATGATTGTTGGGGAATGCCACTTTCGTTATTCTGCGAGCGAATGGGAAAGCCATTGCTACGCGCGGGATCAAACCGCAGTTTGAGAATATCGACAATGTCTTGTTCCGCGGTTATGTCATCGCGGGTGGGCTGTATTCGGGAAAGAGATGCCCTATCGCGGTCAATGGGATTATACCACGTAAGCCGTCCTTGTGGCAATGTGAGCGATCTGTTGTTGCGAACGGGAACACTTGCGCGATTCCACCCAATTTTTCCAATCGCAAATCGCGTACTATTCAGAGCACCTTCAAAATCATCGATATACGCCACATTTTTGGTATTGGGATTTGGCAAACTCTGCGCGATTTCAAAGTCCATGTCGATAGACGACGGCACCTGCGTATTCACAAGAGGAATGGTGTTGACGAGGTCACTCAACAGTTTGGGTTGTATCCGAAAGCGGGCATTGGCATCCCACAAAATAGTGCGCGTGGGTTCCTGCCCCACCCGAACGCGCGGCGTGGCGGTACTTTGACTGCCGTATAGCAAGGTCATGCCAATAAGTGAATACTGATCTTCAAAAGGCCGCTCGAGACGCAAGCCCAAAAGGCTTTTAGACGATTGTCCCAAACCCAATAGATCTTTGGTTTGATACGATATGTCCAATTCAGACGAGGGGTCTGCAACCAGATCTTCTGCTTCGCCAATAAATTTCAAACGGCCTATCTGGTAATTTATTGTGTAGTCTTCATCGCGTCTTAAGGTTCGGCTGTTCAGACGCACGACTTCGCTGTCCTCAACCAGTCCACCAAATCCGCCGAGGTTGAATTCGGTCGATTGACTCGTCGAACGCACCCGAATAACATACCGCCCTGCGTCCTGGCGGTTGGACACATTGGTTTCGTTGTAAATGCCCGGCACGCGCACCTCGAGATCGGGTGCCCCCAAACCCTCCTCGCCAAAAGGCTCGAGAAAGGGAAAAACGAGATGCCCTCTGGGGAGACTCAGGCCGGGGATCTCATTCCCCGTGCCAATATCTATGAGCCGATCTGGTGGAGAAGATTCAGAAGAGCCGTTGGTGCGTCGGTCAAGACCAAAAATTTCCAGGAATGACATGCCCTCCTGATTATCCTGTTCACTTTCACCCGGCACCTTGCGAAAGATCCCGACGAACAAACCAGTTTGATCGATGTTGCGCCCGCCAAGGCTATATACATTGCGCCACGCGAGTTTCCAGGTCGGGTCTGTGGGGCGTTGTTGTCTGGCTTTGATGAGCTTGAGTTGAATTTTTTTGTCGGGATTTCCCGGATCGGGAATAAATTGTATATCGCCAAAATTTTCACCCGACGCGGTTTGATAAGCCACCGCAAGCGTGTAGCCCCTCGATATCCGACCTCGATCATGGATGAGATAGCCTTCGGGTAAAGCCGTAAATTCGGAGGGGTCGAGTTCGTGAAACGTGCCTTCTTCAACGCCCTTATCAAAACCACGCGATGCCGCTTCATCGGGCGATCCATTGTTCCACACGAGGTATGCGATGCCGGGAATGGCCGAGTCTTCAAGGTCGTTTTGCGCGTTGTAGTCGTTTATGAAAACGCGCACGCTTTGCTCTGTAACGCGATCGCCCGGTGCGGGAAACAAGCCGTTGCGAAAATTTTCTCGATACGTGTTATCGAGAAAAAAGTAGGTGTTTTCGACGTACTCGTAATCATGGATTTCATCGGATCTTTCCTGCCCTTGACCCGTAAAGGTCTGGCGATCGCTCGACGATTTGTCCTGAGACGTGACAACCGTAAAATTGATGGCGCCAACCCGCCCCCGCGTTTTGATGCCAAACAGCCCACCTCTGTTGCCGCCGCTAAATCCAATCAGGCGGGTACCGGGTAATGCCAGCGACGTGTTGCCCGCTTCTATGGTTTCAATAATGCCGTCTTCATCACCTGTGTATTGCAGGCGCAGGCCCTCGGCCAGATCAAAGCCCTGTCGCTCGCTATTTTGCTCCAACGAAACCATGATCCGATCGCCAATGGTGCCTTCAACAGCGAGTTGGGCCTCTTGCTCAAAATTGATAGTGGGAAAGCGAGATGTGCTCAGGTGAGCCGCTTGCGCCTGTCCCAAAGTGTATTGCGAGAGACCCGACAATTCGATGCGGCGATGCCCTCTGATGGTAAGATTGGCGGCCCCTTCCCCAGTAATAGCACTCAAACGCTGGGGAACGCGAATCGGAATTTTGACATCAATCAATCCATCGCCTTCTTCATCGTCATCCATGCGGCCTCCCAATCGCTCCAGTGCAAGGCGATGGGTATCATGGTGGAACTTGTAACGCATAAAGTCGCTTAGACTGATAATCACCGGAAGGCCATAAGGCGCGCCCCCCAGGTCGCGGAACACCATCAGTGTATATTCGGTTTCTGTTTCTATCAGTTGCGCCGTAGGGGGCGCATAAGGGCGTCTTTGAGGAAAATAAGAAGTGGATCCAGGCGTATCGCGCAAAAAGGCTTCAAGCGTTGACACACCTATTTGCGGGCGCAAACCCGGCGTGGCAAGGGCAATACTCGGGCAGAGAAACGCAAGAAAAAATAAAACACTGAGGTCGCGTGACCTCAGGTGAATGTGAATAAACTTCATAAGGGCTTTGGGTAACAGTCGGAAAGTTGTATTAAGGAGCGGGTGATAGATCATTGAACAAAGTACATAATAGCATATGCCACATGAAAGTCAAGGTAAAATCCTCAAAAATTGGCGGGGAATAAATATCGGTAAGCACGTCTTTTTTTCAGAGGTAAAAAGCCGTATATTTCGTTGATCGTTAAACTCATTTTTGAAAAAAAGGTTCCTCATGCGCTTGCGTCGGTATGTGCTATCCGAACTGATGATGCCATTTTTATTTGGTTTTTCCGTTATCATCTTTCTTCTGGTCATCGATCTCATTTTGCAAATGCTCGATCGAATTCTGGGAAAAGGCGTCCCCATAAGTGTGGTTTTTGAGTTGTTTTTTTTAAACACAGCCTGGATGATTGCCCTCGCCGTTCCAATGGCTGTGTTGGTCAGTACCCTGCTGGCATTTGGCCGATTGAGTGCCGCAGGCGAAATTGTGGCCATGCGCGCATTGGGCATTGGAATTCACCAGGTTGTAGGACCGGTACTACTCGTCGCCGCACTGCTGGGAATTGGGCTGGTGGTTTTTAATGACCGCGTATTGCCCGAATTTAATCACCGCGCCCGCGTGTTGATGACAGATATTCACCGCAAACGCCCCGCGGTTGCGCTGGCCGACAAGGCCGGAGTAATGATTGGCGATTTCAAAAATTATCAGATTTTGTTTGATCGCGCCGATACAGGTGGCAATATTCTTTACGACTTGCTGGTATATAGCTTTAATAGCAATGGGTTCCCCGAAACAGCGGTTGCCGATTCGGGCGTTGTCGAATTTGACGAAGCGCGAGACGAGGCTCTACTCTATCTTTTTAATGGGGAAATGCACCGCATTGATCCAGATGATCCCACAGTCTATGCGCTCACGACATTTGCCAAAGCCAGATTGCGGCTCGGAGATGCGGGCCAACAGTTGTCGAGGTCTTCATCGGCATATCGCAATGATCGAGAAATGGATATCGCCACCATGCAGCATAAAATCTCTCAGTATGAAAGCGAATTACATCAGGCGAAGGTAAAAAGGGCGAACCTTCTGAATGCGTTTGTGCGTGAAGTATTAATAGATTCCGCAGATGCAAAACCCGTGCAGTCGCCGCGCGCTGTATTGGGGCGTGTAGCAGCCGATACGCGGATTGCACGCCATAAGTCGAGAGCAGCAGATCGATTGCGCGTGGAAGTACACAAAAAATTTTCAATCCCCGCAGCCTGTGTTGCATTTGTACTGGTGGGCGCGCCTATCGGCGTGTGGGCGCGCAGCAGCAGTGCGGCAATTGGCGCGGCGATTAGCATTGGCTTTTTTTTAGTCTGGTGGATCTTTCTTATCGGTGGTGAAAAATTGGCTGACCGAGGTGTAATCATGCCCTGGTTGGCGATGTGGATGCCCAATGTATTGACCGTCCTTATCGGTGCTGTTCTGTCTGCGCGAATTATCTGCGAATGGGGCACAAACAGGAGATAACCGTGCGTATTTTGAGCCGCTATGTCGTCGTCCAATTTGCAATGCCCTTTGGCGTCAGTTTGCTGGCTTTTGCCGTTGTTTTTGTCGTCATTGACCTGGTAGATCGCCTCAGCGCATTTATAGACCGCGAAGTGGGCCTGGGAATAATTCTATCTTATTATCTCTGCTATTTGCCATATATTGTCGTCCTCGTGCTTCCAATGGCGGTCTTGCTCGCGGGGTTGTTCTGTATGGGCGGGCTGATACAGCGCGGGGAATTGCTGGCAATGAAAAGTGCCGGCATAAGTCTTTATCAAGTCGTGATTCCATTGCAAATGCTGGCTCTTGGAATCAGTCTTTTGGCCGCTGCGATGGCCGATCAAGTCGTGCCGCGAGCAAATCGGGCGCGATCGGAAATCGAGCAACCGCGCCAATCAGCGCTCGGACCTCAGTCCATCCGCGTACAGGTCGCGCTGCGAGATACGGGCAGGCGCGTTTTGTCAATGGTAGAATACGACGCTACGGCTATGAAAGGGCGGCAGGTAGTCCTCGACAAACATGAAGGCGGGGTGCTCACAGAGCGCGTCCGCGCCGAAGAAGCAGTTTGGGCCGCCTCAGAATGGCATTTTATGAACGGTGATCGGCGCGTATTTTCAGATGGAAAAGAATTTTATCGCGCATTTCGCGTGTGGGCGGCAAAAGATGTGACCCTGACACCCGAAGACCTCGTCCGCGATGTCGTGCCCGAAGATCAGATGACGTATTCCGAACTGGCGGACTTTATCCATCGCAAAGCGCGCAACGGCGGTCAGACGCTTCGAGAATCCGTGGCACTTCACATGCGTTTGGCCTTTCCATTTGCGAACTTCATTATTGCCCTTTTTGGCCTACCTCTGGCCTCTCGGATGCGACGAACGGGCCGCCCCATTCAAATTGGCATGTGCTTGCTCATCTGCTTTGCATTTTACGGATGTATTCAACTCGGGCGCGCCATGGGGTGGAACGATGTGCTATCCCCTGCCTGGAGCGCGTGGGGGGCAAATGCGATCTTTGGCGCAATCGGGATAGTCACGCTTCTCACAACGCGCAAATAGGCGCTGAGAATAATCCTGTACATCCTTTAATCCCGGGAATCTCGATCCATGTCCCAAAAATACAATATTCTCCTGATGATCTCCGATCAGCACAGCAAATATCATATCGGTGCTTATGGAGACCCTCTCGTGCGCACGCCCCATCTCGACCAACTCGCAGAAAACGGTATGCGCTTCACCAGCGCGTACTGCGCCTCACCCGTTTGCGTGCCCAGTCGCATGTCATTTATGACGTGTCGCACGCCTTCGACCAATCGCGTGTGGAATAACAACCATTTGCTACACTCGGGCATTCCCACCTGGGCACATGCCATGGGACTGGCCGGGTATGAAACATCGCTTATTGGGCGGATGCACTTCAACGGACACGATCAGCGACACGGCTTTGAAAATCGGCCCTTAGGCGAATATGGCGCCACACATCCGGGTGCAAATAGGCGGGGAGCGCCCCTCTTTAAAAGCATTTCAACAGCGACCACCGGACAAAATCGCACAGCCGTCGAAATTGCCGGACGAGGATATGGCTCGTATCACGTCTTTGACGAAATGGTCGCGGAAAGAACCCGCGCGTATTTGCGCGACAAGGCGAAAAATCCAGGCAATCGTCCCTTTGCTGCCGTGGCGGGATTTCTTTTACCTCACTGTCCCTTTATCGCGCACAAAGAGCTTTTTGATTATTACTACGACCGCGTCGATATCCCTCAACACACGCCCAATGAACCCGGACCTATTCGCAAATTCAAACAGATTCGCGGCCTCTATCCCCCCCTCGACGAAGAACGCATCCGCGTTGCCCGCGCCGCTTATTTTGGCATGTGCGAATACCTCGACCTGCAAATCGGGCACATCCTTCAGACCCTGCGAGAGACGGGCCTCGACCGCAATACCCTGGTCATTTATTGCTCGGACCACGGCGAAATGGCCGGGGAACACGGCTGCTGGTGGAAAAGCAGCTACTACGAAGGGTCTGTTGGCGTCCCCCTCATCGCAAGTCTCCCCGGCGTGATCGCACCAAATGCGGAAAGCGACCAGATATGTAATCTGATGGACATTGGTCCCACCCTGCTCGACATGGCAGATGGAAATCCCATGCCAGACATTCACGGATACTCACTCTGGTCACTACTTACAGGACAAGGATCGGGCGACCACCCCAACGAAACATACAGCGAACACCTGGGGCAAGAAGGCATACCCTCGCGTATGATTCGAACGGGGCCCTGGAAATGTTACACATACCACGACAATACTGCGCCTGTCCTCTACAATCTCGAAGACGATCCAGATGAAATGCGCGACCTGGGTAGCGATTCCAATTATGAACACATCCGCAACCACCTCCTATCCCGCATTTTTGAACACTGGGATCCCGAGGATGTACTCAGAGAAAGCGCAGATATTGATCGCGATATACGCCTGATTACCCGCTGGGGACAAGCCATTCAACCCACCTTACCCGACACCGTCGCAGTACCCGATGATGCCGAAGATATTGAATGCCGATAAGGCTAACCGCTAATCGCTTGTGTTTTTAAGTGACAAATGACTCTTTTTTACTTTACTTAACATCCTGAAATTATTCGCTATCGCATTATACACCTTTTGACTGAACAGTTCTGCGAGATGTCTCGGTCATTATTTTTTAGAGGGCATATTTTATGCAACGCAAGTTTTTAATCCCAACAATATTTGTCATTGTCATCGGGTTCGGGTGGTTATCATCTTATTATACCGACTGGCTGTGGTTCTCGAGTCTCGATTTTCAGGCTGTCTTCTGGACCACCCTGAAAGCGCGTTTCCTGTCCGGCATATTTTTTGGTCTGATTGCCGCTGTGGTCATTGGAATCAATCTCCATTATGTCGGTCGCTTCACCCGCTCCGCGCTCGAAGCAGACGCCTCGCTTTACGAAGGCGAAATGCCCGGCGCAAGCCTGTTGCGCTCAAATGCTGGCTATTTGTTAATCGCCGCAGTCCTCGTCCTCATTATGGGCAATGTCGGCTCTTCACAATGGCCCACCCTGTTGCGTTACTGGTACGGCGGATCATTTGGCACTTCCGATCCCATTTTTGGACGCGACGTTGGATTTTATGTCTTTGAATTGCCCTTTTACCAGTTTACAGTCGGTTTCCTCATCGGCACAGTAATCGTATCAGCTCTGGCATCAGGGGTTATTTACATGGCCACAGGCGGTATTCGCTTGCAGGAACGCATTCAGGTCATGCCGCGTCCCGTCGCACACCTGTCTGCCCTTGCCGGGCTATTCTTGCTGTTTTCGGCCATCAATTATTATCTCAAAATTTATGGCTTGCTCTATTCCCCGGGCGACGTCTTTTTCGGCGCGGGATTTGTCGATGTCAACGTCCAACGCTGGATATATTGGATCCTCATCATTGCCTTTGTCGCTACTGGCATCATGCTCTTGCGAAATATCAAAGCACGTGAAGCGCGCCCGCTTCTCATCGGTGTTGGCGTCTTTCTCGTGGGAACCATCGGGCTGGGCAGTATCCCGGGTGCAATTGTGCAAAAACTCATCGTAGATCCCACCGAACTTCAGCGCGAAAGCCCCTACATCAAGAATAACATCGAATTCACGCGAAAAGCTTACGCGCTCGACAGAATTGTGGAACAACCCTTTGAAGCATCTGAGAACCTCACCGCAGAAGACATTGCCGCCAATCCTTTGACCATTCGCAACATCCGCATCTGGGATGAGCGCCCAATGGTGCAAACCTATCAGCAAGTTCAGGAAATTCGCCCCTATTATGTCTTTCCCAGCGTTGATGTTGACCGCTACACCGTGGATGGCGTGTATCGACAGGTCATGCTCTCGGGACGCGAACTCGACACCAATCGCCTGCCTGCCCAGGCGCGCAACTGGGTCAATGAAACTCTGCAATATACACACGGATACGGCGTTGCCATGAGCCCGGTTACGCACGTCACCCCCGAGGGCTTGCCAGCGTTCATGATCAAAGATATTCCCCCGGTATCCGACGCGGAAGAGCTACAAATTTCCCGTCCAGAAATCTACTATGGCGAACGCACCTACGGCAACGTGGTTGTCAAAACCAGTGCGGAAGAATTTGACTATCCCAAGCGCGATGGCAATGCGTTTACCACCTACGAAGGCAATGGCGGAGTGCCCATGGGAAATTTCATCAACCGCCTGGCATTTACCATTCGCATGATGGACCCCAATTTGCTCTTGAGTAGCTACATCCTGTCTGAGAGCAAAATCATGTACCATCGGCAAATCGCCCAGCGCGCCCGCGAGATAGCGCCCTTCCTCTTCTTCGACTCCGACCCCTATCTCGTTATCTCCGAAGGTCGTTTGTACTGGATCTTAGATGCGTACACAACCACCAACATGTATCCCTATTCCAAACGCATGGGACGGTCGCAGATCAACTACATCCGCAATTCGGTCAAGGTCGTTGTGGATGCCTATCACGGTTCTGTCACCTTTTATCAGGCCGAAGATGAACCCGTAATTGCCGCGTATGCCGCGATGTTCCCCACCCTGTTCAAATCAATTGATACCATGCCTGCTGATTTGCGCGCTCATGTGCGGTATCCCGTTGATCTCTTCCGCATTCAAGCGACGATGTATCGCGAATATCACATGCAGGAAGCCCAGGTGTTTTACAACCAGGAAGATCTGTGGGAAATTCCAAATGAGATCTACGGCCAAAACGACCGCACACAGCCGATGGAGCCGTATTATATCATCGTCAAATTCCCCGGTGAAGAACGCGAAGAATTTCTGCTGCTCGTGCCCTTCACACCCGCAAAAAAGGACAACATGATCGGCTGGCTGGCTGCCCGATGCGACGGAGAAAACTACGGCGACTTGCTGGTCTATAGATTGCCCAAAGAAAAACTCATCTTTGGTCCCATGCAACTCGAAGCCCGTATTGACCAACAGCCAGATATATCGAGCCAGCTCACCCTGTGGGGACAGGGCGGCTCCGAAGTCATTCGCGGCAACCTTCTCGCCGTGCCCATCGAATCATCTTTCCTATACGTTGAACCCATCTACCTCCAAGCCCGCCAGGAATCCGAGCAATTCCAACAACAGGGCTTTGAGGGCGAAGGCGGTGGACAGCCTCAGCAAGGACAACCACCGCGTCAACTCCAGCAAAGCACGGCCATCCCCGAACTCAAGCAAGTAATCGTTGCATTTGGTGGGCAAGTCATCATGCGCGATACATTTGAACAGGCGCTCAACGACCTGTTTGGCACGCGCGCTGGAAAAACCCTGGATGCTTCAAGCTCCGAAGAAACATCCGCAACAACATCAGAACAACCCGCTGAACGCACCGCAGCAGTGCTGGCATCAGAAGCAGATATGCAATTCCAGCGCGTGCGGGAATCGCTTCAAAAATGGGATTGGACAACCGCGGGCGAAGCGATGGAACAGTTGGAACAATCGATTCTCAAATTGAAAAAGACACTGGAGCAATAATCTCTCCAGTCCACTTGTCCCCATTCAAACATGGATAGACGGAACAATTCTGTCTATCCATAGTTTTTAGAACTTCATAGAAAGGAAAAAAATGGCTGTAAAAGTAGGATTTATCGGAACTGGTGGCATATCGCGCCCCCACCGGAAACATCTCAAAAATATGGACGACGTGGAAGTGGTGGCAATGTGCGATCTGGAAGAAGACCGCGTCGCAGAAGCCGCCGAAGAATGGAATGCAGCTATTTATACAGATTACAAAACAATGCTCGAAAACGAAGAAATGGACGCGCTATACGTATGCATTCCGCCCTTTGCACACGAAGAACAGGAAATCATGGCCGCCGAAAAAGGCATTGCCCTCTTCGTAGAAAAACCCGTGTCTGTCACAATGGAAAAAGCCCGCGAAGTCGATGCGGCCATTCGCAAAAACAACGTGGTATCGTGCGTTGGATTTCAAGGGCGCTATTTAGACATTATTGCACAGACAAAAGATCTGCTCAAAGACCGCCCCGTTGGCATGGCAATGGGATACTGGATGGGAGGAATGCCGCAAGTGCCCTGGTGGCGGCGCAAAGAAATGTCGGGTGGCCAGGCCGTTGAGCAAACCATTCACGTCACCGACATGGCGCGGTATCTCTTTGGCGACGTAATATCCGTCTATGCAGCTGGGCGTACGGGTTTGATGACCGATGTCCCCGATTACAACATCGAAGACAGCAGCGCAGCCACGCTCGTCTTTGAAAACGGCCTGGCCGCCACCATCTTCTCGGCGTGTTTTCTATCCGGAGGACGCGGCAAAGGCGGCATTGACATCTTCACCAAAGACATGAACATCGAATATCGCGAGCGCAGATCCATCACCATCATTCAAGGCGGCAATTCAGAACTGGTCGAAGTGCAAAACGATTTCTGGCAAGACATGGACAATGACTTCATAGATGCCGTGCGAAAAGGCGACGACTCCGCACTCAAAACCACCTATTCCGATGCCGTCAAAACACAAGAAGTCGTCATGGCCGTAAATCGTTCAATAGAAACAGGCGAAGTGGTTCAGATATCGGATATGTGAGATCATCCACCCACAAAATCGGAGGATAAGACACCTTGGGCACGGGTTCAATGTAAAAATCGCTCGTCATATCCGAAAGCATCTCGCATCTCATCTGCGTCCATCTGCGGATCCAAACCGCTCGAGGCGATATCGCTCTAAAAAATCTATTCGAGCACCATCTAAAATCTCAATCGCCGCGCACTCGCCGATTAAAGGCGCAAGCGTAACCCCGCTGTGTGTCACGGACAAATAGAGATTTGGAACCCGCTGAGCAAATCCGAGAATCGGGTGTCCATCCTTTGGAATTGGCCGTCGCCCGCGCCGTACCTCGCGCACGGGCACGCCTTCAATTGCCGGCAAAAAACGCGCCACCGCATTGACCACCCGCTGCACTTCTTCATCGGACTGCCCAAGCGAACCACCATCGTACACCCGACCGTGCGCCCCTCCGTGAAGCATCACCGAACCATCGGGCAACTGCCTGAAATTGGTCTGCGGAGGGCAGTCGCGCGGCGAATGCACCACCGATGCGTTTTCAAAAACAGGTGGTACAGACTCTGTCAAAATCGTACATCCAAACGTGTAATACATGGGCACATCGATATCTGCCATTGCCGCGAGACCTGCCGTATCTGCTCCCCCTGCAAGCACGACTGCATCACACGCAATCTCTCCCCTATCAGTCACCACAGCCGATATATCCGACCCCGAACGCGCCAACCCTGTGACGCGCGTCTGAAAACAAATATCCGCATCCCATTCCTTCAACCGTTCAATACATGCCCCGACAACAGCCCCCGTATCCGCGTGTCCTTCTATATCCGTATAAGAAGTTGCCGTCACAACGCCGGGTGTCAAACGCGGCTCTAATGCTCCAATCTCTTCCCCATTCAACAGACGGATGGGATATCCCCACGACTGCAAAATGCCCGCGCGATTCACAATTTCCCGCGCGCCATCATCCGTAGAAGCCCACCGCAATTCACCACCCCATGTCGCACTTTGCGGGATACTCAGTCGCTCGACAAACCGCGTCCACATATCCAGCGAGCGCCGATTGAAAAGGTGATAATGTCTGGGATTTTTATCGCGTGCATTCATCCATGCAAAAGACACAGCAGTTGCCGGTTGAATAGCTGATTTCTTCCCGGGTTCACCCGCATCAATCAGCGTAACCTTTGCACCGCGCCTCGCCAGATGAAATGCAATTGACGCCCCCACAATACCCGCACCAATCACAGCGATATTTGAAAAATTATTCATTTCCCTTTCACCCTTATACAGAAAACGGGTTCGCCTTTGAGGGGAACCCGTTTTATCTTACCGCACAGCTCAATTATTTATACACCGCCAACTCACCCGCCTTGTAACGTCCCCAGTATTCTTTGAGCACTGCCTTGATCTGCGGGCTTAAGATAATACCGCCGATAATATTCGGGAACGCCATGCCCAGAATCATCGCATCGGAAAAATCGAGCACATTCTGTAAAGCTGTAACAGCCCCGATAAACACAAAACACACAAAAATAATGCGATAAGCCAGAATAGATTTTATACCAAAAAGATATTCCCACGCTCGCTCGCCGTAATAAGACCACGAGATCATCGTCGAATACGCAAAAAGCATCACCGCAAATGCGAGCACATAACGCGCCCCGGGAATAAACGAATCAAATGCCGCAGCCGTCATTTTGGCTCCTACAAGAGACCCGCCCTGTCCCTGAAACTCTGCCAACTGATACGCACCCGTAATCATACACACCAATGCCGTCATTGAACATATAATAACGGTATCGATAAAAGGCCCGATCATCGCAACCATACCTTCACGCGCGGGTTCATCGGTCTGCGCTGCCGCATGCGCAAATGCTGCAGAACCCAGGCCAGCCTCATTTGAAAAAGCCGCCCTGCGTACTCCCTGGACCAGAACTCCCAGGAAGCCGCCATACATAGCTTCTGGCGTAAATGCCTGTGCAATAATATTCGCAATAAGCGTGGGCACTTCGGTAATATGCGACAGAATAATGAGGATAGACGTGAGAACATATAGCCCACACATAAAAGGCACAACGCGCGATGTCACATTGCCAATGCGCTTAATGCCACCAATAATGACAATAGCGACCATCGACGCCATAAAAAGTCCTATAACCCAGTTATATGTCTTAAACCCCTCGGCCACGGTACCGAGAATTTCAACCGTCTGATTTGCCTGAAACATATTGCCGCCTCCCAGAGACCCGCCAATCGTCAACAGGGCAAATATGACGGCAAATGTCCGTCCCACTGGTCTGAGACCTTTCCCAGAAAGACCGTGCTCCAGATAATACATCGGGCCACCCGACACGCGGCCATCGGGATGGATTTTTCTGTGCATAACCGCCAGCGTACAGGACGCTAACTTTGAAGCCATGCCAAAAAATGCCGTGACGATCATCCAGAAAACAGCACCGGGACCACCGGCACTCACGGCAATGGCTACACCCGCGATATTCCCCAACCCCACGGTTGCAGACAGCGCACTGGTCAAAGCCTTAAAATGCGAAATCTCACCCGGATGATCGGGGTGATCATACCGCCCGCGAATCACATTGAGCGAATGTTTGAATCCGCGAAACGTAATCCAGCCAAAATAAAAAGAATAATAGATACCCCCCCCGGTCAGCACAATAACGATCAGTGGTAAGCCCAGACCAAAATCAAAGAAAAAAACCGAAAACAGAAAATTGGCTGCAGCCCCCAGGTGTTCATTCAACGCGGCGATAAATATCTGTATCGCGCCATCCGATTCACCCGATGATGCTTCCTGTGCAAATGCATACCCGACCACGAACAGACCCAGAAGCCAGGCAAACCAAAAAAACGTGCGATTCTTAAAAGACATGCAAACTCCTTTGTTTGGTAAGTCACCTGTAAACGGACTTTCTCGCAGGCACAAACATTAAATAAACAACGCAACCTTAACCCTCTTAGCTATATACAGAATGTGTAAGTACCGTTGAAGTTCATCGTGAAGATACCCCGACACAGCACATCGCGCCCCAACAACATTTGATAGGGAGACTGTATAGCCTGAACAAATTCCAGCGTTTGCAGGCTGGACAACACTATCGGTGGGTTAAATGGCAGCAACAAGTCCACGATATATTGATTAACCGGCTCTGCGCCAGTAGCCGACACCATAGGTTGCTTGCCCACAGGCAGTACGCCTATCGCCGTAGCCGCCGTGGCCGCTATACACGTACAGGATGCACCGGTATCTATCAAGGCGGCGAACCACCTAACCTGCCCTTGGATAGCCGTACCGGGGAGGGCTATCCCCACATTTGCCATCGGCCCCAACTCGGTTTTATATTCCCCGGTGAAACACGGCATGCGAATAGAACCCCAATTCAATTGGTCCCTGTACAACTTCTTGAACAGAGAAGTAAGAATCCTGCTTATACAACGCCTGTCCAGCCACATAAGCATCGCGGGCAGTATCGAAGAACGCTACAATTTCACCATCGCGCATCAAGGCAAATTTGCCTCCGTGGCTCTGCATCAACTCGGGCAACCGCTTCACAAAAGCATTGTAATTGCGATCCACCTGGTCTTGTTGTTTGGACATAATAGCCTCCTTCTTTTTTCAATAATACAAACAAATTGAAGGGATGTATAGCACTTTTACACCCTCCGTGACTTTATCCTTGCACTTTCCCCTCGCGTTGAGCAGATTAAATATCCGGATAGAACAACCCTACTGTATGGAATACACATGTCAAATTCACTACGCCATCGCTATCTGCCTTTTCTCAACTGGATTGGAGAACTCAAAGACCGGCACATCCTGCGCGCCGATATTATTGCGG
>JAPPIE010000401.1:37339-43740 GCA_028874765.1 Gemmatimonadota bacterium
AACTGGATTGGAGAACTCAAAGACCGGCACATCCTGCGCGCCGATATTATTGCGGGCATCACCCTATCGCTGGTATTGATCCCACAGGCCATGGCCAATGCCCAACTGGCCGAGATGCCGCCCTACTACGGCTTCTATGCATCATTTGTACCCATCATCGTCAGCGCCCTCTTCGGGTCTTCTCGCCAACTCTCCACAGGTCCGGTCGCACTCGTCGCCTTGATGGTTGCCTCTGAATTGGGACAACTCGCGGTTGACGAACAGGCGTATATCGCCTATGCGATCCTGCTGGCTCTCATGGTCGGCCTCTTGCAATTCGGGCTGGGTGTATTGCGCCTGGGCGTATTGGTGAACTTTCTCTCACATCCGGTGGTACTCGGCTTTACCAATGCCGCGGCCATCATCATCGGCACATCGCAAATCGACAAATTATTCGGCGTCACCGTAGAACGCGGCGGCGCACATTACGAACGCATGATACGCATGTGGGACGTCATCTCTGCTGGCTCTCACTCCCCCACCCTGATCATGGGCCTCTCTGCCATCGCATTATTATTTTTCTTGCGCCGCATCAGCCCGCAAATTCCGGGTGTGCTGATTGTCGCCATCCTGACAACAGGCGTTTCGTGGCTCATCGGATTTGAACAAAATTACGGCGGACAGGTCGTGGGCAACATCCCCGAAGGCATCCCCGCATTTGCACTGCCAATAATTGACTGGGGTATCGTACCACATATTCTCAGCGCCACCGTAACCATTGCACTCATCGGATACCTGGAAACCATTTCAATAGCCAAAGCCATCGCCACGCAAACCCGTCAACGCATTGACGCCAACCAGGAATTGCTCGCACAGGGCTTGAGCAATATCGCGGGCAGTTTTTTTCAGAGTTTCCCCGTCTCCGGCTCTTTTGTCCGTTCAACCGTCACATTGCGCGCTGGCGGACAGACCGGCTTTGCATCTGTCATCGCCGGGCTGGTGGTCATCCTGCTACTCCTTTTCTTTACCCAACTCTTATACCACATGCCCCTATCCACCCTGGCGGCAATCGTCATCGTCTCTGTCACCGCGCTGATTAACGTCAAACCCATTGTAAGCGCGTGGAAAGTACACAAACACGACGGCATTGTCGCCGTATCGTCATTTGCGCTCACCCTCATTTTTGCGCCACACCTGGACCAGGGCATATTGATCGGCGCATCCTTATCAATCGCCCTCTATCTCTATCGCACGATGAAACCGCGCGTGGCATTCCTCGCCCGCCATCCCGATGGCGCATTTCGAGATGCAGTAGAACACAATCTGGAATTGTGCGATGCTATAGCCACCATCCGATTTGATGGCTCATTGTATTTCGGCAGCGCAGGTGCTTTTGAAGACACTGTATTGGAACGGATTCGCGATCCCAAATTGCGCTATGTAATCGTCGATGCAGAAGGGATAAATGAGATTGATGCGACGGGGAAAGAAATGCTGGTCGGCGTGGTGCAGCGGCTACATGAGGCTGGCATTGAGGTACTATTTACACGAACAAAAAAACAGATCATGGACGCACTCAATCGCGCGGGCGTACTCGAAGAAATTGGTCACGACCGATTTTACACCACCCTCGACCGCGTATTAGCTCATGTTTGGGACGCCTTAGAAGATCAGTATCCCTGCGACAGGTCGTGCCCTGCCGAATGTCCACTCCACCGCCCCAGACCAGACGGAGATGTATTTTATCGCGTGTAGAAAAATACGGTCTTTTTGAGTGTACAAACTATAACACCATAACAATTTATTACAATTTTCAGGGGAACGAAGGTGAGCCATCGCTTGTCTAAAACAATATAGCTATAAATGGGGCTGATTGCTGACTACTGATTGTCGCGATTATTGTTGATTTTTTAAAAAAAAAATTATACTTTGTGTTATCTGAGTTTTTACATAGCCTTCAATTTCGGGCAATTTGATTCATTATATAATCGAAACAGCGCAACTGTCCCTTTCACCACAGGAGGAAGTCTATGAGACGGACGAGTCTGTTTTTCTTTTTATTCATAGCCCTGGCATTCTCAGCCAGTGCTGTTTTTGCCGGATCAACCGGTAAAATTTCGGGTAAGGTCGTGGAGAAATCTACGGGCGAGACCCTGCCCGGTGCCAATGTCGTCATTGAAGGCACCACATTGGGCGCCGTAACAGATTCCGATGGCAATTATTTCATCATCAATGTGCCGCCGGGTTCTTATACCGTCAGCGCGAGTATGGTCGGCTATCACAAAACGACGCAAACCAATGTGCGGGTCTTTATCGACCTGACCACAACGATGAATTTCTCCGGTGACTTCGGTCTTGTAGAAGAAACCATTGAACTGGCAGAGATCACAGTGGTTGCCGAACTCCCGGTGGTACAACCCGATATTTCCGCCAACGTCGCCAATATCTCCGCGCAGGATGTCGAAAGCCTGCCAGTGACCAGCGTGAACGAAGTCGTGCGATTAGAGGCAGGGGTTCTCGCCTCTGCCAATGGCGAACTCTCGATTCGAGGCAGTGCTTTTAATGAGATCGCCTTTTCGGTCGATGGTCTGTCCATGCGCGATGGGCGCAACAACGAACCGTATTCAACGGTGAGTTATACCTCAATCAAAGAAATGAGCGTGCAGTCGGGTGGGTTCAACGCCGAATACGGCAACGTGCGCTCTGGCCTGGTCAATATTGTAACCAAAGAAGGCGACAAGCGACGCTACAACGGCGATGTGTTGTTGCGACACAGCGGCGCACAGCGCGATTATTTTGGTCCGTTGCCAAACCATCCCAATGGCTTGTTTTGGCGCCCATTTACAGATCCCGCTGTGAGGAACGTGGGCACCCATTCGCCCGAAAGCCCCTGGGATGTGTACACGCGGCGTCAATATCGCGTCTGGACCGGGTGGAATACCATTGTACAAAGGTGGGCTGCCACCCCTACTGATCCATATCACGGCGTGGGTGTGAGAGACACGGGCGCGGATGAATCGACTTTACCAGTCGATGAACTGCAAGTTGATGACGCAGTGATTGCGGAATTGTTCGAGTGGTATCGCCGCAAAGATCTGGAAGTTCGCAATGCGGATTTCGATATCGACCTGGGTTTTGGCGGTCCCTTGATTCCGGGATTGAGCGAAAAACTGGGCGGACTGAGGTTCTTTGCTTCGGGCAAGCGCGAGCGCAGAGCGTATATGATGCCGCGCAATATCGATGAATACGAAAACGACTGGGGCCGCGTAAAGCTCACGTCGGATATTCGCAGCAACATGAAATTGAGTGTCGAGGCGATGTCGGGCGAAGAATATGGCTTGAATCCGAACAAAAGTGGCTTTCCCAACATGTGGCGCGGCAATCAGGAAATGGGTCTTAATGATGCTGACCTGATTTGGGCAAATCACCACGAGAACACGCTTCAGATCAAGCGCAATAATATCGGCCTCAGCTTTTCACATGTGTTGAGCCCCAGAACATTTTACGAGTTTCGCTTTCAGAGGATGCAATCGGACTTTTTGACCGAAAAGTATCCAGACCGCGATTTGACGGCTGTTGAAAATACCATTCCCCGCAATCCGGACTTCGCGCCTCCCAGTCCGTCTTTACAAGTTTCAGAGGTCACGCAGAACCACATCGGGTTGACGGCTGCACCCGATGGCTATTTTATGAAAAATGAAGTCTTTGTTGACGGCCTGTATTTGGGGGGGCACTGGGCCAATGGACGCGACGACTCTGAAGTCGTAGCCTATACAACGCGTTTTGATATTACCAGCCAGCGCAATCAGGTCGCGCAGTTTAAGGCGGGTTTTGAATGGATCGCCAGTGATTACGATGTCAATCACGAAAATGCACAGCCTTTCTTCAAAAACAATGCAGCACCCAAATACATCTGGCAACGCACCCCAAACCAATTTGCCGGATACGTGCAGACCAAGCTCGAATTCAATGCGATGATCGCAAACCTGGGGGTGCGTTGGGATCGCTGGAATGGGAGTGGCGAATGGTGGGTTTATGAGGATTTCTCCGGTGCGTTTGGGCCTAAAATTGGCAAAGACAATCTCGAGGCAGAACTCGAACAGGCACCTGTTAAGACCCTGTCTTATTTAAGCCCGCGCCTGGGTATTTCGTTCCCGGTGACAGCAGATAGCAAATTGTTTTTTAACTACGGGCACTTCCGCCAGATGCTGAACCCACACAATCTCTTTCTCATCGATGAAATAAATACGGGCGCAGTCTCTCGGGTCGGCAATCCCAATCATCCGATGCCGCGCACGATCAATTACGAACTCGGCTTTGAGCAGAATTTGTTTGATCGGTATTTGCTGCGCCTGACCGGATATTACAAGGCCAACGACGACCAGACAATTGGTGTGGCCTACACCAATCTGGACCAAACCGTAGCTTACAACCTTTTTGAACCCCTCAACTACGACGATATCCGGGGCTTTGAAATAACCATTAGAAAGCACAGGGGCAAGTGGTTTGGCGGATCAGTCAACTATACGTATCTGCAAACTAAGGACGGCAACTTTGGTCGGCGCCAGATATTTGAAAATCGCTTAGAGCAAGCCACTTTTGATGCGACCTCTACGCGGCACTATCAAAGCCGGCCCGCCAGCCGGCCCTTCGCCAGATTGTCGCTGGAATTTTACACGCCGCGCGACTTTGGTCCCCAGGTCTCTAAGTTTTATCCTCTTGGCAGGTGGGATCTGTCTTTCGTGGGCCGTTGGCGCGCGGGTCAGTACAGCAACTGGTATGGGCCAGAAGGTGGCGATATCCCCGGTTTGATCAGAAATGTTCAATACACGAGTATCAGGAATATGGATCTGCGCCTGACGAAGCAGTTTGCGATGATGGGCGTCAGGGCCATGTTCTTTTTAGACGTCGATAATGTGTTTAATCTCAAGCGACTCAATAGCAGTTCTGCCAACCCGGGGCTCGAAGACTGGGAATTCTATATGGTATCCCTGCATTTGCCAGAAGACACATTTGGCGAGTTCGAACCGCCCTATCAGTTCATTCCCGGCAATGACTCGCCCGGCAGTTTCAGAGATTACGACACGGAATTTGTGCCCATTGAAATTGTCAATACAGCCAGCGATTTGCCCGCCAATGGATTGCCCGGCGATGCGGAAATCACGGCTGCACTGCCCACGGGTCTCGAACCCGACCGCCGCGTGTTGTGGTATGTTCAGGAAACCGGACAATATCACGAATATCAAAACGGAAACTGGGCGCAGGCAAATCAGGATTTTGTAAATGAAGTGCTGGACAATAAGCTGTATATCGACATGCCCAACAACGACTCTATCTGGTTCTTGAACCCACGCCGCGTGCGTTTGGGCTTGCGGTTCTCGTTCTAAATTCAAAAGAAGACAGCGAATAATTTGAGCTGTCTCACAGATGAACACAGATAAACACAGATGATGTCTAATCCGTGTTTATCTATGGTTTCAACAGGAGTCATTGCAATGAATAGATTGTTGAACCTACTGGCAGGGACAGCTTTTGCACTTGTGGGGCTGGTGTTCTTTGGTCAGCCAACCGAAGTGCAGGCGCAGGCGGAACTAATGTGGCTGGATGTGGGCGATTATCACTATCGATACGCATCGACAGGCACAGAGCCTTCAATCACAAGCCCCCCGTTTCGGGCACGTGTGAAATACTGGCCCGGTATTTATGCTCGGGAAGGTGGCACGCATGTGCGCTCGCGTCATTATATCGGAGTAAAAGATTTTACCGATGAAAATGGACAAGCCTGGCCGTTCAAAGTCGCCCGTGCGGGACCTCGCGTATTTGACCTGGGCGAACACTTTGCATTGCCCATGGAACTGATTGGCAAGTTTGACAAACCCGACGTGTTTGTCGATGGGTTTCAATCTTTTTCTCGGCCCACAGTATTGACCCGCGTCGATCCTTCTATTCCATCAGATCGCATGATTGTTCGCGGTGCCAATTCCAATGTGGGCATCACATGGGAAGAGAGGATCTACGCATTTTCCAATCCCTATCACGATGACTACCACATCCGGGAAATGACCTGGACAAATACGGGCAATGTCGATGCCGACGAAGAGATCGAATTGCCCGATCAAACCGCGAACGAGATGATGTTGTCCTTTGCCGCTAAAGAGCACCTCTGGGGGCCGCGCGGGGTTACGGGCGCGGGTGTCTCGGGCACAATGTGGGATTATGTGGGCGACGGCAAGGAGCCTCTGGGCAAATGGGAAGGCATACGCGCCACGCTCGGCTGGATCGGCAATGGTACGAATGTGTCCTTCCTGAACCGCATTGGAGGACCTATCTGGCGAGGTGGACGCGGAAATGCCAACTATCGGATTACAGAAGGCGATTCCATTGGTCGGCTCGGCGGTGCTTATATGCTGACCCGCGCGATC
>JAPPIE010000401.1:43840-57652 GCA_028874765.1 Gemmatimonadota bacterium
AGAAGGCGATTCCATTGGTCGGCTCGGCGGTGCTTATATGCTGACCCGCGCGATCCT
This sequence comes from Gemmatimonadota bacterium, assembly GCA_028874765.1. GTDB lineage: Bacteria > Latescibacterota > UBA2968 > UBA2968 > UBA2968 > VXRD01. The sequence goes on from JAPPIE010000401.1 coordinate 43,898, forward strand.
GCACGCAGATACAAGCCCAGCAGATCCGACAAATGATCCTGGACAGCCCAGAACTACGGGTTTCACCCGAGGCGGCGACTCAATTACCAATCCGTCGTTTGGCGATGCCGAGCAGATGACAGACACGTACCATTTTATGCACCCGGACCTGAGCTATGCCGAATATGGCAACCCGGGCACCGATGGACACTTTTTTCCGCACGAAGCCGACCGGTCAGCACCGCAGGAGCCTATCGGTGATTTCGATACGGAATCGTGGTACGAACGCATGGGTGCACAAACTGATGTCTCTCGCATGCGCAGTGGGGGTATGGTGCCAGTGTTTGCCTTTGGTCCCTACACACTGCCACCGGGTGAAAGCGTCAGTGCGGTCTGGATTGAAGGTATGCACGGGTTAAACCGGGACGTATGTGTTGCTGTGGGCACGGCGTACAAAAATTCTGGTTATGACGATACACTCCCCATTACCTACAATGGGCAGACCCACACGAAGAACCGCTGGGTACTGGGATCTCGAGATTCCATCTACCAGATGATCCGCAGAGCTACGGCGAACTGGCAATCGGGTTATAATGTTCCGCATCCCCCACTGCCGCCCAGAGTTTTCAATGTGCAGTCCGGTTCTGATCAAATTGTGCTTTCGTGGGAGACCTTTGCCAATGCCAATCACACGGGTTTTGAGATCTGGCGAACGCGCAACTTGTTCGAAGGCAATGTGGATGACCTCTGGGAATACCAGTTGATCGCCACCCTGGGGGCAGGGGACCGCGAATACGTAGATGCGGACGTGGTGCGCGGCATCAGTTATTTCTACTATATTCAATCTGTGGGACAGGTGAACAACGATGGAACGGGAATGACGCCGACAGGCAGTGTGCTGAAAAGCAGCCGGTATTATACGCAGACCTATGATCCCGCGTTTTTGAAGCGCCCGCCCGGCACCTCGCTGATGGAAGTGCGCGTTGTACCCAATCCCTATGTACTGGAAGCCGATCAGAATATTCGATTCCCGGATCAGCAGGACAAGCTGGCATTCTTCGAAATTCCGGGTGAATGCACCATCCAGATTTTCAGCGAACTGGGAGAATCGATTTTCACCATCGAGCACACCGATGGCACAGGGGACGAATTTTGGAACCTGACCACAGAATCGAATCAGGTGATTACAAGTGGCATTTATTTTGCCGTGATCACAGACCTTCAGACCGGCGATAAGATAATCAAAAAATTCGTCGTTATTCGTTAAGAACGGAGCATTTCCATGACCAGAAAATTTCTTACACTTGTCGCGCTGAGTCTGATGTGTCTGACGCCGCTCTATGCACAGAACCCGGTGGATACGACAGATCCAGACGATCTTCCCGTGCCCGAACCGGGACAGGATCTTCCGCGCGAACGCCGCGCACAAGCGGGCTTTAAGTTTTTGAGCGTATCGCCCGATGCGCGCGCCGCTGCCATGGGCGATGCGTATTCCGCATTGAGGGTGGGGGCATCGGCAATGTTTTACAACCCCGCATCAATGGCGTATGCCACGCGCAAATTTCAACTCTCTGCCGGACAGGTCCAGTGGATCGCAGATGTGACCTACAACATGGGCAGTGTCGCATTGAATACGGATTGGGGCGTTTTCGGTTTGTCAATGATTTCCGTCGATTACGGCGATTTTGAACGCACCATTCGCGCAGACAACGAAAAGGGATTCCTCGATGTGGGCACGTATAGTCCATCTGCCTGGGCTATCGGACTCGGTTATGCCCGCGCAATTACCGACCGCTTTTCAGTGGGCGGCAATATACGCATCGCCAAACAATCGTTCGGCAATGTTCCCGTGGGGCTTGAAGGTGCAGAACCTGTAAATAAATCTTTTGGCGAGCGCTCGACCATTGTCGATTTTGGCGTGCTCTACTGGACGGGATATAAGAGCCTGGCATTGGCGCTGAACACGCGAAACTTCTCTCAGGAAAACAAGTACAGCGAAGAGAGTTTTGAATTGCCGCTAACATTCCGCATGGGATTGGCGATGGATTTGATCGATTTCACGGATATGGATAAGGATGCCCATTCTGTAATCCTATCGGTAGATACCGAACGACCGCGCGACTTTTCCGAGCAAGTCAAGATCGGGGTGGATTATACGCTTATGAAAACCCTGTCTTTGCGCGCCGGATATGTGACGCCAACTGATGAGCAGGGCATATCTTTGGGCGTCGGCTTTGGCCGCGACCTGGGCAGTCTGGATCTGCGCGTGGATTATGCGTACACCGATTTTGGCGTATTTGACAATGTCAACCGCTTGACGCTTCAGGCGGGCTTTTAGACTCTATTCCCCGCCATTTTGAAAAGGGAGCCAGTTTTTGCCGGCTCCCTTTTTTACGTGAAGTCCGCGGACATCCCTACCATGGCAGAATCCGCACAAAATATTCAGACACAAAAACCGCTCGGCATGGGGTTACGCACGTATCGAACCGCCCTTGCGTCGGTCGCCATGATCCTGGTCAGTGTGCTGTGGAATGAATGGATGCCGTATTACACATCGGGATCCAACATCAGCCGCAGCCATTTTCCCGTAGCACTCTACTATCCCTTTTTAATTTTGTGTGTATGCAACTTGCTGGCAAATCATCGGCAATCAACCTGGGCATTGACCCGATCGGAATTGCTGGTGGTCATGGCTTCTGGGCTGGTCGGCATCTCGGTGTCTTACGATGGGATCAGCGGGCATCTGATCGGCGTGGTAGCCGCGCCTTATTATTTCGCCTCAACGGAAAACGGCTGGACGACGTACTTGCTCGAACATATCCCGCGCTGGCAGGTGCCGACCAATGCGGGCGGAGAAATGACGCGGTTTTACGAGGGTGGAAAGGGAACATTCCCCTGGCGCGTATGGGTCGCACCGATATTCTGGTGGACGTGTTTTTTGGGCGCAATGGGATTTGCGGTATTCAGCGTCGTGGTGATTTTGCGAAAGCAATGGGTGGATTACGAGCGGCTGGCATATCCGCTTGTCGAAGTGGGAAGCCTGCTGACCGATACTGAGCCGGGTGGCACACTGGAAAAAATGCTCCGGTCCCCGTTGTTCTGGATCGCGTTTGGCCTGGTGATGGCGTTAAAGCTGTGGAATATCGGATCTTATTTTTCGCCAGCTTTTCCGCATATTTCTATTGAGGGAATGAACTGGCGGGCTTTTCCCGATTTTCCCGCACTGCCCTTTCGCCTCAGTTTTTACGCTATAGGTTTTGGCTATTTTGCGCGATTAGATGTGTTGTTCAGCGTGTGGTTTTTTATCGTCTTGACGGCATTTCAGATCTATGCCTCAAATATTTTTGGGTATCCCCTGGGGGCATCCAGTCTGCACTGGGAAAATGAGCTATTAAACTGGCAGAGCATGGGCGCACTCATTTTTCTCGCAGTATGGGGCTTGTGGATGGCGCGCACACACTTGAAGGCCGTGTGGCGCAAAGCGTGGGACCCGAGTTGTGACATAGATGATCGCGGAGAGTTGTTGTCATATCGCACGGCTGTATTTGGCCTTGTGATCTCGCTCGTATTTGCAACGTGCTGGCTGGTCGCAACCGGCATGGCGTTGTGGGTTGCGATAGTATTTCTGATTCTGGCGATGTTGTTATTCTTGGGCCTGGCACGCGCTGTGTCCGAGCTGGGTCTGGTCTATGCCTATTATCGATTGGAGCCAAATGACGCGGTCGTGCAGGCATTTGGTTCGGCATCCATCATGGGGGTTTCGAGCATCACCGCGCTGGCGTTTATGCGGGTATTCAATTTTTTTCCCGACATCGGCAAAGGCTTTTTGATGCCGTCGTTTTCGCAGGCGGTGAAAGCAGTGGATAAGACCGTAACCCCCCGGCGAATTACAGGGGTGATCTGGGCATCGCTCGCCGTGGGCTTTGTGATTTCGATTGTCAACACGCTCTACTTGAGTTATGAATACGGGGCGTACAATCTGGGAAATATGGGCCTCAAGCACGTTGGCCCGCGGGCATTTGATTTTGCGATGAACGCGATCCGAAATCCCCTGGGTCTCGGAGGTGATGGCCGCGTGATGTGGGCGGGGGTTGGCGCCGGTGCGATGGCAATTTTGACCCTGATTCGCTATTGGATCCCCGCCTGGCCGTTGCATCCAATTGGCCTGGCCATGCAAGGGAACTACGGCGTGAGTAAAACCGTATTCTCGGTATTTATCGTGTGGTCAATCAAAGTTGTCGTGATGAAGATGGGCGGTGTGCAATTGTACGAAAAAGGAAAACCGTTTTTCATCGGCCTGCTGGCAGCGCAAGCGTTCAGCACGGGGTTGGTATTTGCCATAGATTGCATCTGGTTCCCTCTGCAGGGACACAATGTACACAATTTTTAGAGCGCAATGATTACCAGAAGAACATTTATACAACAAAGCCTCGCAACTGCGGGTGCGCTGGCAATTGCACCGTCGGCTTTTGCATCAGCGCCACAGGTGATGACCGTAACCGGACCGATAGCTCCCGAGCAAATGGGATTCACCCTCCCCCACGAACACATCATGTCCATTTTTGGCGGGCAGCCAGTCAAAGTGGCGCAATACGACGAAGAAAAATTATTCGCCAGGGTTATACCCTATCTCAAAATGTTAAAAGTATTTGGCGTGCAAACCATTTGTGAATGCACGGGGGCTTATTTTGGGAGGCGCGTGGATTTGCTCCGGCGCATCTCACGAGAAACCGGGATGCAAATACTGACCAATACCGGGTATTTTGGCGCAGCGCACGATCGCTATGTGCCAGCGCACGCCTTTGAAGAAACAGTTGATCAAATTGCCCAACGCTGGATTGATGAATGGAAAAACGGGATTGACGGGACAGATATTCGCCCGGGATTTATCAAAATTGGCGTTGACCCCGGCATGCCGTCCGACATAGACAAAAAGCTCATTTTGGCAGCGGGCGAAACCCATCTCAAAACGGGACTGACAATTGTCTCGCACACAAGTGGCAGTACGGATGCGGCTGTTGAACAGGTTGCGATGCTCGAAGAAATGGGCGTCCATCCCGAGGCATGGGTCTGGGCACACGCACAACGCGTCAAAGATCCCGCCGACTTACCTCCAGTTGCGCGGGCAGGCGGGTGGATCGGACTGGATGGCATCAGCGATAAAACGCTCAATCAGCATCTCGATATGCTGCGCCACATGAGAAGATTTCGCGCTTTGGACCGGATTTTGCTTTCTCACGACGGCAATTCATTTGGATATGGCGACCGTCCCTTTAAGCCTTATAATGCCATTTTTGACCAATTTATTCCGCTGATGCGAAAAGCGAACTTTACCGATGAAGAAATCCACCGGATCACCGTGAAAAACCCACAAGAAGCTTATGCCATTCGAGTTCGGAAAAGTCAAGTGCAACCACAGATGAACACAGATGAACACAGATAAAAAGCAAAAGAGCGGGAGGTTGAGGGGCTGGGTCTAATAGCTGACTGCTGATAGCCTGGGCTGCTGGGGGTTGGGCGGCCTAACCAACCGGAGATAATCATGAACCGACGCGAATTTATCAAACAAACTGCCGTAGCCACCGTTGCTATGCCATCGCTACTTCGGGCGCAGGCAGATGATCGCCCCAATATTGTATTGTTTTTGGCCGACGATATGACGTGGCGAGACTGTGGCGTATATGGCAATGCAGAAGTACAAACGCCAAATCTGGATCAGTTATCGCGTGAAGGCATGCGTTTTGATGGCTGTTTTACCTCCACGTCCATTTGCGCGCCCACGCGGCAGCAGTTATATACGGGAATGTTTCCGATACGTAATGGCGCGTATCCCCAGGGGGGATTTGTGCATCCGGGCGTTAAGAGCATGGCGCATTATTTCAAAACACTGGGCTATCGCGTTGGCATCGTTGGAAAACAACACTATGGACCTTCCGAATCATTTCCCTTTGAAGTATTGAAAACAACCAGAACCAATGAATTGCTGGATTCCGACGCGTCAATCCAGGTTATTCAAGAATTCATCAATCGAGAACCGGGACAGCCCTATTGTCTGGTACTCGCATCGCGCAATCCCCACCTGCCATATACAAAGGGTCCGCAGGATATGTACGATCCAGACAAAGTGACAATTCCACCGTATTTAATCGACACCCCGGAAACGCGAAAACGATTGGCGGCGTACTATGCTGAAATTACCGCACTGGACGCCGAATTGGGGCGTTGTCTGCAAATCGTCTCGGATAACACCCTCGCAGTTTTCTCCACAGAACAGGGATCGGCATTCCCCTATGGCGGCAAGTGGACGTGTTATGAAAACGGGTTGCACACTGGATTGATCATGCGCTGGCCTGGCAAAATTGAAGCGGGCTCTTCCTGTGATGCCCTCGTGCAATATGTGGATATATTGCCAACGCTCCTACAAGTTGCAGGTGGCGATCCCACGCAAGTCGATACAGGCAGGGTAGGCGCACCAGATGGGGGTTCTGGATTTGACGGGAAAAGTTTTTGGCATCTCGTCGCAGAAAATGGCAATCACCACCGGGATTACGTATATGGTGCTTATACAAATCGCGGAGTTCGAGACGGAACAGATTACCCAATTCGCTCGGTGCGCTCCAACAGATATAAATACATCGCAAACCTCAATCACGAAGGCGTGTTTCAGTGCAATGTAACGCGGTTTATGGACGAAATGGGATGGGCAGAAGCAGCCGAAAAAAACCCAGCACTCGCCCCTCGGGTACACGCCTTGCGGCATCGTCCGGCAGTGGAATTTTACGATTTGGAAAACGATCCCTATGAGTTGGAAAATTTATCTGGAGACGTTCAATACGCAGATATCATGAAAGAGATGCGGACGGAACTCGAAGCGTGGATGGCGCAGCAAAATGACCGCGGAATGGAGACAGAATTGGAAGCGTATGCCCACGTAAATCCAGCATCGGCAAAGTACAAGCAATATCGTGAATCCCAAGATCAATAAAAAACAGGAGTATTTTGTGTCCACAGATAGAACAGATCAAAAAGCAGCACCCTGGGGCGAGGGCGAACCCATTGGACGTGAGTATCCATCGATACCACTCCTCGAAAAAATCGCTTATGGCGTCGGCGTCTTGCCGATGAACACAAGTGTCAATTCGATCAAAAAGCTCTCAGGCCCCATTTTTAATATTACACTGGGCATGCATCCATCTAAGGTTGGCACTGTCCTGTTGCTCTCCCGAGGCTGGGATGCGATTACCGATCCCTTTATGGGATGGCTTTCGGACAACACAAAATCTCGCTGGGGCCGGCGCAGACCCTATCTCTTGTTGGGCGCGATTTTGACAGCCATTGGCTACTCACTCATCTTGAACGTGCCCCAAGGACTGAATCAAGACGCACTGTTTGCGTATTTTCTAATTGGCAGCCTGGCACTCTATACCTGTGTCACCATTTTACAGGTATCCTACAACAGCCTAGGCTTTGAACTGAGCCACAATTATCACGAGCGGACAAATATCTTTGCGTACCGCTCGTTTTTCCAGCAGATCAGCACCATTCTCGTGGGCTATCTCTTTTATTTTTGTACGCTCGATATTTTTGGCGACACCATGACAGGAGCCAAATATGTCGGCATTGGCGTTGGACTGGTCATTTTTATATTTCTGTTGCCCACTATTTTCCTCGTGCGCGAAGGCCACTCAGAACAGGCGGCCAAACAGGAAAAAGTACCCGTCTGGTGGGCTATTAAAACAACCATGAAGACCAAACCATTTCTGGTTCTCAGCGGTTTGACAGTCGTAACCATTTTTGGTGGTAATTTCACACTGGCATTGGGACCTTATGTCAACATTTATCACGTTGCTCAGGGCGATGTAAAATTTGGAGCCGAGATACAGGGGCACGCAATTCTCATCGGAACTATCGTGTCCTTCGCCGCCATTCCCGTATTGGCCTATTTGTCTCCTCGGATCGGAAAGGTCAAAACCCTTGGGATTTCAATCTCCTCCCTTCTCCTCGGTTCTATCTTAAAGTGGTTTTGCTATACGCCAGCAATGCCCTATTTGCAACTTATCGTACAGCCTTTTATCCGCATCGGCGAGATGGGCTTCTGGCTTATTATTACGTCGATGAAAGCCGATATCTGCGATTGGGACGAGTGGAAAACCGGCTTTCGGCGAGAAGGCATGTACGGCGCGGCAACGGGCTGGTTTCAAAAAGTGACACAGGCGACTACATTCGCGCTCGGACAGGGATATATTCTGGCAATCATTGGATTTGACGCTACAAAAGGCGTGGCGCAGGATCCGGGCGTAATGTTCTGGATGCGCTTTCTCTTTGCCGTATTGCCCGCGATCCTGGCCGTGGCGGGATTGATCTTATTGAAATTTTATGAAATCGACGACGAAAAAGCCAAAGAGATCAAGGCAGATCTGGATAAACGAAATAACTAAGTGAAAATCATGGCAGAGCAATTAAAACAACTCTCGGAAACAACGCCCGTACGAGCGGTGACAACGCGGTCAGTAATTGCATCGATAGTGGTGATTACTGCAAGCGTGCTGTGGAATGAGTGGATGCCGTACTACACGTCGGGATCGAACATCAGCCGCAGCCATTTCCCCATGGCGTTTTTCTTCCCATTTTTGATCGCGTGTACTCTCAACCTGACATTGAATCACTTGCGAGCGGGATGGGGGCTTTCGCGTTCGGAATTGCTGGTGGTTCTGGGATCGGGTTTTGTGGGAATCGCGCTGGCTTACGACGGGTTGACCGGCCACTTCTTCGGCGTTCTGGCAGCCCCTTATTATTTCGCATCTGTGGAAAATGGATGGGGTTTTATACACAACACCATCCCCGCCTGGCTCGCGCCTTCGAATGCCACTGGCGAAATGACGCGGTTTTTTGAAGGCGGAGGCGGATCTCCCCCGTGGCGCGTATGGGCAGTACCCGTTTTCTGGTGGATGTGCTTTTTCGGCGCAATGGGCTTTGGGGTATTTTGCCTGGTCGTAATTTTGCGAAAGCAATGGGTGGATTACGAGCGCTTGGCTTATCCACTTGTCGAAGTCGCACAATCTCTGGCAGAGACAGAGAAAGGCGGCGGACTGGAGAAAACATTTCGCTCTCCCCTATTCTGGATCGCATTCTCCCTCGTCATGCTCTTAAAATTGTGGAATATCGCGTCTTATTTCACCCCGGCATTTCCACATATAGACATTGAACAAACACAGTGGCAACCGATTCCCGATTTTCCCTGGATGGTAAATCGCCTGAGTTTTTACGCCATTGGATTCGGGTATTTTGCGCGCCTGGACGTTCTGTTCAGCGTGTGGTTCTTCATTATTTTGACCGCGTTTCAGGTATATGTATTCAATATCTTTGGGTACCAAATCGGCGCAGCAACCCACCACTGGACAAGCGATGCCCTGGGCTGGCAGAGCATGGGCGCATTGATCTTTTTGTCTGCCTGGGGTTTGTGGATGGCGCGAGCGCACTTGAAAGCCGTGGTGCGAAAAGCCCTATATCCCAACTGCGAGGTGGATGATAGTGGCGAGTTATTGTCCTATCGCATGGCAGTATTCGGCTTATTGGGCGCATTTGCATTTGTCTCGGCCTGGCTATATACGGCGGGCATGCCCTTGTGGGTGGTATTCTGCTTTCTCATTTTGGCGATGTTATTATTCCTGGGCCTTGCCCGCGCCATTGCGGAATTGGGCCTGGTCTATGTGTATTATCGCATTCAGCCCCACGATGCCGTGGTGCAGGCATTTGGCTCGAATATGGTAGGGCTTTCCGGCGTGGTGGTGCTCGGATTTATGCATGTATTTAATCAGTGGCCCGATATTGGAAAGGGATTTTTGATGCCGCCGTTTACGCAGGCGGTAAAAGCGGTGGATAAGGTCGTCAGTCCGCGGCGAATTACACCCGTGCTGTGGCTGGCACTCGCACTGGGTTTCACCATTTCAATAGTGGATACCCTGTATTTGAGTTATGAATACGGAGCCTATAATCTGGGCAACATGGGGATGAAGAAGACGGGACCCGTGGCGTTTGATTTCGTAATTACAGAAATACGAAATCCCCTGGCGCCCGGCGGCAATGGCAGGGTCATGTGGGCATTTATCGGGATGGGACTGATGGCGGTTTTGACGACCGTTCGCTACTGGGTGCCGTGGTGGCCCCTGCACCCGATTGGCCTGGCCATGCAGGGGAATTACGGCGTGAGCAAGACGGTCTTTTCGATTTTTATTGTCTGGTCAATCAAAGCGGTCGTCATGAAAATGGGCGGCGTACAATTATACGAAAAGGGAAAACCATTTTTCATCGGCTTGCTCGCAGCACAGGCGGTGAGCACGGGCCTGGTATTTATCATAGATTGGTTCTGGTTCCCCCTGCAAGGGCATAATGTGCACAATTTTTAGAGAATGCCCGCACCGCCCTATAGCCACTCGTCCATCCCCGCGTCTTGTAGGGAACCCAACAAATGGGGCACGCCGAAAAACAGCAGACTCAAGTACATCGGGCTCATGCCCACTGCGCCGCGCCTTTTGGGATCGTCGCTCCAATCCTGCGATTCGGCCAGACGGCGCAGCAGTAGTCGCCCCACCTCCAAATAGCCCCGCTCGCCTGTCAGCCTGTACGCATAGCTCAGGTGGCGACACAGCACCCCGCCGTAGCGCTGCTTCCATGCCATTTCGGGATTGAAAACGCCAGGCCCACCGCAAAACCAATCCACGGCCCGCAGATAACATTTTGCCACATCGGTCCGACCGGTCAGCCGGTGCAGCAATTCGAGACCAATCATTAAATAGTGGGTCTGGTAGCCCTTTTGGTCGGCGTAGGACAACACATGCTTGCCCGCGGCAGAAGCCCCGCCCAGAGCCTGGTGCTCAGCCGGGGTAAAAGGTGCTGCGGTACCCATTTCCACGGCCAGGGTCGTGCCTTCGGTGGCCATGCCGTAGGGCGCCTGGTCCGGCAGCCGATCGGGGGTGGAAACCTGAAAGCGCTTGTGCCAACTGCCGTCGTCGTTCTGACCCCGGGCGATGACCTGAAAAATTTCTTCGGCGCGCTGTTTGAAACGCGCTTTGCCCGTTAGTTCCCACAAGTACAGAAGACCGCGCAAGGTGTTGGCAATGCTGCGCAAACTAAAGGAGAAACGGGGATCTTCGCTCCAGCGATAGCGCAGGAAAAATTCGCCAGCTTCCCCGAGTACCTCCAATGTCCGGTGGTCGCCCGTCAAGTAGTAATAGTCGATCCAGTTGTCGATAAAGGTGTGCGAAGCGCAAGGCTCGTCGCCAAAGTGGTCGATGCTGTGCCGGAAACAACCGCCGACCCAATACGGCCTGAGCGGGTGGTAGTGGCAGGTATCGACATCCATCGAGTGCCGAGTCATGGCTTCACCGAGACGGAACCAACGCCCTGACCCGCTGCGCAAATACTGGATCCACACCCCGTGGCGCGGGTCCCACTCGCTGTTGCACCAGCCCCACCGCCCCCGGAAGCGCCAGTCGCCGGTCGATTCCTCCCATGCTACGAGCACATCACCCCAGTCAAAAAAACCGCGCCAGCGGTTGACTTCAATGCTGCGCGCCATCCACTCGAGAAAGCCGTCGAGCATACGCTCGGAATGCGGGAAGGCATCTACCGCACGGACCGCAAAGCCGCCAGTAACCTGGCAGTGAGCCAGCCAGCCGGGATCAACCGCGACGTGTGGCCAATCGAGCAAAGCCGTCAGCCGTTGGGGGGCCTCTTCGCTGGTATTGCGTTGGAAATAATCGATGAAAAATTCCGAAGTTTTAGCCGTGCCCAGGCCATCGCTGTACACGCCTTCTCCCTCGTGCCAGGCCACTTCCTCGGCATAGCGCCTGAAATGCAGTCGCCCACCGTCCGGATCTTTCCACAAAAAGACGTCGATTCCCCCTCGATCCACACCTATGGCTTTGGGGTATTCCTCAGCCATATAGCGCAACGCCACCCCAATCCCGGCTTCCTCGCCCTCCAACACGGCCCACCCACCGGCCCGTTCGCCTTCTGCCACCCTCTCTGAGCGTCCGCCGCGCCGCCGTTCCAAGCGGAAGTGGCGATCCTGACGCTGGGCCAAAAGCAGGCCTTCGTCCTCACCCAAAACACCTTCCATCCATCGATTTCCACCCAGCCGGTAGCGCCGTTTTCCCTCCCACGCCACGGGAATCCGCACGGCCAATTCCCGCAATTCGGTCTGATTTGGATCGCAGGCCACCACTACGGTGTGCAGGACTCGCAAAAAGGCGTGACCGGCAAAGGCGTATATCCGCGTCACGAAACGAAAGGGTTGGTAGCCGACGTAGTGGTGCATGGGTGCCTCGGATTCCAGGGCGCCTTCGCAGCGGATCACCGCCCGCAAAGGCCCGGATTCTTCCACCTGGACTCGGTACGCACTTTCCCCCAGCGATGCCCGGCACATCCCGCCCATGCCGTAAATTCGCCGCTGGGTCTCCCCGACTTCAAAAGCCTCGCAAATATCGGCCCAACTGTCACCGCCTTGCGAACTCACAGCGACTTCTTCGACAAAACCATCGGCCTCCTGCCTCCCCAATGATACCGCGTGTATCAATCCATAGCATCGCCGACTCACGGCAAAGCGCAGGGGGCCGGTACACACGACAATGCGCTCGTCGCTCTCGCTTATTTGCAGTCGATTCGCCGGAGCAGCGCGAGGGACTTCACCAGCATAACACAAGTGGTAAACCGCCGATCCGACCACGTCGGCTTGAAAATCGACCAGGACCCACTTGATACTGCCGTCGGGCCAGTGACTCAGGGAACGACTTTGCAGGGGTACAGACCGTCCCCGAGCATCCTCTAACCACAAATCGGCGCATTCGGCTACATCCCCTTGTGGCAGGGGCACGCCCCGGGTCACAGGCCACGCGCGGCGTTCGATCCCGCTCTCTTCCTGGACAGTCAATGCTATACGTTGCATATCTTCCTCTGCTTGTGAACACACTGGATATTTTAAAACAGCTACTCAAAAAATGCCAACATTTTACGCACTGCATTTGGGCAATCGGCTCCCTGCTTTCGCAGGGACATGCTTATGGGGTGGTGCTTTAGCGTTGGGGCACAATCATCAAGGGATTGTGGACGGTGAGTCACTGTGATTTGTCCGATAGTTCCACGAAAAATAGGTTGACAAAATACGGTTATAAGTATATATTTTTATTATGTTTAAATCCTTAAAATACAGACTGCGCCCAACGAAAAAACAGGAGAAAATCCTACTGGCGCACATTGAAGAATGTCGCTTACTGTATAATCAGCTTGTCTGTGCAAGAGTCCAAGCATGGCAGCAAAAGCATCAGTCTTTTTCCTGCTATGACCAGATAAAAACCATGCCATTGATGAAGAAACAACGACCTGAATTTACGCAAGTGTATAGTCAGGTGTTGCAACAGGTCGCGGTACGGGTTGATCTTGCATTCAAGGCGTTCTTTCGCCGTGTCAAAGTGCGGGCAAAGACGGGCGAGAAAGCAGGCTTTCCCAGATACAAGGGTCAGAATCGCTATGATTCTATCACCTATCCTCAGTTTTCCAACGGATGCCGACTGGACGAGAAGGGCTTGCGGTTGGGCAAAATAGGCTGTATTCGGATTGTGCAGCACAGACCCCTCGAGGGTATGCCTAAGTCTTGCACACTCAGGCGCACAGCGACGGGCAAGTGGTTTGTTACTATCTCTTGTGATATAGGCGACACAAGTAAAAAAATAGACATTGATTCTGCCGTTGGCATTGACGTGGGGCTTGATAATTTTG
>JAPPIE010000230.1 GCA_028874765.1 Gemmatimonadota bacterium
CGCACTGATAGACAACTATTTTTGCTCGAGGTAGTCCCATATAGTATTAAAAATGAATCTCTACACCAGACCCCCGCTCGTTAAAACACTGATCGTCATATTGCTCGTCGGCGCGTTTGCCCTTGCCTTTGGGCATGCGGTTGAACATGGTGAGCATGGTGAACATGGTGAACATGACACCCATTGCTTCGTTTGCTATTGGATTTATAGCTTTAGTGGTCTTATCAGTGCTGTATTGACTTCTGGTGTATTATACGTCTGTTATTTTTTCGCTCTGCCGCATCCCACATTTTTATCCCACCAATTTTCCCTTTCACCTCAGAGCCGATCCCCTCCAGTAGTCTTCTGAATACTGAATATCTTAATACTAAAGTTTGCATTATTTTTCTGTATTTTTGTGCCTTTTTGTGCGGGCATAAGAGGGCCTCTCTGCGTGTTCTCTGCCCGTGCGGGCTTATTCAGGAGACTATCATGTTTTTTAGAAGAAACTCGTTTCAACGCATTTTTGCTGCTGTGGCAGTTCTGGCTTTTTTTGTGATCGGTTGTGGTAGTGATGATCCCATGTCCCACCAGGAAGAGCATTTCGAACCCGAGGGTCTGGTTATCATAGATTCGGGCAATCGTTTTTTCCGCTATTTTCAAGGGCAGATTGATGCCAGCGGTGGTCGGAAAGATCATCTCGACGCTCCCCTCAATGAGGAAACACCGCACTGGAGCATCCGTTTTCTGGATGACCATGGCGACGAGATTGCCCCGCCAGATGATCCGGATTTCAAATTTACCTGGGCGATTGCCGATCCCACGGTTTTGGAAGTTGTTCAGGATGCCGACGATGTTGGCAAGTTTGATTTTCACCTGCGGGGTCTCAAGGTAGGCGAGACTACGATTGAGCTCCAGGTCACACACGACGATCATGTGGATTTTCGCACGCTGCCCATTCCGGTGCATGTCGGAGAGTAGTAACTGCTTTGCCCTCACCCTGTTTTTGAAAGACCGGGTGAGGGTTTTTATAGGAGGTATGTTTTGAGATTTACAGCCTTCATTCTCGTTTTTGTGGTCTGCTTTTCCGCGATCAACGCATCGAGTGAAATGCGTTTGATCGAGGGATATGTTTTTGATCACAAGACCCAACGCACAATTGGCGATGTTGATATCAAAGTCAATGATGGCGCAGAGGGCACGACAACCGATGAACGAGGCCGTTTTGTCTTGCGTCTGCCGCAGGGTGTTTATCGCCTGTCTTTTTTTCGCGTCGGGTATGGATTGGTGAGTCGGGAAATAAGGGTTTCGGATGAGAAATTGCCCATTCTGTACATCGAAATGGTTGCCCGGGAAATTGTTGCGGATACCATTGAGGTGGTCGCCCAAAGTGCGGAGACGCGCTTTGAAGAATTGTACGAAGCGACTGGCGTGCTTTCTGGAGATGAACTTCAGAAGAAGTACAGTCTCACGCTTGCAGAGACGATGAAAAACGAAATCGGCGTCGCCATCCGCAGCATGGGGCCTGCACCTGCTCGCCCGGTTATACGCGGCCTGAGTGGTGACCGCGTGCAGATCAATATAGATGGTATGGAGACTCGGGATTTATCCGCGACTTCTGCCGATCACGCTGTTACGCTTGAGCCTTTTAATTCCGAGCGTCTCGAAATTATTCGGGGACCGCGCACCCTGCTTCATACGGCATCGGCCATTGGCGGGGTTATCAATGTCGTGAAACAGAAGATACCGGAATACCATCCGCAGCGCGTTTCTGGCAGTGTTGGTGCTTATGGCGAGACGGTTAATCGAGGGTATCTCTCTGCCGCTGGGATTACCGTGCCCGTGGGTCCGCTCGCGCTGTATGCTGAAACCACGTACCGCAATACCCGGGATGTGCAAACGCCTATTGGCAGGCTTGTCAACACACCGATTGACACGCGCACGCATACGCTCGGTCTGTCATATCCCACTGACCGAGGATATATTGGTGCTTCTTTTGATCAGTTCGATACGCAGTACGGCATTCCCGGCGGATTTATTGGCGGGCATCCCAATGGCGTAGATCTGGATATTGATCGCCGGATATTTGATGGCAGGGCGGCCTTCCATTTTGATCACCAGGTGTTCAGTAGTGTAGAGATGGATTTTACCAGGACCTTCTATCACCACTTCGAGTATGAATCCAGTGGCAGTATCGGGTCTGAGTTTTTGTTCCACGACTACCGCGGAGATCTCAAATTGCTTATGAACACACAAGGCCAGACGCGAAATACCGTTCTGTCCCTGGGCTTTGGCCATCACAATCTCAAATTGGGGGGGTTTGTTTTTACGCCGCCCACGCGAGAGCAATGCGCTTCATTAGGTCTTTACCATGAATTTATTTATCGCGATATCGAATTTCAGGCTGCTGCGCGTTATACGTATGCAGACTTTGATCCGCGTCCGACGACAAGAAGTCTGGCGGCTCTCCGTGTAGGTCGCACCTTTCACGCCTGGTCTGCGGCAATCAGTCCGCTTGTGAACATTACCGATCAGCTAACGGGCGGTTTCAATTTCAGCCGGTCTCAGCGCGTGCCTACTATTGAAGAGCTTTATAACGATGGACCGCATCTGGCTGCGTACACTTTTGAGGTGGGTAATATCGATCTCGGGGCCGAGACGAGTCTGGGCTTCGAGGTCTTTTTTCACTATTTGCAGCCGGGTTTCGATTTTGTTTTGAGTGGATATTGGAACGAGTTTGATACCTATATTGCCCCGCGCAATACCGGAGAGATCAATTTTGCCCAACTGCTGCCGATTTATGCTGCTGATGGTGTTGCCGCGCGGTTTTTGGGTCTGGAGATGCATCTGGGGTGGCGTTTGAATACGCGTTTGGATCTGGAATTGAACGGCAGTTATGTGCGCGGAGAGAACAGGGATGAGCAGTTGCCCTTGCCCGAGATGCCACCGCTCAAGTTTGTGGGCAGTACGACATATGAGCATCCCTATCTTACGGTTGGTGGGACTGCGGAATTTGTCGCAGGACAGGAGCGCGTGGATATATTTGAAGATCCTACGGATGGCTATGCTGTTTTTGGTGTCTATGCCCAGCGCGATATGAACACCAATCATACCCGCCATAGTATTATTCTCTCTGTTGATAACCTTTTGGATACGGAATACCGCAACCATCTTTCGCGCATTCGATCCGTGATGCCCGAAACAGGGCGGAGTGTTAAAGTGCATTATAAGGTGTTTTTCTTTTAATTTAGCGGTCAGATATGCTGACACTTCACTACGCCCCAGTTCAGTCTGCTGAATCTGGGGCTTGCTCTTTTTGGGGTCAAGCTCTATCTTTGAACTTAAGAGGCAAAAAAAGATCAACGCCACTTGTAATTGATTAGACTATTGCGAGCGCATTCCCCAGAGGACAAGTGATCCCGGGCTGTTATCAAATCATTCAAGACTTGCAATAAGGTATGATGTTTTGCATATTTATTGCGAACCAGGGCCGGGTTTGATTGTTAAAGATACACTATTGAGATGAATCTACACACCAAATATCCTCTCGTTAAAACGCTGATCGCCGTGTTGTTCCTCGGCGCGTTTGCCCTTGCCTTTGGGCATGCATTTGATCACGTTGAACACGATATTCATTGTCTTGTTTGCCATTGGGTTTATAGCTTTAGTGGTCTTATCAGTGCTATAATTGCTTTTGGCGCGTTATACGTCTATTGGTTTGATTTTTTTTCGAACCCTACATTTTTATCCCACCAGTTTTTCCTTTTGCCTCAGGGCCGATCCCCTCCAGTAGTCTCCTGAATACTGAGTGTCGTAATAATAAAGTTTGCTTTATTTTTTTATTTTTGTGCCTTTTTGTGCGGACATAAGAGGACCTCCCTCTGTGTTCTCTGCCCGTGCGGGCTTATTCAGGAGACTGTGTCATGTTTTTTGCAAGAAAATCGTTTCAACGCACCTTTGCGGCTGTGGCAGTTCTGACTCTGTTTGTGATTGGTTGTGGTAGTGATGATCCCATGTCTGAACACGAAGAACATTTCGAACCCGAGGGTCTGGTTATCATAGATTCGGGCAATCGATTCTTCCGCTATTTTGAAGGGGCGATCGATGCCAGCGGTGGTCGGGCAGGTCATCTCGAAGTTCCCAATGGTGGACTTACTGCTAAATGGAGTATTATGTTCCTTGACCACGATGGCGACGAAATTGCCCCGCCAGATGATCCAGATGACAGCTTTACATGGGCGATTGCCGATAACACAGTTGCGGAAGTTCATCAGGAGCCTGCAGATGTAGGAAAATTTGAATTCCAACTGCGCGGCCTCAAGGCAGGTGAGACCACGATTGAGCTCCAGGTCACGCATGACGATCATGTAGATTTTCGCACGATTCCCATTCCCGTGCGTGTCGTAGATCAGTAGTTCCCTTGCCCTCACTCGGTTTTCTCAGGATAGAGTGGGGGCTTTTTTTCTGTTGGAGATTCGTTTTGAGATTCACGGCTTCTTTTTTGGTTGTTGTGTTCTTTTTTTTTGCGATCGGCGCATCTCAAGATACGCGTTTGCTCGAGGGATATGTTTTTGATCGCAAAACCCAACGCGCAATTGGCGATGTTGATATCAAAGTCAATGATGGCGCAGAGAGCACGACAACCGATGAACGAGGCCGTTTTATCTTTCATCTGCCGGAGGGCGTTCATCGTCTGTCTTTTTTTCGTGTCGGGTATGGATTGGTGAGTCGGGAAGTAAGGGTCTCAGGTGCGAGATTGCCCGTTCTGTACGTCGAAATGGTAGTCCGGGAAATTGTTGCGGATACCATTGAGGTGGTCGCCCAAAGTGCGGAGACGCGCTTTGAAGAATTGTACGAAGCGACTGGCGTGCTTTCTGGAGATGAACTTCAGAAGAAGTACAGTCTCACGCTTGCAGAGACGATGAAAAACGAAATCGGCGTCGCCATCCGCAGCATGGGGCCTGCACCTGCTCGCCCGGTTATACGCGGCCTGAGTGGTGACCGCGTGCAGATCAATATAGATGGTATGGAGACTCGGGATTTATCCGCGACTTCTGCCGATCACGCTGTTACGCTTGAGCCTTTTAATTCCGAGCGTCTCGAAATTATTCGGGGACCGCGCACCCTGCTTCATACGGCATCGGCCATTGGCGGGGTTATCAATGTCGTGAAACAGAAGATACCGGAATACCATCCGCAGCGCGTTTCTGGCAGTGTTGGTGCTTATGGCGAGACGGTTAATCGAGGGTATCTCTCTGCCGCTGGGATTACCGTGCCCGTGGGTCCGCTCGCGCTGTATGCTGAAACCACGTACCGCAATACCCGGGATGTGCAAACGCCTATTGGCAGGCTTGTCAACACACCGATTGACACGCGCACGCATACGCTCGGTCTGTCATATCCCACTGACCGAGGATATATTGGTGCTTCTTTTGATCAGTTCGATACGCAGTACGGCATTCCCGGCGGATTTATTGGCGGGCATCCCAATGGCGTAGATCTGGATATTGATCGCCGGGTATTTGATGGCAAGGCAGTCTATCGTTTTGATCGCCAGGTGCTCAGTAGCGTAGAGATGGATTTTGCCAGGACTCACTACCACCACTTCGAGTATGAATCAAGTGGCAGTATTGGGTCTGAGTTTTTGTTCCACGACTACCGCGGTGATCTCAAGTTGCTTATGAACACACAGGGCCAGATGCGAAATACCGTTCTGGCCCTGGACTTTGGTCATCACAATCTCAAATTGGGGGCGTTTGTTTTTACGCCGCCCACGCGGGAGCTAAATGCTTCCTTAGGCTTCTACCACGAATTTACCTATCGGCATATCGAATTTCAGGCTGCCGCTCGTTATACGTATGCCGACTTTGATCCGCGCCCCAGAACAAGGACCACTGAGGATCTCGATGTAGATCGCACCTTTCACGCATGGTCCGCGGCGATTAGTCCGCTTGTGACCATTACCGATCGGCTGACCGGAGGTTTAAACTTAAGCCGGTCTCAGCGCGTGCCTACTATTGAAGAGCTGTACAACAATGGGCCGCATTTGGCTGCGTACACTTTTGAGGTGGGCAATGTCGATCTCGATGCCGAAATGGGGCTGGGACTCGAGGTTTTTGTTCATTATTTACAGCCGGGTTTCGATTTTGTTTTGAGTGGATATTGGAACGAGTTTGATACCTATATTGCCCCGCGCAATACCGGAGAGATCAATTTTGCCCAACTGCTGCCGATTTATGCTGCTGATGGTGTTGCCGCGCGGTTTTTGGGTCTGGAGATGCATCTGGGGTGGCGTTTGAATACGCGTTTGGATCTGGAATTGAACGGCAGTTATGTGCGCGGAGAGAACAGGGATGAGCAGTTGCCCTTGCCCGAGATGCCACCGCTCAAGTTTGTGGGCAGTACGACATATGAGCATCCCTATCTTACGGTTGGTGGGACTGCGGAATTTGTCGCAGGACAGGAGCGCGTGGATATATTTGAAGATCCTACGGATGGCTATGCTGTTTTTGGTGTCTATGCCCAGCGCGATATGAACACCAATCATACCCGCCATAGTATTATTCTCTCTGTTGATAACCTTTTGGATACGGAATACCGCAACCATCTTTCGCGCATTCGATCCGTGATGCCCGAAACAGGGCGGAGTGTTAAAGTGCATTACAAGATGTCTTTCTTTTAATTTCGTGGTCAGTTATCCTAAAATCTTACTACGCCCCAGATCAACAGACTGATCTGGGGCTTGCTCTTTTTGGGTTCAAGTCCTATCTTTCGGAATTAAAAATGGTGAGAGAAAGCCAATTTTGCGTTAGAACACACAACTGGAGACTTGAAATGGCAACCGATTCCATGTTGGCAGAAATTTTGAATACAACGCGTTCTCTGTCAGTCGAGGAGAAAGTTCAATTGATTCGGGGTATGACCGATCAAGTTGAACAAGATCTTAAAGGGATAAAGAAGGCTCAAAACAGATCTCTACGAGGTATTTGGAAAGGACTGGACATTACGGATAGAGAAATACGTGAAAACCGTAAGGAAATGTGGCGCAATTGAATATCAGGAGTCTGTTGACATGCTTCATCCCAGCGAAAAACTCGATATCCTCGAACACGGCGCGCCTGTTGATGGGGTGCCGCAAACGAGTGATCGGCGGCTTTACATGCAGTTGCAGGTTTTTACTGATGTCAGGGATGTCGATGCTGTATCTGAGGCGCTCGATCAAAGCGGTCTCGATGCCGCGCTCTATCTGGACGCGCAGGATCCCTGCGGTATTGGCGTTGTTTTTTTGACCGAATCGCCGGATTTGTTTGTGACGGATATTCGCGCGTTGCTCAATAGCGATCCATTCGCTGTCTGTACACGTCGTCCTGAACTTGCGATGTTTGGGCGCACGTATGCCACGGGTTATGAGCCGGATCTCGAATATGCCCTTATCGACCGACCACGCGATAATGTGCTCAATTCCGAATGGCCCTGGGCGATCTGGTACCCGCTGCGGCGCAATGGGGCTTTTGCCCGTCTCGATCACAGGGAACAGCGCAAAATTTTGATGGAGCACGCTTCTATCGGACGCGCTTATGGACGCGAAGATTATGCGCACGATATTCGTCTGGCCAGCTATGGTCTCGATGCCGATGACAACGATTTTGTGATTGGCCTGATCGGTGCAGAACTCTATCCGCTTTCTCGTGTTGTGCAGGATATGAGAAAGACCCAACAAACCGCACTTTATGTCGAATCTTTGGGTCCTTTTTTTGTGGGGAAAAAACGATAGCTGTTAATAAGCGTTTCCTCACAACTTTTCTAAAATCACCTTACGCATCGCATATGCCATCAGGGGCGGGCAGTATTTGCCCAGGAGGGCGAGCATTCGATTGGTAGCACCTGGTATGATCAGGTGTTTTTTCTTTTTTGTGCCTCGAAAGATGTGGTGCGCCAATTTTTCGGGTGGCATGCGTTTTTCTTCGCGTGTGTTGTGCGGGCTGTGACGCCGCGCATGGGCTGTGCGCGTTGGGCCGGGGAAAACTGTCATGATGTGGATATTCTGCGGCGCGAGAGCGATGGATAAACTGCGTGCGTAGGAGGCCAATCCGCTTTTGGTCGCAGCATAAGTTGCAGCACCCGGATAGCTCGTGTAGTGGGAGAGGGAGGAGATGAAAACTATGGACGCACCTTTTGCTATCAGGTCGGTTTTTAGTAATGCCGCTGTGAGTCGCATTGGTGCGTAGAGGTTCACGGCGATCAGTTGTTCTTGAGTTTCTATGCTTATTTCGGAAAATCGCCCCACGGCGTTGATGCCCGCATTGTGTATCAATACGTCAATCGGTTTTTGGAGCAATTCGGGGAGAACACGGGCGATGTCCGCTTCTGAGCGCAGGTCTGCAATGACAAATCGCGCATCCAATTCCCGCTCGACTATCGCCGCGCCCGCGGCATCTATATCCACGCCCGTTATGGCATATCCCGCCTGTGCAAAGCGATGGGCAAGTGCTTTGCCGATTCCATGCGCCGCGCCTGTAATGACCGCGTGTTTCACGTTGCTCGCACCATGGCATTGACTATGCCTTCGCAATAGCGTCCCAAAAATCGCGCCCATGCATTTCTCCATCCAATTGTCACAATAAATCGCCGTC
>JAPPIE010000415.1 GCA_028874765.1 Gemmatimonadota bacterium
GCAAACTCGCCGAGGCATTGCAGACATTTCCAGATTTTATTTTTAAAAGTTTGGGCATGCGATTTACATCGTGGTTCCTGGCGGGCATTCTATCGGGCACA
The DNA here is from genome assembly GCA_028874765.1 of Gemmatimonadota bacterium. Classification (GTDB taxonomy): domain Bacteria; phylum Latescibacterota; class UBA2968; order UBA2968; family UBA2968; genus VXRD01. The sequence goes on from JAPPIE010000415.1 coordinate 102, forward strand.
GCGACACCCGAATCGCACAAACCAAAATATTCAAGTGCCACGCGAGGATTTATGATTGTGGCGATTGATGTGGCTCAACTGGGAGACCTGGAGGCTTATAAGGCAGAAATCTCTCGCATCTTGCGCGAAAGCCGGTCGCTGAACCCCATGCCGGGCTTGTCGAGCGCCGAAGTCCCGGGCAGTTTAGAATGGCAACGCGAACAAGAACGCGAACAAAGCGGTATCCCGCTGACCGAAGAACATCTCGACATGTTGCAACACATTGCCACAGAGATCGATGTACCCATACCCTGGGAGTCATAAATGGACAACTCAAATTTCATCGAAATTCAGCAATTTAGACAGGGCTGGCTACTGGCTACTGTACTTATACCTTGCATCTCAGCCTTGATCTATATAGGATTCACGGTATTTCGGAACTGGCCAATGTCTGGCACCAATACGCTTATTTATGGTGTCAGTATTCTGGTTCTGGTATTAGTACCGGTGTTTATGCTTTCGATAAAGATGGTAACGGATGTCAAAAATGACGCCATTCACATCCGATTCTTTCCGCTGAAGAAAGAGATAATTCCATTCTCAGAAATTGCAAAATGTGATGCCAGACAATACAGCCCAATCAAAGAATACGGCGGATGGGGAATTCGATATGGAACTAAAGGAATGGCTTATAATGTGAGTGGAGATCGAGGCGTACAATTGGAGCTAACCAATGGAAAGCAATTATTGATTGGCTCTCAGCGATCCGAAGAACTGGCAGAGACAATCAAAACCTTTACAAAAGAGGAGGAAGGATGAAAATTTTGATCCTGACAGTACTGATACTTATTCCAACGCGGATGATGGCAGCAGAGCTACTTGCAGGCCCAATGATAAGCCACACGACGACATCATCGGCGATAATCTGGTTTGAGACAGACGCGCCAGCGAAGGTCACAGTAGATTACTGGACGCAAACGGGCAGAGCAATGCAGATCACCCGTGCAGCAGCAGAAACGATGACCTCTGAGAGCTATCCCCACACCGGCACGGTGACACTGAACGGACTTGTGCAGAACACGAGGGTTCACTACGCGATTTCGGTAAATGGGAAACAGGTAAGAGCACTGGTTCCCCAGGTATTCCGCACAATGCCCGCGATGCAACCGCGGCGAAATGACTCAACCTATGTCGCGGACTTTTCAGTGGGATTCGGTTCCTGTCTAAACCCGGCTACACAGCCCATGCAACCTGCATTTTCAGAAGTCTTGCAGCACCGTCCAAACGCATTTCTCTTTATTGGCGACATCAACTACATGCCGGGACGATCCAGTCACTACGGCGAGGACCCGGATCCAGTCCGCTATGCAATGGCGGGATATCATCGGGAAGTGCGACATGTACCGGAAATCAGAGCACTGATGGCAACAACGCCCAGCTATGGGATCTGGGACGACCACGACTATGGTCCCAACAACTCCGATCGCACATTCTCCTATCGGGAAGAGACCCTGGAACTGTATCGACGGTACTGGCCTAATTCGGGCGGGGGCACTTCCCAGACAAAGGGGATCTTTCACAAGTTTCGAATTTCCGATGTCGAGTTCTTCATGCTCGACGACCGCTATCATCGGGACCCAAACGAGGCAGAAGACCGCAAAACCATGTTCGGCCAGGGCCAGATTGACTGGCTAAAAGCATCCCTGAAGGCGAGCACGGCGACGTTCAAAGTGATCGCCAACGGAAATAGCATGGTCGTTGACTTCACGGGACGTGGCGAGCGATGGGACAATTTCAGTACAGAGCGAGACGACTTCCTGAAATGGATGTTCGCCGAAAACATCACCGGTGTCGTCTTCATCGCAGGCGATTGGCACGTCGGAACGCTCAACCGCCTCTATCGCGAGGGACAGGACACCTATCCCCTCTTTGAATTGCTCAGTTCCAACGCCGCTGTCAGGACAGACCCAATCGTCCAGAGACCCCGCTCGGGCTGGCGCGGAAACCCACAGAGTATCGCAACCGTCTATCCCGGTTTCAACTTCGGGCTGCTCCGTTTCTCAGGTCCCAAAGGAAATCGCGAGCTAAACATGAGAATCGTCGATAAAGACGGGAACGTACAGATCAAATACGTTTTGGGAGAAAGTGATCTGAGATGAATAGCGTGAGATTCACTTGAGGTATCTATTATGAACTTGCGAAATGCAGCCAAGGCTCTGATCCAGAGAGGCGACCAAATTCTCGTTACCGAGAATATCGATGACAAAGGTCTTTGGTACATTCTGCCAGGGGGTGGCATGGACCCCGGCAAAGAGACACTTATAGATGCGCTCAAGCGGGAGTGCCAGGAAGAAATAGGTGCAGATGTCGCAGTTGAAGGTTTAAACTTTGTTCGAGAATATATCACAGACAATCACGAGGGTTCCCGGACGAAGGGTGTCCATTTAATTGACTTCATCTTCCGATGTTCCGTTGATGAAGAATATAATGCCTCCAAAGCCCCAGAGGGAGATCCGATGCAGGTTGGAGTAAAATGGATGAGCATTAGTGAACTCAAGAACCTGAGATTCTATCCTAAGCCCTTACTCGATTATCTTGGCTCTGAACCCGGAGCACCTCCCATATACCTGGGAGATATCACCTGACAGAACCAGATGATAACCGTTGCCCAACTTCAGAAAGGACATCTCCCTATGAAAGCCGTTTGGGCCATCGATCGTCTTAGAACCGACACCAAACGCGAACAAGCCGTCGATTTTGTGGCGGACCTTGGCTGCAACATGCTTATTACCAATAGCGCCACCCCCGAAATGGTTGCGCGAGCCAATAAACAAGACATCCAAATCATCGCCACTGTCTTTCCCTATTCCGACGACAACTTTGAAAATGCCTATCCGCATTGCCTTCAAAAAATGCGCGAATTCGAATACAAAGTTTCGGACGCCATTGTCGGACAATCGCATGGAGAGAGCTACCGCTGGCAATCGCTTATCTTACCGAGAACAGTCCTCTGTTTTGAGCATTCGGAATCGCAAGCCGAACTCAAGAAGCGGGTTGAGCGCGCCCTCGAAATCGCCGACGGGATCGCTCTCGACGGCTTTGGCTTTGTCAACTACTACGCCTGTTTCTGTGACCGCTGTGAAACCCTCCGTAAAGAAACACGCGCGCAAACCCCCGACCTGTCCGACGTCGAAATCATGGGCAAAGTCTCCACGCAAACACTCATTGACGTTCACCGCCTCCTCTACGACCACGCTAAATCCATAGATCCCAATGCCATTGTCACCAACCACGTCTGGCCGTACTTCCTTCCCGATGAGTATATTGGTGCAAAATACAAACTCGACTATTGCACACAGACCATCTCCTGGTTCTATCCCCCCGAATGGCGACTCGAACGCGTTGAAATGGAAGCCACCGAAATGAAGCGCCTGGAAAATCCAGAGATCAACCGTTTTGTCCCCTTCATCGGCATTCACGACTTGCCTGGCTTCGTACGCACACCCGAACGCCTTGCCAAAGAGATAGAAATCGCCCTGAAATACGGTGACGGCAATCTCGTCATCTCTCGCTTGAGCACCCTGCAGAAGCACCCGGGACTCGCCAGAGTTGTAAGAGACGCTTTCCAGAAATGAGGAAATTTGCCTCATCTCCGGAAAGACTTGGAGGAAGCTCTACTTTTAAATTAACTACAACTATGAACCGACAGGAGATAAGATGTCTGCTCTCGACATTGCCGATTGCATCAATAAGATCTGCCCCTGGTCAGGCAAGCCGGTACAAGCTGACTCGTTGACCGAGTATGACGGCCAAGTCGTCGGATTTTGCAATACCGGTTGCCGCGACAAGTTCGAAAGCGCGATCCGCCACTTCGAGGAAGCGAAGGCGTCAATCGTATCGCATCGCTAATCGAAACTGCAAAGATGAACCGCCTGGATACTACGCAAGCCAGATAAGGATATCTCCAACCATGACAATGTACCTAATCCGAGAACCTTCCAAAAACGACGCCAGAGGCCTGGCTGAGGTCCACGTTCGGTCATGGCAGGCTGCGTACAAGGGGCAATTGCCCGATGACATCCTCGATAATTTGTCTGTTGACCAGAGGGAGAAACAATGGCACCTGACCCTCAACAGCCCCTCCAACAAAGTACTTGTAGCTGAAGTAGAGCAAAGGATCGTTGCATTCATCAGCTTTGGCCCCGTACGAGATGAAGGACTGGATAAAAACTCCGTCGGCGAAGTCTATGCAATCTACGCCCTTGAAGAATTCTGGGACCGCGGCATTGGTCGAAAACTGATGGAGGCATCTCTTACGGCCCTTCGCGATATGAATTGCTCAATGGTAAAAATTTGGCTCCTTGAGACCAACCAGAGAGCGATTTCTTTCTATCAAAAATTTGGATTCAGTGCGGATGGCGCACAAAAATCAGAACCCCTTGCAGGAGTTGAACGCAGAGAAATTCGATACAGCCTGAGTATGGCTTAAAAAAGGAGGAAGCGTGCCACAGAAACACAGTACAATACGCGATGGCAAACGGCTCGTGTGGTACACCGAAAAACTCTGGATACAGTCCAGAGATCTTCCTTCATTTGAAATTGAAGTATCATCAATTAAAGAGTTAGACAAAGATTGCTGGTTTGGGCAAAAGAAACCCACACTAAGAGAGATCGCGCGACATTGTAAAAAAATTAACCACGCTTCCCTGAAATATCCTATCATTCTAAATGCAGATGGATCACTCATGGATGGCGGCCATCGTTTGTGCAAAGCGATACTTGAAGGCCGTAAGACGATAAAAGCAGTCCAATTTACGACCATGCCTGAACCAGACGAGATCCATGAGCTGTCCTCCGGGTTCTAACTCGCTCAAAAAAAGGAGACCATCATAATGGCGATGATTGAGATGAAACAGATTGAGGCACTTGAGGACGCGACGGATTTGTTGCAGAATCCTGAGAAGCTTCGACAACAGGCAAAGGAGAACGGGTATCTGTTCTTTCGCAACCTGCTCGATCCGGAACGTGTAATTGAGGTCCGACATCAGATCCTCAACGTCTGTCGGGACCACGGGTGGCTGATGGACGGCTCCGAACTGACAGAGGGCATTGCAGACCCCGACATTCAGGTCGTCGAGAGCAAAGACCCGCGCTGGCAGGCATTTTATGGTGATGTACTGAAAATTCGAGACTTTCACGCACTGGCACTCGAACCTCCTCTGATTCGGGCGTTCGAAGTTCTATTCGGCGAACATGTGCTCCCACACAGCCGAAACATCTGCCGTCTTGTCTTCCCCGATACAGATACTCATTCGACCCCACCGCACCAGGACAATTACTTCATCGGAGGATCAGACGAGACATGGACCGCCTGGATTCCCTGCGGTGACTGCCCAGAAGAACTCGGAGGACTCGCTGTCGCCCGAGGATCGCATCGACGCGGTAAACTGGAAACATTCGAAGGCGTGGGACCAGGTGGCCGTCAGGTTCCCGTCGAAGAGGATTCCGTCTGGGTCGGTGGCGACTATATATGCGGTGACGTGATTATTCTACACAGCCTGACCATTCATCAAGGACGCGATAACGAATCGGCAGACCATCTGCGTATTTCGGCTGATTACCGATATCAACCGCGAAGCCATCCGGTCCGAGATGATTCACTACAGCCGCACATGAATTGGCTGACCTGGAAAGACGTTTATGAGACCTGGGATGAGGACGATCCAGTGAAGTACTACTGGCAGGCGTGGGATCTGGATGTTGTTGCGAGAGAAGTGCGCGTCTAAAAGGGGGATGAACACCAATGAGTAAGGCGTGGGTATCTGCTCTGAATACAGTCCGTGTGCTGCAATCAGGTACGTGGTGGGAAAGCCTGTTCCGGTATGCCGAGACAGCCTGTCTGGAGACGGAGGATAATGGTGCTGCCTTGACGTTTGAATTTACCGGTGAGGGAGTGGCACTTGGTCTGGGCCAGCACGCCGTGTCAGCCTACGGAAAACCTTCTCTGGGAAAACTAATTGTGACAGTAGATGATGGGAGTCCGCGCATCTTGTATCCGGGTAACGAAGCACGAGAGGTGGTACTGGCGAGGGGACTGACGCTGGGGAAACACCGGGTACGCGTTGAGCATCGTCAGAACAGGGGCGAGACGGGCTGCCGTATATCTGGTTTTCGAGTCCTGGCGGAGCATTCTGGAGAACTGTCATTTGTACTCAACGGAGAGGAAAATGGATTCTTCGTAGATGCACGAGCGGTGGTAAGCCAGAGTGGTCAAATAGTGCGGAACACGCTGGTGCGGAATTGGTTATCGGGGGCGTGTCGTCTGACCGGCCTACCCGCAGGAAAGGGATATTCACTGGAATTGATTGCGTACGGATGGGAGTCTCAAAAAATTGAAGAAATCGCGATTCAAAAAGGAAAAGAAACGCGCCTGCCACCAGTATATCTACACCGGAACCCGGAGACCAGACCACAAGGCTTCCGATTCCCGGTTCTGGGACACCCTGACATCCGTCGGCCCGGTGAATCTTTTCGGGTGCGGTTGGGAGCCTACGATCACACGATAGGGCAAGTGAAGTTGTCGCGTCGGGTTGGGCCAGCTACGATCTCACGCACGGTAGTATTTGAGGAAGATCCGAGTGCGAAGTTTTATTATGATCGGGAAGGTACGGTAAAGCTACCTCAAGACATACCATCTGGGTTATACGATCTATCGATAAAGGTGTCCGGCTCGCGAGGAGATTTCACGCGGCAGTCTCCCAGAAGCGTGTACGTCGTTCGAGACTATCCGAAAGATCCGGTTTTTATGACGTTTGGACACCTGGACACGCAGGGACAGTACCAGGCGGAATACGAGAGACAACTGGCCGAAGTCGCCAACCTGATTGCACCGGATATGGTCCTGATTAGCAATGCGGTGAACCCGGCGTATATCTCGGGATCACATCTGGTACTGGAGATGCCCTACGCGATTACATTCGGCAATCACCAATTTTATGGACACGAGAGGTGGTATGGAGATCAGGTGGGAATCATCGATTATGGGCCAGACCTATGCATCCTGAATTTCGGACATCCCTGGCATGTGGACCTATCGCAAGCCAACGCGCTTCTATCCTCGCGGGCGAAGGCTAAGATCAAGATAATCAACGCATTCGAGCACAATGCGCCGGTAGAGACATTTCTGGATAGGCATAAGGTAAAGCTGATCCACGACGCGCATGGTCCCGGAGAAAAGGTGATGTCCATTGGAGCCACACCTACGACGCGGGTAGGCAAGATCAACAGCAGCAGTTTTCGGGTGGTGCGTTTTAAAAACGGCCATGTAACATCGGCGACCTATCGAGGAGATGCAGTCGCTCCCATTCCTTTTGATCGAACGGGACCACCGCCGCTTAGCGTGACATACGATCCGGGTAACGACGGGAAACACGACAAAGTGACAGCTACAGTGACCAATATGCTGGAAGACGCGTTTCCCGGTTGCCGGGTGATATTCGTGCTCCCAGCAGGAGCGTACTCGGTGGATGGCGGACGTCTGGAAGCGGCGACCACCAGTGATAATGAAAGATATACCGTGCTGACTGTACGAATGGATGTGCCTGCGGAAGGGACAGCTCGAGCCACAGCCTGGAAGAAGGAATGAACCATCACCTATTTGCAATATATCTCAACTTGCGATATATTATGGTATAAATGCACATCATCTCACGCAAAGCCCTGCGAGTGTTTTGGACACAGCATCCCGACAGCGAGGAACCTCTGAGTCGCTGGTTCAAGATCATGCACCAGACTCAGTTTCATAATTTTGCGACATTGCGCCGCACCTTTCCTTCTGCTGACAAAGTCGGAGAATTCGTCGTGTTCAACATCGCCGGCAATAAATACCGCCTGATTGCCTCTATTCACTTCAACCGTGGCAAAGTATATATCCGTCATATACTTACACATCAGGCTTATGACCGTGGAGGATGGATGACATGAGTGTTATTACCCCACAGCTACAGCGATCCTGGACGCACGTGAGTCCTTTACTCAAGATTCAGAACGAGCGGGACTATGATCTGGCGATAGAGCGTCTCAACGACCTGATCGATGAGGTGGGTACTAATGAGCAGCACCCTCTCTATTCTTTACTCGATACACTGGGTGCTGTAGTCCACGCCTGGGAGGAACAAAACTATCCTCTACCCAGGTCAGAGGGTGTGGACTCACTTAGATACCTTATGGAGGAACATGAATTGACTCAGTCGGATTTGCCGGAGGTGGGTTCGCAAGGAGTGGTTTCGGAGATTTTGGCTGGCAAGCGCAAGTTGAATGTCCGTCAAATACGTGCTTTGTCCGAACGATTCGGTGTCTCACCCTCAGTATTCGTATAGGCTCAATCTTTAAGGAGTAAGTATGAAAACCAAAGCCGTATTCCAAACAGCCTCGCCCTACTTGCAAGACGCTATGAACCTCCCAGTTGAAAATCTGGAAGAGGCCATTCCCTTTTA
>JAPPIE010000014.1:0-2121 GCA_028874765.1 Gemmatimonadota bacterium
AGCGTGGCCTCCATTGAGGGCGAGTGGTATTTGTTTGCCACCGACGCGGACGACATCTATCACGTCCACCCGCTGATTCCCGGACTGATCGGCACGGACATCAAGAATGTGGTGGGTTCCGATGGCTACGAACTGGGTAAGGCGCTGGCCAAGGCGGAGGAAGGCGTGGGTGTTTGGGTGGAATACCTGTGGCCGCATCCGGTGACGCTGGTGGAGGTGCCCAAGGTGGGCTACGCCATCCGGCACGATGGGCTGCTTTTCGCTTCGGGCTATTACCCTGCCCCGGAGAGTCCCGAAGCGGCCACCAAGGCATACGTGCAGGCCGCGATAGACAAGTACAAACAGGAGGGCCTGGAAGCTACAGTCGCCTACTATAGCAGCCGGGAGAGCATCGAAGGCCAATGGTCTTTGTTTCTGATTGACGAGAATGGCCTCGTCGCTGTCTTCCTCGTTGCGCCCGGAGCGGTGGGTCTCAACATCGAAGCTATCAAGATACCCAGCACCGGCTTTGAACTTGGCAAAGAAATAGTGCGTGCGACCGAGGAGGGGCACTGGATTCACTATCAGCGGCCCCACGTGCGAACCGGCGTAATTCTGGATGCACATGCCTGGGTGATTCGCTACGATGGCCTGATTTTCGGCTCGAGCTACTTTGGCGAACCGGCGGGCGATTGAGCCGCTCATAAAGCCTTAGCAGGCGACAAAACGCCATCGCTCATGGCTGCGTTTGAAGCGTAGCCATGAGCAGTTTTAATCGTTTTCACGCAACGCACAAGTTCAAATATGGCCGAAGTCAAAAAAATAAACGAAGGTATTCGCTACGAACCAGAGGACAAATGTCCCCGGTCTGTAGCCATACTCTCTGCCGTTCAGATGGCATCGCCAAATATCGTCATGGTCGTGGTGTTTACGACTGTGGTCATTCGATCATCGGGCGAGACCGGGGCTTATTTGCCGTGGGCCGTGTTTATGGCCTTGATAACGTGCGGATTCACGTCAATTATTCAGGCTTTCCGTGGTCGAATTGGGACTGGACTTCTCATTTTGACGGGTTTCAATATCCCTTTTATTGCGATCTCTACGCTTGCCTTAGAAAAAGGCGGACCGGGCTTACTGGCGATTTTGACCGTTGTCTCGACGCTCGTTCAGTTGGTGCTCACGATGTACCTTCCGCTGTTGCGCCGGATATTTACGCGAACCGTCAGTGGCACAATTGTGATGTTGGTCGCAGCTACGGCAGCTCCCTTCCTGTTTAACGATGTTGTGAAATCGACACAGGATTTGCCCGTTGATCGCGTTATTGCAACCCTGACAATATCTTTGTTTGTTGGGGTACTGATAATTTTGCGTGCGCCACAGATCTGGCGGCTGTGGATAGTGGGTATCACGATTTTGGCGGGTCTGATTGTCGCAGTACCTTTGGGGTTGTACGATAACAGCGGTGTGGTCGAAACTGCCTATATTGGTTTTCCCGTTCCCGTCTGGGAAGGTTTGGATTTGACCTTTGGCGTTGAATTTTGGGGACTTCTGCCGGCTTTTATCTTTGTCGGTTTGGTGACTTTTGTGAAGGCTGTTGGGGATATTGGCGTGATCCAAAGAGCTTCGCACCGAGAAGTACAGGCACAGGATTTCAGGGTTGTTCAAGGCGGTCTCAATGCCTACTCCGTGGGCAATTTGATCGTGGGCTTTCTGGGCATTCCCTCTGCCACGACGCCCTGGGCACTTACCGCAACGTATGTCTCTCTTACAGGCGTGGCTGCGCGGATGGAGGGTGTGTACATGGGGTTGTTTATGATCGGGGTGGCATTTTTGCCCAAGTTGGGGGCTTTTCTCATTGCGATTCCGAGTCCGGTTCTGGCAGCTGTCTATATCATCGTATTTGGCGGGCTTTTCGTGGAAGGGGCAAAGGTGGCGTTCGATGATAAGATTGATCATCGCAAGAGTATCGTCATCGCGGTATCGATAATGGTTGGGCTTTCTTCTGGGAGTATTGCTGGATTTTTTGACGGGTTTGTGCGCGAGTTGCTCGATAGCGGGGTCACGGTGGGAAGCCTGACGGTTATTGGCATGACGCTTTTGGTGGACCTGACCGGTTCGCGGTGGAGAAAAATTCAAGTGCCG
>JAPPIE010000014.1:2221-3303 GCA_028874765.1 Gemmatimonadota bacterium
CCGTCTTCGGTGACGACGGCGAGGTCTTCGATGCGTACGGCGCCTCGACCGGGATAATAGAGGCCCGGTTCAACGGTGACGATGTGCCCGGCGCGAAGGGTTCCCGAGGTTTTGCCGATGCGCGGGGGTTCGTGGATTTCGAGGCCCAGGCCGTGGCCCGTGCCGTGGAAGAAGCCCTGCATGCGGCCGTCTATGTTGCCGGTTTCAAAGTTGCGGTTTTCAAAGAGTTCTGTGAGTGCTCGGTGGATGGCCTGGCCGTCTGCGTCTGCGCGGATGCTGTCGAGGACGAGGTTTTGTCCCGCGAGTACTGCGTCGTAGATGTTCTGGAGGTCGGCAGAGGGTTCGCCTTTGACGACGGTGCGGGTGAGGTCGGCGAAGTAGCCGGTGGTGTTTGAACGGGGGAAGATGTCGATGATGATGGATTGGTGCGCGTGCAGGGGGCCGGTGCCTTCGTTGTGCGGGTCACAGGCTTGATCGCCGCCGGCGACGATGGTGTGACCGGCTGTGCAGTCGCGTTCGAGGAGGAGAAATTTTATTTCGCGTTTGACGCGTTCCGATGTGAGGGGTTCGCCGTTGTGGTAGAGGTGGTCGCCGCGGATTTCCGAGTTGCGGATGAGGGTTATGGCGGCGTCCATTGCGGCTTCGGTGTGTTGCTGGACTTCGCGGATGTGTTCGATTTCATCAGGGGTTTTGATTTCTCGTTCGGGCCAATACGCGCCTTCTGGAAATGCCACTGTGTAGCCGCGTTCGCGCAGGTCGTCTGCCGTGGCAATGGAGAAGGCGCGGGGGACGTTCAGGCGGTTGATATTTTTTTCTTGTAGTACTTCGTGCAGGGCATCGATTTGAGAGGGTTCTTCGTCGGTGTCGTTTTTTTTTGCTTTTTCCTGGTATTCGGATAGGGAGAGTACGTGATCGACCTGGGCTTGATCGCGCGCGCGGTCGCGTTCCAGGTCGGACATGAGGAGGTGTTTTTTTGCGCCGATTTGAAAGAAGATGAAGGGGTCGGGCGCGAGAAAGCGCGTGGCGTAGTACATGTCGGCGTCGGTTTCGCTGGCGGCTATCATGAGCCGCGCTTCAGAGGT
>JAPPIE010000014.1:3403-4955 GCA_028874765.1 Gemmatimonadota bacterium
TTATATTTTGAGGGATAGGAAGCGACGGCCCCCATCGCGCGTGATGACTGAAAATGCGGCGTTTTTCCCTTTTTTGAGTTTGGATACGGCAGTTTCAAAGTCGTGTACTGTTTTGATGTCTTGCTGAAAGGGGCTTTGACGCACGCCATAGATGATGTCGCCTTCGCTAAAGCCGGCGTTGCGCGCTTCGCGAGAGACGTTGGTGACGACCACGCCTGTGGTATTTTCGGGAAGGGTGTATTCTTCAATCATTTTTGCGGTGATGTCGTGGACGGTCAGACCGATTTCTGAGACGGATGCGTTTTCTTTTTCTTTTTCAGGCGCGTCATCTGCGCTGGCTATTTCTTCGGGCAGGCGTTCGCCCAGGGTGACGCGGATGGTCAGGTCTTTGGTGTTGCGCCGCACAGCGAGTGTTACGGTGTCGCCGGGGTGTTTGCGGGCGACCAGGCTCTGGAGATGGTTGGGGCGATTGACGGGTTGACCATCTACGGAGAGGACGATGTCGCCTTCTTTCAGGTTGGCTTTTGCGGCCGGGGTATTGGGATAGACACGGGAGATGAGTACGCCTTTGGGACGGTCAAGTCCAAAAGCTTCTGCTTTGCCCGCATCTACGGGATCGAGGCCAATGCCGATATACCCGCGTTTGACTTTGCCGTGTTCGACGATGTCGTCCATTACTTTTTTGGCGAGGTCAATGGGTACTGCAAAGCCATAGCCGATGAAGGATCGGTTGGATGTGGCTATGGCAGTGTTGACGCCGATGACTTCGCCGTTGAGGTTGACGAGGGCACCGCCCGAGTTGCCGGGGTTGATGGCGGCGTCGGTCTGGATGAAGTCTTCGATGCTCAAGCCCCCCTGGTCGTTGATGATGTTGATGTCGCGGCCAACAGCGCTCACGATGCCGGCTGTGACGGTGGATTTGAGGTTGAGGGGCGCGCCTACGGCGAGTACCCATTCGCCAATTTCAACGGCGTCTGATTTGCCTATGGTGGCGGGTTTTAGTCCCGTGGCGTCAATTTTGATGACGGCGATGTCGGTGCGCGGGTCAGAGCCGACGAGTTCGGCGTCGTATTCGCGGTTGTCGCTAAAGGTGACGGTGAGTTTTTCGGCGTCGCCCGCGACGTGGTGGTTGGTGAGGATGTAGCCATCGGCGGTTATGACGATGCCCGATCCCGTGGTTTGCGGGTCTGGCATGGGTTGTGGTCTTCGGTCTGGCCTTCGATTTGGCCGTTCTTCAAAGTCAAAGGGGAAGGGGAAGCCGCGGCGGCGGGGCATGTTCTCTGCACTGAGGGTGACGTTGATGGTTACGACGGATGGGGTGACTTCTTTGGCTATGGCTTTGAAGGCGGTGTTATACGCTTTGATCTGGGTAATGGCCTGTTTTTCTTCGGGCGTGAGCGCGGCTTCGCCCGTATAGGCAGACAATAGCAGTGCGATGAGGCCCAATAGCGCGATGGTGCGGTGTTTCATGGCGGAAACTCCTTTTTGGAATTAAAAATTAAAAATTAAGAATTTCGACGATTAGACCCACGACCCTATGAGATGGTTCCGA
>JAPPIE010000014.1:5055-8565 GCA_028874765.1 Gemmatimonadota bacterium
TACAAATCGTATTGATCGATCTTCCTGTACAACGTGCGTACGGCCATGCCCAGTAGTTTTGCGGTGCGTTCGCGGTGCCCGCCGGTTACGCGCAGGGCATTGGCGATGGCTTCGCGTTCGAGTTCTCGCAAGGGGCGTATGTCTTCTTCGGTAGGCTCAGGTTCTAAACCTGCACCTGCGGTTTCTGTGATTTCCGTGTCTTCTATGGGTGTGTCATAGATGGAGACGGGTAGAGATGGCGGGGGCGATGTTTGCATGCTTTGCATGATATAGGCTTTGAGTTCTTTGACGTCTTTGGCGACTTCGAGTATTGCCCAGTAGAGGAGGTCGCGATCGGATTCTGCAGGTGTTTTGCCCGCGAGGACAGGGAGATAAGATGGTTCTGTCACCGGGGATGTGTCGAGGTATTGCGCGAGGTCCAGGGCGGATATGTGTCGGGTTTTTGATAGGATCATGAGGCGTTCGATGAGGTTGATGAGTTCCCGGACATTGCCGGGCCAGTGGTATTGTTGCAGTGCGTTCATCGCGTCGGGTGCGAACTCTATGGGGGGCATGCGGAGTTCGTCGCTTTGTTTTTGGATGATGTTTTGCGCGATGAGGGGGATGTCCTCGGGGTGGGCGCGCAATGGGGGCATTTCGATTTCGATGACGCGAAGGCGCTGGTAGAGGTCTTGCCTGAATTTGCCTTCGGCAACGGCTTGTTGCAGGTTGCGATTGGTGGCGGCTATGACGCGGACGTCAACGGCTATTGGGGCGGTGCTGCCCAGGCGGGTGACTTCTTTGGCGTCGAGGACGCGCAATAAGCGCACCTGTGCAGAGAGCGACATTTCGCCGATTTCATCGAGGAAGACGGTGCCGCGGTTGGCGGCTTCAAAGATGCCAGACCGCTGCGTGCGCGCGTCGGTAAATGCACCTTTTTCATGGCCGAAGAGTTCGCTTTCGAGGAGGGTTTCGGGGATTGCGCCGCAGTTGATGATGAGAAATGGTTCGCGGCTGCGCGCGCTTTGCCGGTGGATGGCTTCGGCGATGAGGTTTTTTCCGGAGCCGCTTTCTCCTGTGATGAGTACGCTGACGGGGGTGGGCGCGATTTGTGCCACGCTTTCCCGGATTTGTTGTATGGCGCCTGAGCGGCCGAGGATGGTGGTGTCGGGTCGGGTGCGTTTTTGCGTCAGGGCGTCCTGCAATTCTGCGGGGATGAACGGATAGGAGAGCAGGGCATCGGGTTCGAGTGCGGGCGCTGTTTGGAGTTGGGTCCCTTCCCGGGTGGTGATTGCGAAGATGGGGATTTTTTCAGGTTGCTCAGATAATATGTCGGCGAGTTGTACGTCGGCTTCGGGCAATGTGGTTTCGTCCAGGACGAGCAGGTCAAACTGGCTTTCAGAGATCAGTTTTCTGGCGGGTCTCGCGCTGTTGGTCACAAGGGTTTGCCAGCCGAGTTCTTCGAGCGCGGCACGCAGGTCCCGGCCCAGTGTAGTGGGCTGATCGACGATGATGAGGGCTTCTTTTTGGTCGGTGGGCATGGTTATTGTCGTTGTGTTTTTATTTGCTGAATGCGCTTTTCCGCGCCAATGCCGTACATGCTGGCTGCGCCGTGGCGGCTTTTAATGGCTTCGAGTTCTTGTATGGCTTGTTCAATATTGTTCTGTGCCGCATAGCATTCTGCGACTTTCATTTGTGCAGATGCGATCCACATGACCCCCGCGTTCTGGTTGTAGCGCAAGATCAAAAATTCTCGGAGTGCGTTGGCATAGTCGCCCATTTCAAAATAATTTTCTGCGATGGCGTATTGGATGTTGGCTTTTTCGTCTTCTACGGTCACGATTTTGAGCAGGGGCCGAAGTTCTGTTATGGCTTGTTCGTGGTCGCCTTTGTTGGGCAGGTAAATGGTGCCGATGTCGATGCGGGCGCTCAGGGCAAGCGGATGTTGGGGAAATTCGCGGATGAGCTGGCGCGCAAAGTTGATGGCGAGGTCATAGGCGTTGAGGTTGCTGTAATTTTTTGCGAGTTTGTGGAGGATGTCGGGTTTTTTGGATTGGGCGACGCCTTTTTCAATGGCGTTGCGATATGCGCGTGCAGAGAGGTTGTATTCTTCGTTGCGTTCCCAAAATTCGGCGAGTTCGATGTTGGCATCTACCCAGTGCGGGCTGTCGGCATAATTTTTTATGAATGCGGTGAGTGCGTTGAGATAGGGTTCGTTGTTGCTGTCTTTGTCGGGTCCTTCGTCGCGATGGGCGCGGATGATGTAATAACGCGCGTCGGCCGCTGCTTCGGTGGCGGCGTATTTTTTTGAGATGTCTTCAAAAATTTGTCGCGCTTTTTTTGGGTTTCTGACGGCGAGTTGATATCTGCCTTTTTCGACTTCGAAGCGGGCGAGCCATTCGGTTGCCGTTTTATAGGTTTTTTTGAATTGGCCCGCGGCTTTGTTGGCTTCGCCAATGCGCCGGAGGCGGTAGAGGCTCAGGACTTCGCGGGCGGCCATGGTTTCGTTGCGCGCGGGTTCTGGTACGCGGCGATACGCGGTGATGGCCTGGGCGTATTTTTCCGTTTGAAAGAGGAGGTCGCCCACGGCTTGATCCGCCTGTGTGCCGAGCGGGCTGTTGGGGTATTTTTTGGAGAATTCGCGGAAGGCGGTGAGGGCTTCCGATGTGCGGTTGCGCGATGTCAGGTGTTCGGCGCGTGTGTAGGCGATGCTGTCGGCGTCGGGTGCTTGTGGATATTTGCGGAGGTACATGTTATAAGTTGTGATGGCTTTGTCGCGCTGGTTGTTGTGCGCGTATGATCTGGCCAGGCGTCGCAATAGTTGAGGGGTGGTGTTGTGGGTGATCAGGCTTTCGTCTATTTCTATGGCGCGTTGATAGTTGCCTGTGCGATGGTAGCTTTCTGCCAATAGCGAGCGGGCAGATCGCTGGAGTGCGAGCGTTGGAGATGCGGAGAGGAGTTCGGAGAATGCTTCGGCTGCACTGGCGTAAAATTCCCGGTCGAGGAGTATGCGTCCCAGTTGAAATTGCGCGTGTGGTGTCAGGTTGCTCTGCGGATAGTTGAAGAGGAAGTTTTTCAGGGTTTCTTCGGCGCGTACGTGTTGTTGTTGCCTGGCCTGACACAAGCCGATGCGATAGGCGACTTTTTCTTTTAGTGTGGGATCGCCAGCTTTTTTTTCTATTTGGAGGTACAGGCTCAGGGCGCTGTCGATGTGGGTGTTGGCGAAGTGGGCGTCGGCGATTCGCAGGAGCAAATCGGGGCTGTTGGGATGTGTTTTGCGATATGCGCGATAGGCACTCAGGCGCGTTTGTGCGCGCAGGGTGTCGGGTTGTATGTGGGCTGTTTCTGTGTGTATGACGGCGAGTGCGGCGTTTTCCGCATGGTCGTTGTCGGGGAATATTTTGACGAGTATTTTGAGTGTTGCGAGGCCCTTGTTTTGCCATTCGTCGGGGGATTTGTTTTCGAGGGTGGCTCTGCGCGCCTGTTTTAAGTAGCTGTTGCCGAGGAGATAATAGGCTTCAGATGCCCAGG
>JAPPIE010000103.1 GCA_028874765.1 Gemmatimonadota bacterium
ACCATTCGCGTGGGCATCATCGGAACCGGCAGCCGCGGCATCAACTGTATTGGCCATCAAATTGCCGAACAAGCCAGCGACCTGGACATCGCAATCACTGCCTTCTGCAACCGCACAGAAAGCCGAATGCACATCGCCCTTGAAGATGTGAACAGAATCGCGGCGGCAGCGGGCAACACGGCATTTTCACCCACCTTCTACAGCGACCCAATAGCCCTGATCTCGGACGACAACGTAGATCTAATTGTCATCACCACGCCCACGGCGGCTCATCGCGAAGCGGCAATACCCGCACTGCGCTCGGGCAAAAAGGTCTATCTGGACAAGCCCATTGCACATACGCTTGAAGATGCCATAGCCATTCAAAAAGAAGAGCACAAAACAAATAATCCGATGATCATGGGCTTTACCAGGCGCTATGAACAGCCCTGGATAGAACTCTACAACCTGCTGAAAAGCGGCGTCATCGGCGACCTCAAAATGATGCTCATCCGCTCTGTAATCCCCTACACGCATTATTTTATGACCTGGCACCGCACGCGGGCCTTGAGCGGCGGCGCGCTCAACGACAAGGCATCGCACTACACAGACGTATTCAACTGGTTTGCGGGCGGCCATTGCCTCCAGGTCAACGCCTTTGGGGGGCGCAATCTCTTTAAAGTGCGCGAAGACGCCCCCGAATTTTGTGCCGTCTGCGACGACTGGACCTGTCCTTATCGAGCGGAGTTGGTCGAAACGGGAACACAGGATCAGGCCCGGGGCGCAATAGACCAGACCTTCGCCCATGAAACCGATCCCCTGCGCCGAAAAGACAACTGCGTATATAAACCCGGCGCAGACATCTTCGACCACGCATCCATCCACTTCCAGTACGACAACGGAATCGTCGCCTCCATCTTCTACGCCATTTACGGTCCCCAAGCCGAAGACGAAGAAACCTTTGAACTCGTCGGCACAAAAGGCCGAATGATCCTGACGCGCCTGAGGGGCGAGATCGACCTCGTAACGGACTATGGGGAACGCAGAGAAGAAATCATACAATGCAAAACCGAAGCCTTTGAAACCTCTCACTTCGGTGCAGACCGCAAACTGATTCAGGAAATTGCCAAATTTGCCCGCGGCGGTCCATCCCCAGTAGATGGACAATACGGCATGGAAGCCACGCGAATGATCTTATCTGCAATGCAATCCATCGACCAGGGCGGCGAAACCGTTCGCCTCACCAACGGATCAATATAAAGGAGGAACAATGACACCCATACCCATGACCGACGAGCAAAAATTCTTCTTCGACCTTCGCGGCTGGATCCTGCTACCATCTATATTATCGGCAGCCGAGATAGAAGAGATGAAAGCCGAAGTATATGCCGGCGCCAAGCGAAGTTATGAGGGCGCGCTTCAAAACCTGCTGGACCACCCGGCAATCGTCGGCATTCTAAACGAAATCCTATCCGAAGACCCCTTTGTAAAGGACGACTGCTACGGCTTCCGCTGCGAAGGCTCCTTCACCACCGTGCGGCCTCCTGGATGGGACAAATCGGAACGGAGAGACAACGGCATGCCCCACGTCGTGCGTCCACCCCAGCGAGCCAACGCCATGCGCTATCAGGTCGCGGGAAACAAAATTTTTGCCGGGCTGACCCGGGTCGTGTGGGAACTCGAGGAAGTGGTGGCAGGACAGGGCGGCACCTCTTTTCTCAGCGGGTCACACAAAGCGCACTTCAGTTACGGCGGTCCGGATCCGTTTCGACCAAATATCGGCGGCTCACCCTATGAATCCAGCATGAGAGACACAATGGAAGATTATAGCTGTCCCGCAGGCTCGGTGGTTATCTTCACGGAAAGCCTGATCCACGCTGCCAACGACTGGATCAACCCGAACAACCCGAGATGCGCGGTCTTCAACTGCTACAACTCCATCTGGGCGCAGTGGCACCGCCTCAACCTCGACCACGAAACAATCGAAGCCATGCCCCCGAAACGGCGGACGCTCTTCCGCGGCACCTGGGCAATCGGCGGCGGTCCCAATGGAAACCGCGAGTACTCTCTGGATAACAGAACCGTCTAACGGCCCGCTCTATTCCGCATCTGTTCAACCACTGGCGTCGTTGGTGCTTCCCCACTATAAAGTGCCTGCCCTCGCTCGTAGGACACCTCCACCTCGCCATCTTTCACTTCGAGCCGGGGCACGTTGTAATCGCGCGCATCCCGATCCGTGCCGCGCATCACGGTCAAATGCGCGTCCGTCATGCCCTCCACCATGTCGTCGCCCCACCGGTTCCACGGATGCACTATATCCCCGCCGCTGCGGTGAAAACTCCGCGACGAGTATTTGATCAAAATTCCCCGCCGCGGAATGGGATTCTTCCACGCCGTAGTGCCGTGCGTCGTCGCACCATCTGCAAAAAACAGCACATCTCCCGCCTCCATCACCAACTGCTTCACCAGCCCCATGTCATCGTCGCAGGACCGCACGCCCGGCGGCGTTGGGTATTTCCCCTTGTGAGAGCCCGGAACACAGGCAAACCCGCCAAGACCGGGCGGCACATCCCGCAACTGCCATGTGATCGTCACCGCCTCCGAATAGCTCCGCCCGTTCTGAAACTGGTACCCCATCGGCGGATACATCGGTTCCCCGGCATCGTGCAGCGCATGGCCAGACGTCCCCTGAACCGAGCAAAACGCCGAAGGCCCACTCATTCGCGCGCCGCTCCCGCCCATCCACGTCAACCTGTGTTGCACAGGCGGGTGCGCCACCATCTTCCGAAACGGCTCGCAATACGGCTCGGGAAGATCCAGCAAACCACCCAGCACCGGACGCCCCGTACCCGCCAGACTCTTCGACCCCCGCGACAATTCCTCCTGCACCACAATCTGATCCTCAAACTTGTCAACCGCCTCGTTCGCCGTCTCCAACCATTCCTCGTCCATCACATCCTTGAGAATCAAATACCCGTTCAATTCCCAAAAATAGAACTCTTTTTCATCGATATTGGAATTGGGATCCCGACTGTAAATTGAAGGGTGAAACACCTCGCGCGATTCATCTATTTTCACCGTCTCACCATCTGTCACAATCACCGGTGGAGGCGTCGAATACGCATAATCCGGTTTGTAAAGCGACGCGCGTTGTTCGGGGCTAATCGCCGCATGCCAATCCGGAGAGGGATCCTCCGCAACCATTGGACCCGTCCCCGCAGACTGAATCGCCGCCCGCCCCACATACTCGTAGCTCAACAATCTCCGAGACTCTTTGCTCGGCCGCACCCCCTGCAACACCGTCCCCGCCACCAGAAACAGATCCCCGGCCTTCAGCTTCGGCTGGAATGTCAGACCCATATCGTCCTCACCCGTAACCACATCCTCTGGCGTCTCCACATTCACCTTGTGGGTACACGGCACCATCACGAACCCACCATCGCCCTCTTCCACATCCTCAAGCGCCCAGATCGCCCGCACGGCCTGGCAATACCGGCGACCATTCTGAAAGTAGTACGCCCTGGCAGGATTTCTCGGTTCATTGCCCCCCACCAGAGGTGCCTCTACATCCCAGATCTCATCGCACAACAACTCTGGCTCCCGGTCCAGCCGGAACCCATAGCCCACGATCTGATTCAAATACCACACCAATTGTGGATGAATCATCAAATCCCGAAACAGATCCCGAAGTGGGGAATCCCATCTCAGCATCCCCTCACTCTGCCCCCCCTTGTCCAGCGCCTCATTCAGCGCCTTCACCTCACCTCGGTTCAACACGCCCGGGATGTGCAAATAGCCTGCCACATCAAAGCAGTAATTCTCCTCGTTGCTCATCGCTTCCCGGTCCATCGGTGACCTCCTGTAAGAAGATTGGGGTTTATTAGTGCATTTAATACATAGTACAGCATTTTTTGGATCAATTCAAAATAAAAATGATTATACTGTTACAAAGGTAGCAATTAACAGAAAAGGAGTGACAAAATATGACCACAAAATCGCGAAAATCGCCCGATGAAATCAAAAACCTCCTCGAAGGCCCTGTCACATCGATACCGACACCTTTTCTCTCAAATGGAGATATCGACTGGGACGGCGTGGGCAACATCATCGAAATCGGCATTGAAGGCGGCAGCGGCGTCATCTTGCTGACAGCGGGCGACAGCCAGTACTTCTGCCTGAGCGAAGACGAAATCGCACAACTCACACAATTTACCATCGAACGCACCGCTGGCCGCGCCCTCACCATCGCCGCGACCGGGGCATGGCCCACCCGGCAAGCAGAAGCATTCGCCCACAGATGTGTCGAATGGGGCGCAGATGCGCTCATGTCCGTCACCACATTCCACGGCTCAGACCCCGAAGGCGTAGCCGCCCACAATGCCGCAATCGGCAAAATCATCCCGGTAATGCTCGTCGGCTATCCCTCGCACCGCGCACTGGATATGCTCACAGACGAACCCGGCATCTGCTGTTTCAAAGAAGATGGCGACACGGCCTATGCCGTAGAAACCCTGCAAAAATACGGCCACCACTGGAAAATCATGACCGGAGGCACCCTGTGGCGTCACCTCCTCGAATGGCCCTTTGGCTGCACCACCTTCATGGACTGGTCCACCTCATTCGCCCCCCACATCGGCTCGGAATTCCACCAGGCTCTCTGCCGCAACGACATAGCCGAAGCGCGGCGAATCACCGTCGAAATCGAACGCCCGCTCTGGGATCTACGGCCCAATTTCCGGGGCGACTGGCAAACCATGTGGCGCGCCATCCTGGAACTCTACGGCGTCTCCGCCCGATATCTCAGATCGCCCCAACTCTCTGCCACAAAAAAAGACATGGAATTCCTCCGTGCGTCTCTAAACCAGATCGGCCTGCTCCCAAAGAAGCATTAAGGCAACGCATACATCCACATAAATCTTCGGTCGTAAATCAGAGCTTCCTCTCTGCCGTCATTATTCATATCACACACCTGCATCGCATAGCTATAACCGATGTCATCGAGCCGCGTACGCTCCAAAATACCCGCTGGACAATCGGGATGTTTTGCATTTGCAGGCGGTGAAAACGCCAGCGATATCTCGCCGTCTCCATCCATCCCCCAGGGCCATCCGCCATCGGCATACCCGATCCAGGTCTGGCTCCCCCGAAGCGCAATAATCGGCCGGTTTCTGTGCATGCGGAGCTTTTCCCCACCTTTCGGAAAACCCATCGGCCAGACACGCTCAGTGGGCCTGCTCCACACTTCCACGCCATCCGGATCGTAAAGCACCATAGGGCCATCTGGCGAATTGTAGAGCGCGACCTGAAATTCAGAATCCGAACGAAAACATCCCAGCGCCGTACCCTGGCAATGAATGTGTTCTCTCGAAAAATAAGTCCTGCCTCCCGCCCCAAACAGGTGCAGCTTGTCGGACGCGGCAATAGAAAAAACCGGACCGCTAACAGTGTGAAACACATCTGTGTAATCCACATGCTGCTGATCTGCATTCAGCGTTTCAGGGTCAACAGCATCCATCGTCCACAAAATCTGCCCATCCATATCCACG
This sequence comes from Gemmatimonadota bacterium, assembly GCA_028874765.1. Classification (GTDB taxonomy): domain Bacteria; phylum Latescibacterota; class UBA2968; order UBA2968; family UBA2968; genus VXRD01. The sequence goes on from JAPPIE010000103.1 coordinate 5,526, forward strand.
GCACAGTATCCAATTAGATACGCCTGCTCGCCATCCACATCCAGAGACAGAATGTGGTGTCCACCTCCCGGAACAGCTTTGGGACCCCATACCGGCTCCAGGTCTGCATTCAAACCCAGCACCGGCTCGCCATATCGCCACGAACCATTTCCCATCTCTCCATTTTTGATCGCAATAGCGGCCTCGTGTTTATCGGTGAACCGTGCAGCGGTCTGGAGGATATAGTAATTCTCATCGGGAAGACGGGCACTCTTTACCTCCTCCCCTGTCTCGCCATCCAGGACCACAACCCTATCGCCATCTGCCAAGACCACCTCAATACGCCCGTCTCCATCAATATCTCCCGTGGCGATACACGCCTCATAGGAGTGGGAAATATAAGGGATATGCGGCGGATTTGGCTTTCCCCACGTCCACAGGCGTCGGCCATCTGCGCGAAATGCCGAGACAGACACGGACTCGGGAAACAGCGCACTTACAAAATCCCAACTCCTGAAAGGCTCTGGACCAAAAATGCCCGGCCCCTGATAGGTGAGAATCTCCGGAACTCCATCTCCGTCGATATCCGCCGGAAAACACTCTGCCCCGCCGTATTCCTCAAATGCGATCTCAAACATGGGTGATAACGTTGTCATAGCAGACTCCTACACAAAACCGGGACTTGCGATAAGCCCCGGTTCTATAGCCCCTGCAACTCAATCTCACCAGAGGCAATGCGCTGCAACGTCCGGACGTAAAGCCTGTGTTCCTGTTGCAGCACCCGGGCCGATAGGATCTCGACCGAATCCCCAGGCTCAACCGGCACCTGGACCTGATCCAAAACCTGACCGTGGTCGTATTCTTCGTCAACCAGATGCACCGTAGCCCCGGTCTCACGATCACCCGCGGCCAACACTGCTTGATGCACAACCTCCCCGTAAAAACCCTGACCACCAAACCTGGGCAACAGAGATGGATGAATATTGAGGACGCGCCCCCTGTACGCGGCCAAAGTCTGGGGTCCCAACCGCTTCATGTACCCGGCCAGACAGACCACCTCGACCTCATACGCCTGTAAAATCGCCAGAATGGCCCCATCCAGAGCGCCTGGTTCGGAGTGGGTATAGGTACTCAAATGCACCGCTGGCACACCCATCTTTCTCGCCCGCTGCAAAGCTCCGGAATCCGAGTTATTACTGATGACCACCCGGGGCCTGGCCTGCAAGCATCCTGTTTTGCAGGCGTCGAGAATAGCTTGCAAATTGGTACCCCTATGCGAAGCCAAAAAACCCAGCTGCAAGACCCTTCTACTCGGCATTTTCGTTCCTTCCTATCCCTACTTCTCCCCCGGCTTGCGATAAGACGCCGCATAGCGATCCCCCTCCGGATCGTACGACACATGCACCTGTCCATCCCGCACGACCAACCTGGGCACCGTGCGATCCCGTCCATCGCGTTCGGGACCGCGCATAACCGCAAACTGTTCCTCGGTCATATCTTCGACCATATCGCCCCAGCGCTCCTGGGGATCGATCACGCCACCGCCCCAGTTGGAATTTTTGGACTGATATTTAACCAGCACACCCCGCCTGGGAATCGGATTCTTCCACGCCAGCGCGCCGTGTGTACACCCGCCATCCATAAAAAACAACACATCTCCCGCTTTCATCGCCGGCTGCACCACCAGGCCCATCGTCTCGTCGCATGTGCGGATTCCCGGAGGCATCGAATACTGCGTCTTATGAGAACCCGGCACACAGGCAAACCCACCCAGATCCGGCTCCACATCCCGCAACTGCCACGTAATCGTCACCGTCTCGCAATAACTCCGCCCATTCTTAAACTGGTAGCCCCGCGACGGACTCATCGGCTCATTCCCATCGTGCAACGCGTGGCCCGACGTCCCTTGCACAGCGCAAAACACCGTACCACCACCTGTGCGATACCCACTGGCTCCCATCCAATTCAGCCGATGCACCACAGCCGGATGGGCAATCATGCGCCGAAACGGATCGCAATAAGGCGCGGGCAAATCCACCAGCCCCGGCAGCAACGGCCGCCCCGTCCCCGCCTGGCTCTTTGACCCTCGCGCCAGTTCTGCACCTACCTCAACCCGATCCTGGAATTTATCCACCGCCTCATTCGCCTTTTCCAGCCATTCCTCGTCCATCACCCCGCGCACCACCAGATACCCATTCAAATCCCAAAAATAAAATTCCTTCTCATCAATTTTTGAATTTGGATCCCGAATATAAATCGAAGGATGGATCACCTCAGCACTCTCTTCCACCCACGTCTTTTCGCCATCGGTATTCAGCACTGGCGGCGGATTAGAACCCTTAAACCCCGGCCTGTACATCACCGCCTTCTGTTCGGGAGGCGCACTCTCCGTCCACTCGGGTCGCGTTTCGGTCTCAGCACCCGATCCCGGTCCATTCGACTGAATGACCGCTCGCCCCGCATACCAGTACGTCAACAGCCGTTTCGGTGACCCCATCCACGGCCGCATTCCCTGCAACGCAGTCTCAGCCAGTAAAAACAAATCACCCGCCTTCAGAACCGGCTGTTTCACCAGCCCCATATCGTCCTGTCCCATCGCCAAATCCCCGGGTGTTTCCACATTGCTCTTGTGGCTCGCCTGCACCACCACAAGCCCGCCATCTCCATCCTCCACATCCTCCAGCACCCAGATCGCCTTCACCCCCTGGCATGACCGGCGACCATTTTGAATAAAATACGCCCGGGACGGATTCCGAGGTTCATCTCCGCCCATCAGCCCCTGCCCGATCTCCCCCTTCTGGCTACCCAACAACCGGGGCGCCTGATCCAGTCGGAACCCATGTCCGATAATCTGATTCAAATACCACACCAGTTGCGGATGCACCAGCAAATCCCGAAACAGATCTCGCGGGGGCGCCTCCCAGCCCAGCATGCCTTCAGACGCACCCGCCTCGTCCAGTGCCCTGTTCAAAGCCTCCACTTCCCCCCGACTCAACACCCCTGGCACATGCAAATA
>JAPPIE010000017.1 GCA_028874765.1 Gemmatimonadota bacterium
CTACTGGGCACTATCCTCGAAAAACCAGGCGCGGCACGACCTCTGGGAAGACGGCCGAGAAGTGTATCACAACGGCACCTACTTCGTCGATCTCATGCGCGACAAAGCCATCGAATACATCCAAAAAGCCAAAAACGATGGTCGTCCCTTCTTCATGTACATCCCGTTCAACACCCCGCACTATCCCCTGCACGCACCAGAAGAATACATGGAACGCTATGCCCATCTATCTCGCTCGCGACAACTCATGACCGCCATGCTCACCGTCATGGACGACGCCATCGGAAAAATCCTCGACGAACTCGAGCGACTGGACCTCTTTGACAACACCTGTATCTTCTTTCAACCTGATCACGGACCCTCGCGCGAACCGCGCAACTGGACCGACGGCACAGACCTCCCCTATCCCGGCGGCGACACAGGGGGCCTGCGCGGACACAAAGGCACCCTCTGGGAAGGCGGCATCCGCGTCCCCACCCTCATGAGCTGGCCCGCGCGCGTACAGGGCGGAAAAACCATCGACGAAATCGGCATCGGCATGGACATCTTCCCCACCATCCTCACCGCCGCAGGTGGCGACCCCGAACAATACAACCTCGACGGCACGGACATTATCCCAATGATCGCCGACAATGCCCCCTCACCGCACGGCGACCTCTTCTGGACACAAGGACCCAAAGGCAACACCCGTGTGATACAACGCGACCGCTACAAACTCTTCCTCGACCAAAACGAAATACACCTCTCCAACCTCGACACTGACCCCAACGAAACCACCAACATCGCGGGCGACGAACCCGACCTGACAAACGACCTCCTCACCCGCCTCAATGAATGGCATGCTGCTCTCCCGCTCAATCCATGATATAACTGGGACCTCACACAAAGGCACAAAGATACCAATAACTCGCCCATGCCTTTCTTCGTGTCTTCGTGTCTTCGTGTGAGGCCTCTGAACTACCCTCTCCCCCCCTTCACACTCCACACCGAACCCGACGTATAAGTATTGCGTTCAGAACACAAAAACTCAATCACCTCGGCCACCTCTTCCGGATCCGAATACCGCCCCATCGCCTGCCCTGGGGGCCTGGCAATATACTCGGGCGAAAATCTCGGTACCACCATATCCGTCAACGCCCGTCCCGGTTCCACGCCATTGACAAACACCCCCTCTTTGCAATACGCATTGCCCAGCGCGCCGATAAATGAATACACAGCCCCCTTCGACACCGAATACGGCACCTGATTTGGACTGCCATTTCGCGCACCCGAAGTAATCGTCACACAGCGCCCCCAACCCCCTGCGAGCATATGGGGAATTGCCGCCTGGTGAAAATGATAAACCCCGTACACATTGATACGCATCACCTTATCAAACTGCGCCACAGGCTGCTCAAAAAACGGCTTCTCCCATCCCAAAACACCCGCACAACACACCAGAATATCCAATCTCCCAAAACGCGCAACCGCCTGTGCCACACACGCCTGAACAGCAGCCTCATCCGTCACATCGGTCTCCACAAACATCGCACGCTGTCCCAATGCCTCAATCTTTTCAACCATCTCCGCCCCCTCTCTTGCCAGAACATCGGCAATAACAACATCCCGCCCTTCCTCCGCAATCCGAACCGCCGTTGCCCCACCAATACCTCGCGCCCCCCCTGTAACAAGCGCAACCCGCCGTTCCTTCTCTGCTGCAAAACGCAAATTCGACATCTCACCCTCCTCGTATTCTATTGCCCATTATCGTCTCATCGGTTAATATAACCCAGATTGCGTTCAATTCCATACCTGAATACAAGGAGTAGAATATGAAAATCGACCAGGTCGAACACTTCCTGCTCGGCAATAGCTATGTCGTCCGCCTCACTACCGACACCGGCATCTCCGGCATTGGAACCTCTGCCTGCTGGGGTTATCCCGAAGCCATTCGAGCCATCGCCAGAGTCTTCAAAGAATACCTCATTGGACAAAACCCCATGCGCATTGAGCACCACTGGCAGCACCTCTACCGCATGGCACCCTTTCGCGGCACCGCGCTCTGCGGCGCAGTCAGCGCAATGGACATCGCCCTATACGACATCAAAGGCAAACACTTTCAAGTCCCGGTCTGGGAACTCCTCGGTGGCAACTGCCGCGACAAAATTCGCCTGCACCTGCTCGCGGGCGGACCCACACCCGAAAAAATGTATAAAAACGCAAAAGCCGCTGTTGCCGAAGGCTTTACCGCCATCAAATTTGATCCCATCACAGGCGGGTACCAGAACCAGGCGCAATCGCGCATCATCCAAAACGCCGTCGAAATCGTCGCCGCTGCCCGAGAAGGTGCCGGACCCGATGTGGATCTCATCGTCGAAGTCCACCGCAAACTCACCCCAATGGTCGCCGTAGCCCTGGGCGAAGCCCTCATTCCCTATCACCTCTACTTCATGGAAGACCCCATCCAGATAGACACCATCACCACCCAGGCAGAAATCGCCAAACGCATCCCCGTACCCCTGGGCAATGGCGAGCGCTTCACCTCAATATGGGAATTTCGCGAACTCCTCGAACACGGCGGACCCCAATACGTTCGTCCAGACATCGCCCTGGCAGGTGGCCTGACCCACTGCAAAAAAATTGCCGCCATTGCCGAATCCTATCACTGCGCGGTCGTCACCCACAACTTTCTCAGTCCCCTGGGCACAGCCGCATCCCTTCACCTCGACGCCAGCATCCCCAACTTCATCACCCAGGAATACTCCAAAAACGACGAAAGCGAACGCAACGCCGTGTACAAATGCGCGCACAAACGCGAAGGCGGTTATATCCCCCTTCCCGAAGCCCCTGGCCTTGGCGTTGAACTCGACGACGCCAAAATCCCCAACACGCCCTTTGCCCCCTTAACCAAAGTCAATACACCGAGACGAGAGGACGGATCAATCGCGTATGCGGTGTGAAACAAATTACAAAACCGCCATCCTCAATGCGGTATCAAACCCCGAAACCTTTCTCAGGCTTACCCTGAGCCATCCGCGTCGTGACACAACCTGTAACAAAATCACCGTCCGCATGGTCCAGATCAAAAACGCGCCCCACCTCCAGATCGCGCGATATAGCCGCACGCAAGACATCACGGAAAACATCCCACTGACCGACGCGAACGCCGCGCTCGGCGAACTACTCGCCCTGCCCTTCGCACAAATCCACGTACAAAATAGTCACGAAGACCTGCACATTCGTATCACAAAAAAAGGCCGCGCACTATTTAAACGCGCAAAACCCTCGCGTCCAAACATCCAACCCGCGCTATCGCACAACCGCGTCAAACACCACCCCCTATCCGACAACCATCCAGACGCCTTTCTCCAGGGCCTCGGCATCATGGACCACAACGGCCGCGTGCGTCCATCCAGGCGCGACAAATTCAAACAAATCAACGCCTTTCTCCACCACTTACAACCCGTCATACCAGCATCGAAACACCCCCTCACCCTCATAGACTGCGGCTGCGGCAACGCGTATCTCACATTCGCAGCATATCACTACCTGAACAACATCCAGAACATCCCCGCGCGACTCATCGGCATTGACCACAACCCATCCCTCATCGCCAAATGTCTCAACCTCGCCCGTGACCTCGGCTGGACAGACCTCGTCTTTCACAATTCCAGCATCGCCGACTTCACCCCCCAAACACCGCCCGACATCGTCTTTAGCCTGCACGCCTGCGACACAGCAACCGACGACGCCATTGCCCGCGCCGTACAGTGGAACAGCCCCGTCATCCTCGCAGCCCCCTGCTGCCAGCACGAACTGCGCCCACAACTCGACGCACCTGTCTTCGCACCCGTAATGGCACACGGCATCCTCAAAGGGCGCACCGCCGACATCCTCACCGACGCCTGCCGCGCACAACTCCTGCGCATACTGGGCTATCGCACCGAACTCATAGAATTCATCGACTCCAAACACACGCCCAAAAACATCCTCATCCGCGCAAAAAAAACCTCCCGAACAAGTGATCCAACCCTCGTTCAAGAGTATTGCACCATGCGCGACTTCTGGCACATCAAACCCAGCCTCGAACAACTGCTCGCCCGCGAACTCACGCCCCTTTTATCTTGACTTTCCAAATTGGAGAACCCGCATGAAACACCTTATCCTGATCTGTATCTTGAGCTTCGTACATTACCCGGCATTCGCACAGGACGGAAAAGCACTCTACATGACATATTGCGCGCAGTGTCACGGTCCCGACCTGAGAGGGGGCAATGCACCGAGCATGGTCGATGGCATCTGGAAATACGGAGACGGACGCGGCTATCGCATCCGCAACATCAAAAACGGACTCACCGAACTGGGCATGCCCGGCTATGAAAAACAGCTCACAAACAGACAAATCGCGATGATCGTAGATTTTATCGAACAACAAGAAAAAGAAGTGGGCCAACCCAAACCCCCGCCACCCGACTTTGTCCAAACACTCGACTACGACATAAATGTCGATATCTGGGTTCAGGACCTGAAAATCCCCTGGGGAATCGACTTTATTGACCCACAAACAGCATTGATCACCGAGCGTCCCGGCACGCTGCGAATGGTAAAAAACGGGCAACTCCTCAACCCCGTTGCGGGAACACCCCAGGTCCTCCATGAGGGACAGGGCGGATTAATGGACGTGGCAATAGACCCGAATTACGCTGAAAACGGCTGGATATACCTCGCCTACAGCCATGAAATCGCCCACATTGAAGGACAGCGCCGATCCCCTGCTATGACCCGCATCGTACGCGGCCACATCGAGGACAACACCTATGTCAACCAACAAGTAATCTACGAAGCCCCGCATGAAACCTATCTCACCACCCGGCATCACTACGGCACGCGCATCGTATTCGACGCAAACGGGTACCTCTACTTTGCAATAGGAGACCGGGGCTTGCAAAACCAGGCACAGAACCTGACCCGACCAAACGGCAAAGTCCACCGCATCCACACAGACGGACGCATACCCAAAGACAATCCCTTTGTGAGCCAGGAAGACGCCCTCAAAACCATCTATTCCTATGGCCATCGCAATCCCCAGGGCATGGCAGTCAATCCCGTCACCGGCAAAATATGGGACGGCGAACACGGCCCAATGGGCGGCGACGAACTCAACGTCGTAGCCAGAGGAAAAAACTACGGATGGCCTGAAATCACCTACGGCCTCAACTACAACGGCACAATCGTATCCGACCGCGTCAGCCAACCCGGAATGGAACAACCAACCCTCTACTGGCGACCCTCAATCGCCATCTGCGGCATCAACTTTTACCAGGGCAACATGTTCCCCAAATGGCACAACAAATTGCTCGTCGCATCCTTAAAATACGAAGATGTGCGGGTCCTCTCCGTTGACGGAGACCGCGTCCTGCACGAAGAAGTAATCCTGAAAAATGCGGGACGGGTGCGCGAAGCCATATCCGGACCAGACGGCGCAGTGTACGTAGTCCTCAACCAGCCCGATATAATTTTGCGTCTGACGCTGAGTGAAGAGCGATAACAGGAGGGAAAATTCAAACCAGGCTACGCTGTAACTCAATTTTAACACCCATTTTTTCCGCTTCTTTTAACAAAAACGAAATGATATCAATGGGTTCAGACACAAGGGATTTGGCCACCAATTTCATCATTAAATCCGCCGTTCGGGTCTGTTGATTGACCCGATCCTGGCGCTCCCAATTATAGATTGACTGTCGGGTACAGCCAATCAACTGGGCAAAATCGGTCACCGAAAGCCCCAGCGACTCTCGAAGCGTTTTGATCTCCTCGCGGGTATAAAAAATCTCATCGTCTTCAAGACGTTGATAAAACAAATCCTGCCATCGCTTCGTCTCCCTAGGGTCGAAGGCACGGGCATTACAAGTATCACACACGCCCACAATTGCATCTGGAACCACAAAGGGATAGGCTTTAACTTTGATCTTGTAATTCTGAAACCGCACAGGCTCAATAGTTCCCTTGCCGCATTCAGGACAGGGAACGCCAAACATTCTATCATCCATTTTTTTATCCTTCCTTTACTCGGCATGGTGGGCAGTAATAAAAAAATAAAAACGCCCTGTGTAACTTCTCACCACCTTTCCAGCAGTGTAGAATAGATGTCCATGTGTATCGCGTCCAATGATCACATATTTCATCCCATCCACTGCCTGTTTCAGTTCGTCTCGCTCCCGTTTATAAACCCGCGTTGCCGTGAAGATGCAATGTTCGAGGTCTGCTTCTGAAAAATAACCTTCTTCTATGAGGTCTTCAACTTTAGACGAAATCAAGTATTGTTTTCTTGCAATGAGTTTTTTAATATCATTGAGGGTCATTCTCTCCCCTTCTATTTCTTGTCAAACTATAATATATGTAAAAATATGGACTTTTCAAAAGTAAAATTTTATACATCATGGCACTCGCGCAACCCGTAAACAACACCGAAGCCTTGCCCAATCGCGACCGCGTAACCGCGCGCTGTGTCTTGCTGGGGTTGGGACTCGTCATAAGCGTAAACACCTGGCCCATCTACGGGTTGTATGTCATCCACATCAACCAGATGGTATTCAGCTACATGGCGATGGCACTCATGATCCCATTTGTACTGCTATCGTTGGGGCTGAACGTACTCCTGCGAAAATTCTGGCCGCGCGCCGCGTTTTCCCCCCTCGAAATGGCTGTGGTCTTCTCCATGGGGCTGGTGGGCGCATTATTTCCCCTCATGAACTTCACCGGCCTGATCATGGGGCACCTCGCAACCCCCTATTATTTTGCCTCCGCGCAAAACCGGTGGTCCGAATTTCTCCATCCCCACTTGCCGCACTGGTTATTCCCCACAGATGAAAACGGCGCCATGCGCCTCTTCTTCGAAGGCTTACCACCCGGCCATGCAATACCCTATGAAGTCTGGATCGTCCCCCTATTCTGGTGGTTTGCATTTGCGGGCGCAATCATCTGGGCCTGCTTGTGCATCGCCGTAATTTTGCGACGGCAGTGGTCCGAACACGAAAAACTGCCCTTTCCCGCGGCACAGGTCGCGTTGGAACTCGTGCGAGAAGAAAGCAAAAAAATATGGCCCCCCCTCGTAGGACGCCCGGCATTCTGGATCGGCATGGCAATTCCACTCACCGTAATATGCTGGAATATCCTATCGTATTTCATGCCCGACTTCCCAAAAATACCAATCACGCGAGCGGGCGACGGCGTCACATTTTTGCACATCAGCCGATATATTCCAGATCGGTACTTCTATATCGGAATACAATTCTTTATCGCGGGCTTTGCCTACTGGACCAGCCTGGAAGTACTGTTCTCAATCTGGTTTTTTTATCTACTCGTCGTAGCCGAAGTCTATACCTTTAACCGGATCGGATACACCATTGGAACACCCGGCTTGTGGTCCTCAACACACGCAGCCAATGCGTGGCAGGCATTTGGCGCACTCGCATGTATGCTATGCCTGGGATTGTGGATGGGACGCGAACACCTCAAAGGCGTCTGGCAGGCCATCAGAGGACGAAAAAAATCAGACGACGCCGAAGAACTCATGTCCTACCGCACCGCGGGCATAGGTGGCCTGGCCGGGTTATTATTCATCATCGGATGGCTACACACCTCGGGCATGGCGTGGTATGTAATTGTCCCCTTCACAATCGGCATGGGAATTTTATACGTCGGCATCGCCCGGGTCATAGCCGAAAGCGGATTGGTCTATCTGCGCGGCTCCATGATGCCCCCAACCTTCGCCCTCTACACCCTCGGCTCGGCGAATATCCCGGCGGCGAGCATGGCAAATTTCGCGTTCTCCTTTGCGTACTTTACAGACGCCAAAAGCCTCGCCATGGCCAGCATGGCGCATTGCTCGTGGATCACAGCAGCCATAAAAGGACGCAAACGCATGGTCGCGATTGCCCTCGTATTGGCCGGCATTACAGCCGCGATCTCATCACTCGCATTCACACTGTATCTGGGCTATGAAACGGGCGCATATAACTTCAGAGCATTTGAATTTCGCACACACCCGCGGATCTTCGATTACTGGATCCGACAGATGCAAACCTTTAACTCCCCCGACTGGAAGCGAATAGGCTTTTTCGGCTTTGGCGCAGCCGGAATGGCACTATTGACATTCCTGCGGTATCGCGTATCCTGGTGGCCCTTGCACCCGGTTGGATTCGCCATCATGGAAACCCAGGCCGTGCGGGGAACGATCTTCACCATCTTTCTCGTATGGCTGTGCAAATTGCTCATCTTGCAAATCGGCGGCATAGCCTTATACCGCAAAGGCCAGCCCTTATTTCTGGGTATTCTCGTCGGGTTCATCCTCGGCGTGGCAATCTCGGCAACAGTAGATACAATCTGGTTCCCCGGCAGCGGGCACTCGGTTCACCATTGGTAAAGGACCTACCCCCCTATCCCCCCTTCCTGAGAGGAAGGGGGGAACCAAGTCTCCCCTCCCCGTCTCGGGGAGGGGCCGGGGGAGGGGTCAGAACCCTTAAAGGTCATCCAAT
>JAPPIE010000393.1 GCA_028874765.1 Gemmatimonadota bacterium
AATGATCAAAGTCAACATTGCTGAGGCAAAAACTCATTTCTCGCACTACATCGACAGCGTAGAGCAAGGAGAGACGATTGTAGTTTGTCGGCGCAATGTGCCGATAGCAGAGATTCGTCCGGTGCCACAATCTCCTGCCAAACAGCGTCCTGTAGGGATTGACCGTGGAATGACCCTCCCTCACAGCTTTTTTGAGCCGATCCCCGATGACTTGCTCAACGCGTTCCAGGGAGACAACCAGTCGGTATGAAGCTCCTGCTCGATACCTGTACCTTCCTCTGGCTAGCGGCAGACGCGCCAGAGTTGACACCTGTAGCGCGAACGAGTTGTCGCAACCCCGAGAACGATGTTTACCTCAGCGCGCTTTCAGCCTGGGAGATTGCGATCAAGTACCGGTTGGGTCGCTTGCCGTTGCCAGAGCCGCCCGCCCGCTATGTGGTCAGCCGACGCAGGTGGCTACAGCTAGAGCCCCTCGCCTTTGACGAGGCCTGTGCCGCACACGACGCGCTCTTACCCTCGCATCATTCCGATCCGTTTGACCGTGGCCTCATCTCGCAAGCGGTCTTAAACAATATGATGATCGTAACGCCTGATGCAGAGATTGCTCGTTACCCTGTGACAATTTTGTGGTAGCCCATGCATTGGGCCTCATTTGGTAATCACTATGCCTGTTTCAAAAGATGATGTGCGAAAAGTGGCGCAACTTGCGCGCCTGGATTTTGCGCCGGAAGAAGAGGCGCAACTAATTGACGATTTGAACCGCATGCTCGAATATGTTGCGGCACTTGATCAACTCGATACAACAGAGGTCTCCCCAACAGCGCATGTACTCCCCCTGGAAAATGCGTTTCGGGACGATGTAATGGGGCAATCGTTGGATCGGGCAGACGCGCTGGCGAATGCCCCGCTTTCTGGACAAGGTCACTTCCGCGTTCCCAGAGTGATTGAATAAGCACAAGTGTCGGCGGTAAATTCCCGCCGATTTTCTTTTGTCGAACACAGATGGAGGCACATTGTGAAAAAAAATGATCGCGAACCAAAATACATCGTGGTTGCCGGGGGGGTGATCAGTGGCGTGGGGAAAGGACTCGCCACGGCTTCTATCGGTAAAATTTTGCAGTACTACGGCTATAAAACCACGGCCATAAAAATTGATCCCTATTTGAATTACGATGCCGGAACGCTCAGGCCCACAGAACACGGCGAGGTGTGGGTTACGGATGACGGGGGCGAGATCGACCTCGATTTGGGCAACTACGAGCGGTTTCTCGGCCTGGATTTACCCCGCACGAACAATCTCACGACCGGACAAATTTACCACGCGGTTATCGAGCGCGAGCGGCGGGGCGAATATCTCGGGCAGACCGTTCAGCCTATCCCGCATATTACTGACGAGATTAAAAATCGAGTTCAGCAGGCTGCACAGGGGTTCGATATCGCGCTGGTCGAAATTGGCGGCACCATTGGCGACGATGAGAATATCCCTTTTTTCTTTGCAATGAAGGGGCTGGAGCGGGAAATTGGCGAGGCCAATATCATGTATGTGCTGGTTAGCTATTTGCCCGTACCCGATCATATCAACGAGATGAAGACCAAACCCACGCAACACGCAGTCAAACTGCTCAGCGGGCATGGCATGGTACCCGACTTTATTATTTGCCGCGCCACGCGACCGATTGATGAGGTGCGAAAACGCAAAATTGAGGTCTCTGCCAATATTCCAAAAGATCGCATTATTTCTGCGCCAGATGTGGATATCGTGTATCAGGTTCCGATCCATTATGAAAGCGAGCAAGTAGGTGTTAAAATGCTCGCACATCTGGGGCTAAAACCAAAAAAAGAACCCGATTGGACGCGGTGGACGCATTTGGTGCAGAAGATTCGTCAGCCTTCACAGACAGTTAAAGTGGCGATGGTTGGAAAATACGTCGAGATCGGCGATTACGAATTTACAGATTCGTACATTTCAGTGAACCAATCTCTCGAACACGCCGGTGCCAATTTAGACACGCGCATCGACATTTCCTGGATTGATTCGGCCAGCCTCGAAATGGGAGGGGTCGAAAATGTACTTGGAGAATTTGATGGCATTATTGTGCCGGGGGCCTTTGGTGAAGGAGGGGCGGAAGGGGTGATTGAAGCCATTCGCTATGCGCGAGAAAACGGTCTGCCATTCCTCGGACTGTGTTATGGGCTTCAGATGGCCATTGTTGAATATGCGCGAAATGTGGTGGGGTTGGAAGATGCCAATTCGGCTGAAAATGATCCCGATACACCCCATGCAGTGATCGATATTCAGATGAGCCAACGGGAAATTATTGAAGAAAGTCGTTTCGGAGGTACGATGCGGCTGGGAGGATATGTGGCAGTACTGCGCCGCGAGAGTGTCGTACTCGATCTGTATGAGCGCACGGGGCGCCTGGAAGAAGACGCCTGGCGCATCGATCAACTGAGAAAGAATCCGGCTGAGGCTTTCCGTCTGGGTGTTCTTCTCGACAGCGAGCGCTGTGTGATTGAACGCCATCGCCATCGCTATGAAGTATCGCCCAAATTTGTCGATTTACTCGATGAATTTGGCCTGATTTTTTCCGGGTATCACCGTCGAGAAGATGGCACAAAACTCATGGAATTTATCGAGTTACCCGATCATCCTTTTTTTGTGGCTACGCAAGCCCATCCCGAATTTAAGTCGCGTCTCGAACAACCAGCCCCTTTATTTTACGGTTTTGTAGAAACTGTTGTCGCTCACGCAAAGGCACGAGTTGGTGATACGTCGGTTTCTGAAAAAAGCGTCTAAGGTTCTGTTGTGCACCCTGTGTGCCTGCGCCTCTGCTGACCGGATAGAGCAAGCGGCGAATGAAGGGCCGGTTAACCGGGAAATGTGGCACTGGTCCACGCACATTACAGATCGAGGCAAATCCCGAGCGCAGGTTAGTGCTGGCTCTTTTCAACAGGTGTCGGAAGATGAACCCGCGCGGTTTTCCGATGGCGTTCGGGTTGTATTTTTTAATGCCCAGGGCGATACGGTTTCCACACTGAGGGCTGAACGGGGTGAAATAAACGCATCGGGCGACGATATGAAAGTGTTTGAATCTGTCGTGGTGGTCGCGCGAGACTGTACGCAATTGCAAACGGATTCGCTACGTTGGCAGCGCGATGAAAATCGCATTATGGGCGAGGGCCATGTGACGATTTCTCGGCCCGACGGTACAGAGACAGGGGTGGGTTTTAATGCATCATCAGACCTGAAACAGTGGACGCTTTTATTTGTAAATACGCGGATGAGACGCAAAAAGCCGTGAAAAATATCAGACATTATTTTTTTTTGCGATCAGAACTCCGGGGCTTTCTCGGAGTTCTGTTTATATGCACCTGCACGGAAGTATATGCCGAGCAGAAGCTCAGTGCAGATTGGGTGGAAACGCTGCTTTTGAATGACCAGACGCAGCGCAATTACCGCGGAGGCGTGGTGTATGAAGACAGCTTGCGTCAGCTTATTGTAAAAGCCGATTCTGCACATGTGCGCGTTGGGGATGCGACCTATCTTTTTGTACATCAGGTGAGTTACAAAGACACAGTGCGAGAAATTCGTGCCGATACACTTGTTTTCCAGGACCGCGAAGACATCGCGACGTTTCGGGGGCATGTCTTTCTGAGCGACGATCAGCACACGCTTGAGGCGCATATCGTGCGATTTTTGAGCGAGGATGACTCGCTCATTGCCGAGGGTGATGTCGTCCTTCTGTTGCCCGAAGGCCGCAGACTTCGCGCTTCTCAATTGCGCTATGATTTGATCCGCGAACGCGGAAATCTGCAGGGCCAGACGCAGTTACAAGTGGTAGGGGAACGCGGCGATACCCTCGAGGCGCAGTCCGATTCCATTGCCTTTGTCAATCGCGGGCAAGAACTCTTTCTCAATGGCAACCTCATCCTGCGACAGGGATACACGCGAGGAAAAGCCCTGTCTGGCACGTACGCGGATTCTGTGATCGTCCTTTCCGGTAGGCCCTTGATGATCTGGTCCAATCCCAGTAGGCGCGATTCCGTTTCTGCACAGGGCGAAAAAATTCTTATGGAAATGTCTGATCGGACTATTGGTGCGTTGGAGCTTTCGGATAGCACGCTCATCCATGCTGTGGCTCTTGCCAATGGTCATGCGCAAAAAATACGCTCAGATTCTGCTCGGATTGTCTTTCGCGATGAGACCCCGCAGCGCATGCACGCATGGGGAAATGTAATGCTCGATCTGAGCGAGCGAGATACATCGCGGGCAGTAATGTCTGGCGGTGATCTCATATTGGCCTATCGAGATGGAAAACTGGATAGTTTGACGCTGTCTGGTGGCTGCCTCGGTTCTTATATTGCCCAGGATAGCCTATCGGAAAGCCACCTGGGGGGCAAGCGGTGTGTGTTGTGGTTTTCCAATGGGGAGTTAGACCAGATGGCAATTTTCGATGAAGCACATTGCACGCGGGTCACGAAAGATAGCGACGATGTAACGGTTTCTGGGGATTATCTCCTTTTGAAATTTACCCCCGGACGGTTGTTGTCTATCCAGGCTGAGGGAGATGTACGAGGGTACTACACCGCCGAATTGGAGGATGCGCCGTGAACCTGCGAGCCGAGGGGTTGGTGAAAAAATACGCGCGCCGCCTGGTTGTCAATCAGGTCAACTTGATCGTCAATCCCGGCGAAATTGTAGGACTCTTAGGGCCTAATGGCGCGGGAAAAACGACGTGTTTTTACCTCATTGTCGGCGCAATTTCATCAAATGCCGGATACATTTTTTTGGGTGATCGAGACATTACTGCATTGCCGATGTATCGCCGCGCACGGCTGGGCATAGGTTATCTGGCACAAGAATCTACGGTTTTTAGAAAGATGACCGTGCTGGAAAACGTACTATCCGTCCTCGAATACGAAAAAATGGGTAAGACAGAACGATTAGACCGCGCCCAAGAGGTATTGGGAGACCTGGGAGTTGGGCATTTATCGCACCAACGCGCTGATAGTTTGTCGGGGGGGGAAACGCGCCGGCTGGAAATCGCGCGGGCACTCTCTCGAGATCCGCTCTTTATGCTACTCGACGAACCTTTTGCCGGTGTGGATCCGCGTGCTGTGGAAGATATTCAGAATATTATCGCCGAACTAAAACGCCGCAATATCGGAATTCTGATTACCGATCACAATGTGCGAGAAACGCTCGCAATTACAGATCGTTCCTATTTACTTTCCGAGGGAAAGATTCTTCTCTCAGGTACACCCCGGGCATTGGCAACAAGCGATGAGGCGCGTCGCATTTATCTGGGCGACCGGTTTCGCCTCGATTCGTGACAAATTTGGAAAAAGGGTTTACAACCCTCTCTGTTATTTGTTATTATTAAAGTTGCCTCTTTTACTTACTGAACACCAATGAGGACAAAAATGAAACATGTAACGCTGGCAGAGTTAGAAACGGGATTAGAAAATATCCGTCAGTCGCCCACAAATGCAGGCGTGTTAGAGTTGATTGTGCGCCGGCCGCAGATTGAGGCGAGGGAGATCCTGAAAGTTGGCGAACTCGATCTGGTTGAAGGACTCGTGGGCGATAATTGGAAAACACGCGGCAGTTCTCAAACCGCAGATGGGTCAGCCCATCCAGACATGCAACTCAACATCATGAACGCACGCGTGATTGCCCTATTAGCACAAAAAAAAGAGCGTTGGTCACTGGCGGGAGATCAGTTGTATATGGACTTCGATTTGAGCGAGGAGAATGTGCCGCCGGGCACCCGACTGAGTCTGGGGGATGCGGTGATCGAAGTTACAGATCAACCGCATACGGGCTGTAAAAAATTTGCTGCGCGTTTTGGGTTGGACGCACTAAAGTTTATTAGTTCTCCCGTGGGCAAACAGCTTCAGTTGCGCGGGATCAATGCAAAGGTTATTCGCTCTGGCGCGATACAGATTGGCGACACCGTAAAGAAAGTGTAATCTATGATTGGTCTTGATCATACACAATCTCAGTTGCTTCAGCAGAAACTGGCGCCGCAACTCATCCAATCTTTGCGCCTGCTCCAATTGCCAACTCTGGAATTAGCGAAGTTAATTCAACAAGAATTGGAGATCAATCCTCTCCTGGAAATTGACGAAGATGTCGCATTGGATTTGGAACAAGAAGAACCCAAAACTGAACTGGATGACGAAGCCGAGAGCGAAGACCAGGATGAAGAACCCGTAGAAGAATTGGAATTTGAAGACTCGGACTTAGACACACTCAATTCAGACGTATTTGATGAACACGACTGGGATCACTACTTAAACGAATCCGGGTATGCCAGTCCCCGCGAAGAATTTGAATCCAATACTGAAGACTGGCACAACGACAGAACCACGCCAAAAACGCTACGAGATTCACTTTTAGAACAGGTGGCAATCGCGGATCTTTCGCCGAGTAATCGCGTCATAGCCGAATACTTAATTGGCAATATTGGCGAAGATGGGTTTTTGGGATGTTCGACAGGAGAAGTGGCAGATGAACTTGGGGTCAATCTCGATAATGTGGAATGCGTTTTGGGGATTATCCAGACATTTGACCCGGTAGGTGTTGGTGCGCGAAACCTTCAAGAGTGTTTGTTGATTCAATTAAAAGAAAAAAATATCACAAACGGTTTGATTGCAAATGTGGTGCGCAATCACCTCGACGACTGGATCAACCGTCGTTTTAGCCAGATAAGTCAGGAACTCGATACAAGTGTGGATGATATGCGCGTTATTGAGGAAGTCCTCGCATCGCTCAATCCCAAGCCCAATATTGAACCCGAACCCGCATTGAATCTCAATCATGTCATTCCCGACCTCGAAGTTCAAAAGATCGGTGACGAGTACGTCGTTTCCCTGACCGACCACACCCTGCCCGAATTGCGTATTAGTCCAATGTATCGCACCTTGCTCAGACAATCGGATAAACCGGAGCGAGATGGCCAAAAATTGCGAGAGACCAAAAAATTTGTCGTTGAAAAACTCAATTCTGCACGCTGGTTTATCAATGCAATTCACCAAAGACGCGCAACCATGCTAAAAGTCATGCGATGTATTGTCGAAAATCAGGTTCAATTTTTCGAACGAGGGCCTGGTTTTCTCAAGCCAATGGTGCTTCAAGAAGTAGCTGATAAGGTGCAGATGCACATTTCGACTATCAGCCGCGTGAGCAATGGGAAATATGTGCAAACACCGCATGGCGTTTTTGAGTTGAAATATTTTTTTGATGGAGGATTGAGTCGATACGATGGCGACGATGTCTCTGCCAGAAGTGTAAAAGAAAAAATTGCAAAGCTCATTGACGATGAAGACGTGCAGGATCCACTGAGCGATCAGCACATAGCGGCTATTCTTAAAAAAGAGGGCATTAATATCGCACGGCGCACGGTCGCCAAATACCGAGATCAACTCAATATCAGCTCCGCGCGACTTCGGAAGGCACTTTAGACGCTTCAGTCTGTCTGTTGGGTACTGATTTCGTCTTCTGAGATTTTGTGTACACTTTTGGGATTAAAAGTCTGCTGGGTATTGATGCGAAGTGCAACTTCAATCCGCCCGCCAGTTAGCACAAAAAACTGAATCAGAAACCCGCCACCTTGCATGGTTTCAATCTGGTAAGAATCGGTGTCTAATCCGTCGAGCAACTGAGGAAGGGTGGTTTCAAACCGCGGGTGTTGTGTAATATTGGGAGGCAACGCCATAATCAGGGTTCCCGGTTCTTCATTGAGATAACTACCAATGCGTTGTCGCGTGTTGACCATGTGAAAAATAACCTTGCATGCATAATCGAAATCATCTCCGCCGTTTCGATCTGGTGGTACGATGCCCCAGGTCAGGTGATGGATAAAGGGATTGCCGTATCCCTGTCCGAGCATCTGATTGAGTGCGGGCTGGTCAACGGGGTGAACCACTGCGACATAGTGAAACCAGCCCCGTGCGAGAGCGGGATGTCCGGGTGGTAAACCCGATGGCACATTGATATAATCCTGTTCATCGACAGGGGAGGGGTAGCACTTGGTGTCCCAACCTGCAATATAACCCATTGTTTTTAGAGGTCCCGCAACGAGATAAGGGGGATCCGTAAAGATCGCTGCGTGGTCCATGTTGGGATACAATTTGACGCCGGCAGCAGAAATTTTTTCGGCGACTTGCAAGGCCTCGTCAAAGCGTTCAGATGCATTCTCTATTTGGAGAACTGTGTGAAAGTCTTCGGGTAATTTACAGTCCATAGTCTTATCCTCCTGTTGGTTAGACGATGTAATCAATAACACGTTTTTTTCATATACGTCAAGCATAAATAAATCCCGGTCACTTTGGTGGCCGGTTTTTTTTTGAAAAATTTGATTCACCCATTGCTGGAAAATTGAACGATTCGTTCCTCAATGCTATTTGGTTATACAGACCTCCAGAGGCGTAACTTCCTGATTTAACGTCTCTTGCGCCATTTTTAAGATTTTGGCACGCGATTTGCATAAGTCATGATC
>JAPPIE010000113.1:0-3452 GCA_028874765.1 Gemmatimonadota bacterium
GCAGTTTTTTGAGGATAATGGGTATCTCTTGATCGAAGACGCGCTGCCACCCGATGTGGTTGCCGAACTCAATGCGGCTGCGGATGAAATTTACGACCGGGAAAAGGCGGCTGGTGGCCTGGAGAAAACGGGCAAGCTCAATTTGCGGAATTGCATTGTGCATCACGATGCTTTTCTTCAGTTGCTCGACTGGCCGACCACGGCGCCTCTGGCGTGGCAGATTCTCAACTGGAATATCCAGATGATTACCTCGCACCTCATTGTTTTGCCGTCTGGTCCAGAGCCTCCGGAAGAGGTAAAGCGCAAGGGCGGGTATCACCGAGATGGCGGTTCGTCTTCTCGGGAAATGACAGAACCCCATCCGCGCATTTTGCTCAAAATTGCGTACGCCATCAGCGACCAGACAGATCCCGCATCGGGGGCGACACAACTCGTGCCCGGGAGCAATCGGCTATTTGGCAGGCCTGCGATTGATCCGGCAACGGGGCATCCGAGAGGGGCGATCAATATGAATGTCAAGGCGGGTTCGGCATTTATTTTTGAACAGCGCACCTATCACGGTATTGGCAAAAACTGGTCGGGCTTTCCGCGCAAGACCATTTTTATGGGCTATGCGTATCGCTGGGTCAAGCCTATGGATTATATCAATATGCCCGATGAACTCGTTGTTCGCGCAAATCCCATTCAAAAACAACTCTTAGGTGTGGTCTCTGATCCGCTCAGTTTTTATATTCCGCAAGCGGGAGATGTGCCTCTCAAAGAGCTTGTGGAAGAAGGTGTTTGATTACTCGTCTGTCACACACCCCTCCGAAGCTGTTTTTACGTTTTTGATGTATTTGTAGAGGGTGCCGCGGTTGGCTTTGTACGGCGGTTGGGCCCAGGATGCACGGCGTTTTTCGAGTTCTTCGGCAGAGACGTCCATGTTGATCTCGCCTTTTTGGCTGTCGATGGTGACCTGGTCGCCGGTTTGGACGAGGGCGATGGGTCCGCCTTCGATGGCTTCGGGAACGACGTGACCGATGAGAAAGCCGTGCGATCCGCCCGAAAAGCGCCCATCGGTAATCAGCGCGACATCCTGTACCAGTCCCGCGCCAGCCAGTGCGGATGTGGGGGTGAGCATTTCCGGCATGCCGGGTCCGCCTTTGGGTCCTTCGTAGCGGATGATGATGACATTGCCTTTTTCGATTTTGCCCTGTTCGAGGGCGGCGAGCATGTCTTCCTCGCAGTCGAATACGTTGGCCGCGCCTTTGAATACCTCGCCTTCTTTGCCCGTGATTTTTCCGACTGAACCTTCCGGTGCCAAATTCCCACGCAAAATTTGCAGATGCCCCGTTGGTTTGATGGGGTCATTAAAGGGGCTTACGATGTCTTGCTGTCCTTCACCTGTGCCATAAGGGGGAAGGCCTTTTATGTCGGCGAGATTCTCGGCAATTGTTTTGCCCGTTACTGTCATCTGGTCGCCGTCGATGAGGTCGGCGTCGAGGAGCAATTTCATCATTGCGGGTGTTCCGCCGATGTCGTGAAGCTCTTCCATGACGTAGCGCCCGGAGGGCTTGAGGTCACACAGGAGGGGTGTTTCGTTAGATATGTGTTGAAATTCGTCGATGTCGAGGTCTATGTCATAAGCTCTGGCAATGGCGAGCAGGTGGAGTACGATATTGGTGGAGCCGCCCGTGACAACGGCGAGGCGGATGGCGTTGAGGAATGATTGTTTGGTGACGATGTCGCGCGGTTTGAGGTCGGCTTCGAGCAGGGCGCGAACAGCGTGACCGGCGCGAATGCATTCGGCGTGTTTGTCGGGGTCTTCGGCGGGTGTGCAGGAGGAATAGGGCAGGGAGAGGCCCATGCATTCAATGGCGCTGGCCATGGTATTGGCGGTGTACATGCCACCGCAAGCACCGGCACCGGGGCAGGCGTGCTCGACGATTTCCTGGCGTTCGGCATCGCTTAGCGAGTCTGTGAGAAATTCGCCGTAGCTTTGAAAGGCGGAGACGATGTCGAGTTTGCGTTCTTCACCTTGAATGGTGGCGCAACCGGGTTTGATTGTGCCGCCGTAGATCATCAGAGCAGGGCGGTTGAGGCGACCCATTGCCATGACCACGCCGGGCATGTTTTTGTCACAGCCGGGCAGTGCGATCAGGCCATCGTACCACTGCGCGCCCATGAGGGTTTCGATGGAGTCGGCTATGAGGTCGCGAGATTGAAGGGAGAAGGACATGCCGTCTGTGCCCATGGATATGCCGTCGGATACGCCGATGGTGTTGAAGCGCATGCCAACGCATCCGGATTCGGTGACGCCTTTTTTGGTTTCGGCGGCGAGGTCGTTGAGGTGCATGTTGCAGGGGTTGCCTTCGTACCAGACCGAGGCGATGCCGACCTGCGCTTTTTCCATGTCGGCGCGTGTCAGTCCGGTGGCATAGAGCATGGCCTGAGATCCACCCTGGGATTTTCTTTGGGTGATTTGTGAGCTATACTTATTCAGTTTTGCCATTGAAGATTTCCTTTCGCAGATGAAACTTTGGGTTTGTATTATTTTTTCGAGGTTGTAATTTAACCGAATTGTGGGAAGCGTGTCAACAAGGGTGTGGGATATGGAATATGTGTTGCCGGATTATTTGCGCGTGGGGCTGAATCTGGTGTTTGTGGGGTTTAATCCGAGCTTGAGGTCTGCGGAAATTGGTTATTATTACGCGGGGCGCGGCAATCAATTTTGGCCGTTTTTGTACGAAGCCGGGCTGACAGATCGCTTGTTGGAGCCGAGGGAAGATGCGACTATTTTGAATTATAATATCGGGCTGACAGATATTGTGAAGGGGCGTGCGACGCGGGGAATTGGAGATTTGACGGATGGCGATTATGTGTCGGGTTTTGAATTGTTGCGGGAAAAAATGCGGAGGTATCGACCCCGGGTGATTTGTTTTAATGGGAAGAGCGGATATGCCAAAGTGATGGGTGGGAAGCGAGAGTACGGTTTGCAAGATGAGATGCTGGAAGGCGCGAAGCTGTTTCTCGCCCCATCAACGAGCGGTGCGCTGCCTATGCCGAGGGTTGAGAAATTGCGGTATTATCGAGAGTTGAAGTTTTTTGTTGATAACCTGTGAAGGAGTGAAGATGAAGCGACCGAATATTCTGTTTGTGATGACCGATGACCACACGCCGCGCGAGATGAGCAGTTATGGCAATCCGATTTTGCATACGCCCAATCTGGACCGCATTGGGAATGAGGGTACGCGGTTTAACAATTGTTTTTCGACTAATGCCCTGTGCGCGCCTGCGCGGGGTACGGTGCTGACGGGATGTTTTTCACATGTCCACGGTATTCGGGGAAATTCCGAGAGGGCCGATGCGATTGAGAATCTGGATCCGAATGTGCCGACGTTTCCCGAGTTGCTTCGCGATGCGGGATATAAGACCGCGTTGTTTGGCAAGTATCATATCCGGCAGGATCCGCG
>JAPPIE010000113.1:3552-56937 GCA_028874765.1 Gemmatimonadota bacterium
ATGCGGGATATAAGACCGCGTTGTTTGGCAAGTATCATATCCGGCAGGATCCGCGTGGGTTTGATACGTGGTGTATTCATCCCGGGCAGGGGGTGTATTTTGACCCGACGTATATCGATAATGGGAAAGAGGTGCAAAAGGAGGGGTACGCCACGGATATAACGACGGATATGGCGCTTGAATTTTTGAAGGGGTTGGATGGTGAGCAGCCCTTTTGTCTGGTGTATCAGTTTAAGGCGCCGCATCGACCGTTTACGCCAGCCCCCCGGCACGCGCATCTTTTTGATGATGTTGAGATTCCCCAGCCGGAGACGTATGGCGATGATTTTGCGACGCGGAAGATTGCGGCTCTGGCCGAAGATATGAAGTTTGATATTAGTCTGGCGCCCGATTATGACGATATACCCGAGGGCTTGAGTGAAGGGGAAAAGAAGGACTGGATTTACCAGCGTTTTATGAAGGATCGGTATCGCACGATTTACGGTGTGGATGAAAATCTGGGGCGGGTGCTGGATTATCTGGATGAGACGGGTTGGGCTGACGATACCCTGGTGATTTACACATCGGATCACGGGTATTTTTTGGGCGATTACGGATGGTACGACAAGCGGTTTATGTACGAGCCGTCAATTCGCATTCCGCTGGTGGTGCGTTATCCAAATGGGGGTATAAGCGGCAATGTGACCGATGCGCTGGTGATGAATGTGGATTTTGCGCCGACGATTCTGGATTTTGCGGGTGTGGAAATTCCCGAAGGTGTGCAAGGCGAGAGTTTGCGTCCGTTGCTCCAGGGGACAGAGCCGGATGATTGGCGCAGGTCTGTTTATTACGCTTATTTTGAAGATTCATGGGTGCTGCACGGCAAGGGGGCAGAGGCGATGTCGGAGCCGTCGTTTCAGTATTTTACGCCGCACCGCATTGGCCCGCACCGCGGCGTGCGTACAGACCGCTACAAGCTGATTGAATATTATGCCGAGGGCGATTACTGGGAGTTGTTCGATTTGCAAGAGGATCCCAATGAATTGCGAAATGTGTACGATGACGCCGCGTACGCAGATTTGGTGGCGGAGTTGAAGGCTGGGTTGCGGAGGTTGCAGGTGCAGTATGGGGATTTGGGTGTGTGAAGCTACTTTTTGGGCATGTACACGTCGGTGGCGGAGCCGAGGTGGATTTCTGAGGCTATGCCGATGGATTCGGCGAGTGAGGGGTGCGGGTGAATGGTGTGGGCAATGTCTTCGGCGACGGCAGCCATTTCAATGGCGAGTACGCCTTCGGCGATGAGGTCGCCCGCATGTGGTCCTACGATGCCCATGCCGAGTACGCGCTGGGTATAGGGATCGACAATGAGCTTGGTCTGGCCTTCGATGCGCCCAATGGCATGCGCTTTGCCCAGGGCGGCCCAGGGGAAGCGCACGATATCGACTTTTCGGTCTTGTTCGCGGGCGTCGGTTTCGGTCAGGCCCACCCAGGCAATTTCGGGATCGGTGTACACGACAGAGGGTATGAGTGCGTCAAAAGACGCGGGTTCACCGGCGAGAACTTCGGCGGCGATTTTGCCTTCGTGCGCGGCTTTGTGGGCAAGGCCGGGACCCGGAACGGCATCGCCGATTGCAAAGAGGCGGGGGTCGTTTGTACGCATTTGCGAATCGACTTCGATGAATCCCTGATCATTGGGTTCAATGTCCGTGTTTTCAAGGCCGATATTGTCTGTATTTGGGCGTCGGCCAATGCAGAGGAGGACGCGGTCGAATATTTCGGATGTTTTCGATTCTTCGCCTTCCCAGTGTACTTCAATGCCGGTGTTGACTTCTTCGATATGCGTGACGCGCGTGCTGGTGTGTATGGCGCTGAATGCCTGACGCAACCGGGTTTCGAGGGGTTTGATCAGGTCGGGGTCGGTGCCGGGCAAGAGGGTGTCGGTCATTTCGACGACTGTGACGGCACTTCCCAATGCGGCGTAAACACTGCCGAGTTCGAGGCCGATGATGCCTCCGCCAACGACGAGGAGGCTTTTGGGTATTTCGTCGAGGTCGAGTGCTGTTGTCGAGTCCAGGATGCGCGGTGTGTCGAGCGCGAAAATTGGGAGGACGACAGGGCGTGAGCCCGTGGCGATGATGGCGTGTTCAAATTCTACGCGGTCGATATCCCCATCGCCTGAGATAGACGCGCTTTGCGAATTCTCGAATTGCGCGTAGCCCGTCAGGTGGGTAACCTTGCGCTGGCGCACCAGGCCAGACAGACCGGTCGAGAGGCGGGTGATGATGTTGTCTTTCCAGCCGCGCAGGGCGTCCAGATCGATTTTGGGATCGCCAAAGGTGAGGCCATAAGTTCTGGCTTCACTGGCTTCGGTGATGAGTTCTGCAACGTGGAGCAGGGCTTTGGATGGGATGCACCCGCGCAATAAGCAGGTGCCACCGAGGTTGTCATCGGCATTGACGAGGGTAACTTGCAGACCCAGGTCAGCAGCGCGAAAGGCCGCAGTATATCCGCCGGGACCGCCGCCGATTACGAGGAGATCGGTTTTGTGCGTTTCAGCCATGTGATTTCTCCAGTTTATCCGCCCATGAGCATGAGTTCCGGGTTTTCGAGCGCATCGACGATTTTTCGCATAAATCGCGCGCCGTCGGCGCCGTCAATGACGCGGTGATCATAAGAGAGTGCCAGAGGCATGATGAGGCGGGGTTCGATGCGGCCCTCGCGCACGGTGGCTTCTTCTCTTGCGCGTCCAAATCCCAATATCGCAACTTCGGGGTGATTGACGATGGGGGTAAATTCGCCCACGCCCAGGCTGCCCAGGTTGGTGACGGTGAATGTGCCGCCTTGTAATTCGTCGAGGCCGATTTTGCTGGTGCGCGCGCGGTCGCTGATGTCGCCGAGTTCGAGAGCCAATTCCAGGATGTCTTTGCGATCGACGTCTTTGATGACGGGAACGAGTAAGCCGCGCTCGGTGTCAACGGCGATGCCGAGGTTGTAGTAGTGTTTGAGAATAATTTCATTGGCGCCTGTATCGAGGCTGGCGTTGAATTGCGGAAAGGTCTTGAGCGCGGTGATGATTGCTTTTAGCGCGAGGACAGTTGGCGTCAGTTTGGCTCCCAGTGCTTCGGCTTTTTCTTTGTTGCGCTGCCGAAATGCTTCGAGGTCTGTGACGTCTGCGCGATCAAATTGCGTGACATGAGCCACCTGTTGCCAGGCCTGGCTCATATTTTTTGCTATAATTTGCCGAACTTTGCTGAGGGGTTGGCGCTCGATGTTGCCCCATCTCGAGAAGTCGGGCAATTCGACGGGTGCGGTTGGTGCAATACCACCTGTTTGCCGGTCGCGCACAGCGGCTTTGATATCGTCTTGTGAGATGCGGCCACCCGGTCCAGAGCCAGCGACCTGTGTGAGATCTACACCGAGCTCTCGCGCGAGCCGCCGCGTGGATGGGGCTGCGGGAATGGGGTCGCCGTTTGCAGGTGGTCTGGTAGGTGTTGGCTCGGGTGCTCTGGGTTCGGGTTCTTCTTTTGGTGCAGGGGTTGGTGCTTCGGCTTCCGGCTCTTCTGGGACGGATTTTTCACCTTCTTCAACGGAGATCAATAAACTGCCCACGGGCACGCGGTCTCCGGCACTAATGTGTATTTTTGTGATGGTGCCAGCAACACTGCTGGGTACTTCAACGAGGGCTTTGTCGGTTTCGAGTTCGACTACGCTTTGATCGATTTCAACGGTGTCGCCCTCGGCAACGAGTACGCTGACTACATCGCCAGCTTCTACACCTTCGCCGAGATCGGGAAGTTTAAATTCGGTTGCCACGAGACCTCCTTAATCGCGGATTGAGTTAATAGTACGTCGTGACCGGGCCTGCCGATACGGGGTCGATTTTTTCGGGATCTATTCCGAGTTCGTCGATGGCTGTGGCGACTTGTTCGCGTTTGATTTTGCCCTGTTTTGCCAGGACGTGAAGCGCGGCCACAGCGATGCACTCGGCGTCAACTTCAAAATGCCGGCGCAGAGCCTGGCGCGTGTCGCTGCGCCCAAATCCATCTGTGCCGAGGACCATCATGTCTTCGGGTATCCATGGGCGGATCATTTCGGGCAGGGATTTCATGTAATCGGATGCGGCGACTATTGGACCATCGGTTTTTTCGAGTACTTTGACGATATACGGCTTTTTCTTTCGCCGAGTTGGGTGCAGCATGTTCCACCGCTCGGTTTCAAGCGCGTCCCGCCGCAATTCCTTGTATGAAGTGACGCTCCACACGTCGGCGGAAATATTGTATTCGGCGGCGAGGATTTCTTGCGCGCGCAGGGTTTCGCGAAGGATGGATGCACTGCCAAAGAGCTGAATCTTGTGCTGGCCCTGTTGTGTTTCGTGCGTCTTGAGCGGATAAATGCCTTTGACAATGCCTTCTTCAACGCCTTTGGGCATGGGGGGGTGTTCGTAGTTTTCATTGCCCAGGGTCATGTAGTAATAGACATCTTCTTGTTCCTGGTACATGCGTCGGATGCCGTCCTGGATGATGATGGCAATTTCGTAGGCATAGGCCGGGTCGTAGGCGATACAGTTGGGAACGGATGAGGCGAGAATGTGGCTGTGTCCGTCTTCGTGCTGGAGTCCTTCGCCGTTGAGCGTGGTGCGCCCGGCTGTTCCGCCTAAGAGAAAGCCCTTGCAGCGGATATCGCCGGCCAGCCACATGAGGTCGCCCACGCGCTGAAATCCGAACATGGAATAGTAGATGTAGAACGGGATGGTGTTGACGCCGTGTGTGGCATAAGCTGTGCCAGCGCAGATGAATGAGGACATGGCACCGGCTTCGTTGATGCCTTCTTCGAGTATTTGGCCGTCTTGCGCTTCTCGATAGTAGCTGATGTTGCCCGCGTCAACGGGTTCGTATATCTGCCCCATGTGCGAGTAGATGCCGAGTTGCCGAAAGAGGGAATCCATACCAAAGGTGCGGGCTTCGTCCGGGATGATGGGGACGAGCAGTTTGCCGATGTCTTTGTCGCGAGCGAGTTTGGCAAACAGGCGCGCAAAAGCCATGGTTGTAGAGGCCTGGCGATCGCCTGTACCTTTGAAGGCTTCGTCGAATACGTCGCGCGAGGGTGCTTGAATGGGTTTGGCACGTACGCTTCGGCTGGGCAAATAGCCGCCGAGTTCGCGGCGTTGTTGTTGCAAATACTGCATTTCGGGGCTGTCGTCGGGGGGACGATAAAAGGGTGCTTTGCCCACCTCGCTGTCGGAGATGGGAATGTCAAAGCGCCGCTTAAATTCTCGCATCTCGTCTTCTTCGAGCTTTTTTTGCTGGTGGGTCATGTTGCGGCCTTCGCCAGCTTCGCCCAGGCCATAGCCTTTGATGGTTTTGGCCAGGATGACAGTTGGTGCGCCTTTGTGTTCCACAGCGGCTTTGAAGGCGGCGTACACTTTTTCGGGATCGTGACCCCCGCGACGCAATTTTTGAAGTTGTTCATCCGAGAGGTGTTCGACTATTTTGAGCAGGTCGGGATGGGTGCCAAAAAAGTCGCGGCGAATGTATTCGCCGGATTCGACGGTGTATTTCTGGTATTGGCCATCGACGACTTCTTCCATGCGCTGCTGAAGCAGGCCCTGGGTGTCTTGTTCGAGTAGTGCGTCCCAATCGTCTCCCCATATCACTTTGATGACATTCCAGCCAGCGCCGCGAAATACCTGTTCGAGTTCTTGAATGATTTTGCTATTGCCACGCACGGGACCGTCGAGGCGTTGCAGGTTGCAATTGATCACGAAGATGAGGTTGTCGAGTTGTTCGCGGGTTGCCAGGCTGATGGCGCCGAGGGTTTCGGGTTCGTCTGTTTCGCCGTCGCCAACGAAGACCCAGACTTTGGAATCGCGAGTCGATTTGAGGCCGCGGTCTTCGAGGTAGCGGTTGAAGCGGGCCTGAAAGATGCCCATGAGGGGACCAAGTCCCATTGAGACGGTGGGAAATTGCCAGAAGTCGGGCATGAGATAGGGATGGGGATAGGAAGATAGACCGCCGGGATTGCGGAGTTCTCGGCGGAAGTTTTCGAGGTGTTCGGTGCTCAGCCGGCCTTCGAGAAAGGCGCGGGCATACATGCCGGGCGAGGCATGACCCTGGAAGAAGACCTGGTCTCCGGAGAAATCGCCATTGGGTGCTTTGAAGAAGTGATTTTGACCCACTTCATATAGCGTGGCAGCCGATGCAAAGGTGGAGATGTGACCGCCGATGCCATCGGCTTCTTTATTGGCACGGGTGACCATGGCCATGGCATTCCAGCGCACGAGACTTTTGATGCGGCGCTCAATTTCGCGGTCGCCCGGATAGGGCAGTTGTTTGTCGCGCGGGATGGTGTTGATATAAGGCGTATGGGATGCGAAGGGTATGTCAACGCCCAGACTTTTTTCTGCTTCTTGTTCGAGGCGGTCGAGCAAATAGCGCACGCGCTCGGGGCCGCCGTGTTGCAGAACATAAGCCAGAGATTCGATCCATTCTTCGGTTTCGATGGGATCGGTATCGCGAAATGTATCTGGTGCGACAGAATCGGCCATGGTAAAACTCCTTTGTTCTGGAGTGCAATAACAGGTATTGATAATAATATACGCGCGTATCCAAATGTCTCTTTTGTGCGTGAAATTTACGAGGGATAATGAATTTTGTCAAATGTAGAGCGTATTTTTTTGCGAGAGAATGGCAAATTTTAAGGAGATGTATTTATATAAGATGTTGTTAATTAGTAAAATGATATGGTTAGTTGACTGGTTGGTAAAGTATGATGAAAAAACAGGGCATCTCGCATCTTCCGGGGGGAGAATAGATGTCAGGCGTCCGGTACTTGTTGTCCCCGATGGCAGGTCTGGCAGGTGATCTGGGTGAATTGTCCTTCTTTGAAGTCTTTGAGGATTTCGCCATTGATTTTTTGCGTCATGGTAATCATGAGGCGCGCGATGTCTTTGCGGGGGTTTTCGTCTGAGGCGAAGTCGTAAGTGGATAGGGATTGGCCTTCTTCCCCTTTGTGGCAAGCGTGACAGCGCACGCCCAGTGCTTTGCTAAAGTCTTTCATGTATTGCATGAGTTGCGCTTTTTTGATGTCTTTGGGCAGGACTTTTAAGTTGGTGTAGGTGTCGGGAATTTGCGCGAAAGATGCGGTGACGATCAGAGAGATGAGGGAACTGAGTGTGAGAATGAGTGCGATGAGTAGTGAACGGTTCATGGCGCCTCCTTTTTTATCTGTGATTATCCAGCCATTGCAGTTGATTTGTTTGCGGAAAAGCGGTGATGGGATTTTCGAGAGGTCCAATGCCTTCAAAGGTCATGCACACGCGGTCGCCTTCGCGCAAGCCGCTTTCGAGGTCGTCGTCGGAAAAGACAATGGGTGTGCCCCAGTAGAGGATTTGCAGGGTGTCGGGTTCAAGGGGTAAGCGGGAAAAGAGCGATCGTTCGAGGTGAAAGAGGCCGTCGGGCATGTTGAGATGGTTTTGTCCGGTATGTCCTTCTTTGTAGGCGATGCGCGTGTTGTTGCGTATCACTTCACAAGAGACGGCTATGCTGCTGTCGTCATAAGCGGGGTCGGTGACCATCAGCGGACCGAGGCTGGCGCAGCCGTGGGACCAGTTTTTGGCCTGGGGTAAGTTGAGTGGGTTTTCGGCTTCGATGCCGTTGTCGGTGTAATCGTTGCCGCCGGTATATCCCAGGCGTTCAATTTGACCTGTGGTGTTGAGGCCGTAAATGGTTACGAGTTCTGTTTCGGGTACAAGGCGCTGGGTGTTGTGCGGGTGCGATATACATCCGCCGTGTCCGACGAGGGCAGCGGTGTCGTTCTTGGCAAAGAGTTCGGGTGTGCCGCCTTGCGCGCATTCCCGGTATTTTTGATCATAGACGTTGACGGCATCACCGGTGGCCTGTTTGGCTTCTATTTCGCGCAATTTCGCGCTGTCTTCGTGGGTGACTCCCGCCAGCCAGATACGCAGTTTGTGCGGCGCATCTGTTGGTGCGGTTACCGGGCTGATGAGGTGAGGTTGGTCGGGATCGGTCGCGTTGTTCAAGAGGTCGCGGAGTGAGAGGCGCGGCGCATTGCGGATGTTGATTGACTCTACTGTGGTTTCAATGCCGTTTTTGTTGCCTCCGTGGCGGTAATAGAGATCGTGAAGCGAAGCCGGGTGGGGGGCGCAGGCTGTGAGGTCAAAGACATCGTCGCCTTTGACAAGCCCCAGGCGAGATCCCCGCTCGGGGTGTGCGAATTGCAATAGTTTCATGGTTGCCTCGTTGATTGTGGGATGGAAAACAAGAATAGTTATTATTGGGGCACCTGTAAAGCAGATTTATCGTTAGCCATTGTGCGAATTTTTTTACATATTGAGAAAGGAACAAAGGAGGCGGATCTTATGGCTATAGCACTGATTACGGGCGCGTCGAGTGGTATTGGTTTGGAATTGGCGCGGGTGTTTGCTGCTGATGGGGTTGATGTGATTTTGTCGGCGCGGTCCGAGGATAAGTTGCAGGTGCTGGCGGGAGAAGTGCGGGAGAAGTACGGTGTAAGAGCTGAGGTGATTGTGGCCGATTTGTCGGTGCCGGGTGAGGCAAAGAAGGTTTATGACCGGGTTGTGGAAATGGGATGGGATGTGGATTATCTGGTGAATAATGCCGGGTTTGGGGTGTATGGTTTTTATGCAGAGACAGATTGGATAGCCGAAGCGGATATGTTACAGGTGAATATTGTCGCTTTGACGCATTTGACCAAGTTGTTTTTGCCTGGTTTGATCGATAGGGGGCGAGGAAGAATTTTGAATGTGGCTTCGACTGCGGCGTTTCAGCCCGGTCCGAGGATGGCTGTGTATTTTGCGACGAAAGCGTATGTGTTGTCGTTTTCAGATGCGATTGCCAATGAGTTAAAGGGTACGGGTGTGAGCGTGACTGCGCTGTGTCCAGGGGCAACGGAGACGGGGTTTCAACGCGCTGCGGGTGCAACGGGTTCGCGTTTGTTTGATATGCGCGGGTTGCCCACGGGGGCCGATGTGGCGAAGTATGGGTATAGAGCTATGCAAAAGAGAAAGCGGGTCGCTATTCACGGGTTGATCAGTAAGATGCTGGCTTTTACTGTGCGCTTATTACCTCGACGAATTGTTGCCGCAACGACGAGAGCGTTGATTGCGAGGAGTGATTAAGCCAGTGCATCTGCCTGTGTGTGACTCGCGGATAGGAAGCGGTCCAGTTGCAAGTGCTCGGCATGGTTGGAATTGAGGCGAATGCGCAGGTGTACGTCGTTGCCCTCATAATCCAGAGTCAGTATTTCGCTGTGGGTGTAGAGTTGTGAGAGGAGTTTGCCTTCACTTTGTGGCACCTGAAGTTTTAGGGTGACCGCATCGGCAGCCAAAAAATCACATATCCGATTTTTGACCGCGTCGAGATTAGCGACGTCAAGCGCAGAAATTGCAAGCGCATTGGGATTTTTTGCGCAGCGTTTTGCAATTTCTTTTTGTCGTTCAGAATCCGCGAGGTCCATTTTGTTATAAACGATCAAGGCGGGTTTGTCAGCAATTTTGAGTTTTGTGAGGACTTCGCTGACTGTGATCATTTGCATTTTGTATTGCGAATGGCTGGCATCGACAACGTGAAGGAGCAGGTCTGCCTGTACGGCTTCTTGTAATGTGGCGCGAAAGCAAGCAAAGAGGTGGTGCGGTAAGCGGTTGATAAAACCGACGGTGTCGGTGAGCAAGATGGGGCGATGGCTGTGTACATCGACGCTGCGCGTGGTGTTGGTCAAAGTGGCAAAAAGCTGATTTTCGACCAGAACATTTTCACCCGAAAGCCCGCGCATAAGCGTGGATTTGCCCGCGTTGGTATAGCCAACGAGTACAACGTTAAAACTATGGCTGCGCCCTTTGCGGCTGGTGTCCATTTGACGTCTCACGCGTTTGAGGCTGTCGTAGAGGAACTTTCCTCGCTGTTCTATCCACCTGCGGGTGGTTTCGGTGTGCGTTTCACCCGATCCGAGGCCTGCGCGACGTTCTGCGTGGGGATTAAACTGGCGAATGCGGGGGCGCAAATAACGCAGGTGAGCCATTTGTACTTGAATTTGTGCGGTGCGTGTGCGTGCGTGTAAAGCAAAAATATCGAGAATGAGCAGGCTGCGATCGAGGATGCGTACCCCAATGTCGGTTTCGAGGTTGTGCATTTGCGAGGGCGAAAGGTCATTGTCAAAGATGATCGCGTCGATATTTCTCTTTTGGGCCATTTTTCGAAGTTCGTCGATTTTGCCCGAACCGATATAGGTGGCTGGATCGGGTTTGTCGCGATTTTGCAATGTGCGATCAATTACCTCAAAGGTGGCAGTGCTGGCCAGGTGCGCGAGTTCTTCGAGAGATTCTCTGGTGCTGCGTGTGGAGATACCGCGTTGCGTCACCCCAACGAGAACAGCACGTCGTATGCCCTGTGCGTCAAAGATATGGTCCATGTTATCTCCTGAGTTTTTAGTTACATTCACAATAATAAGGTGAAGATATGTTGATGCAAAGTGAAATCGCCGGGATAGGACGGCGTCTGTTGGCAACGGTGTTGGATTTTGTGATTTTGCACCTGGTGCTGACGGTGGTCCTGCGCAATATGCTGCTATCGCCTGCGGGCGTGTGGATGGTGGATTTTATTTTTATAGTGGTGTATTCAGCGATATTTGTGGGGCTTATAGGCCAGACGCCGGGCAAGATGTTGTTGAGATTGCGCGTGATTGATGCCCACGGTGGCGGGTTGAATTATGGGCAGACGTTTCGGCGTGCGGTGGTGAAATGGTCGCCGGTTTTTGTGCTGTTTATTGTGATGGCTCTGTTGACGCCAGAGGAGGTGTACCAGCGTCCCTCGGATGGAGAGGGGATCGAGATGGTGGAGGTGGAGGCGGAGTCTGCTGTGGCTTCATCAATCGCAATGGTGATCGGTACGGTGGGTTGGCTGGTGTTGATTCACATGGCACGCCGCCATCCCGATGGACAGGGGATTCACGATCGGGTGGCAGAGACGTATGTGATTAGAACGGGGTGAAAATTACCGGGTGCCTGGTACAAAAAAGACAGCATCTTTTTTTGTGGTCTGGTCGGTGTTTTTGTCTGTGATTGTGAGTTTGAGGGTGTAGCGTCCGGATGCGAGGTTGGTGAGGGGCATTTCGAGATAGGTGTTTTCGTCGGGGTTTGTACCGACTTGATCAAAGCTGAGGCCAACGGCCTCGGTATTTTTTTGTCCCAATTTGGCGAGGAGAGATACGAGTGCAAAACCGGCTTCCTGGCGTTTTTGTACTTCGTATGAGATGGTGTATCGCGTCTGCCCAAATTCGTCGCGTTTGAGGTTGTAGATTTCAAAGTAAACGTACATGGACATGCCGGGGACAAAGGTTGCCGAGGGCTGCGGCTGAATGTAGAGGTCGCCGCGCACAAAGGATGTGTCGGGTGCGCGATCCGCTTCGATGATGCGGGAGGCGATCTGGATGTCGCTCATCATCAGGTGGCTTTTATCGTGATAGTCGGGCAGGTGAAGATCGGGCTGACGATATGCGCCAACACGGTTGGTATTTTGACGCCACGCTTCAACGGCCAGTTCATATTCGCCGGGTTCGGCGATGTGGTGTACGCCGCTGAGGGCTTGTAAACCCCGGTCCCGAATATCATCGGTGATGTCGATGGCCAATGCGCTTTTGGTGTTTTGAAAATTGAGGGCACGAGGGTAGATAAGCGCGGTGCGGCGTTCCACGA
Organism: Gemmatimonadota bacterium; assembly: GCA_028874765.1. Lineage (GTDB taxonomy): Bacteria > Latescibacterota > UBA2968 > UBA2968 > UBA2968 > VXRD01. Next base: position 15,260 of record JAPPIE010000113.1, read on the forward strand.
CTACAGTGGTGTCCGGGTCTGCGGGCAGGGCCACATTGTCTAAAGGCAGGCCAAATATGACCTGTAATTCGGTTTTGTTCTCCGGTCCCCGGAAGGTGAGGGTGTCGAAGTAAAAGTCGAGGGGGTCGAGTGCTTCTATGCTGTACAATTCGGGTTCTATTGCGGCGAGCGATTGGGCGAGGGTGGCGGGGTTAAATTCGTTGAGGCGCTGAATCACGCTCATGTACGAGCGTCCGGAGGATTCGGCATTGGCGAGGTCTTCTTCGGTCAGCGATGGGACGGGAGCAAAATCGAAGTTTCCGCCCAGAAATTCATCGGTAAATGTAAATTCTGCGCCCTGTTCGAGATTTTTGTATATCCACACTTCCCAGGGTACAGAGGTCCAGCCGCTGGTCGTTGTGACGGGGCGGTAGTCGGTAAAGCCCATATTGCCCACGCGGCCTATGCCACCTTGCTCCATGGTGCGAATCGGATAGACGGGACCGACAAAGTTGGCCTCAATGCCCGCATCGCCGTAAATCGCATACGCTCTTTGTTCTTGAAGGCGCTGTACGTCCAGTGGGACAATGGCATTGAGTTTTCGGGAGGTTGAGATATAGTCGGGTTCGCCGTATCGGATGTATATTTCTCCCCGGCGATCCCACGGCCACTTTTTGCCAAAGTGGGTTCGCGCATGCCATACCCTGCGGTAGTGTTGGGATCGGCGCAGTGCGCCTCCCGAGGTTTTAAAGGGATCTTTTTGCAACCAGAAGCGTGTGAGAAAACGCTCGCGTTGTGTTTTGTCGTCTGAGGCTGACGCGAGGCGGTAAGCGCGCGCTTCGGCTTTTGAGCCGATATAAGAGATGTCGTCATAGAGGGGCTGTTCTTCTTTGGGTAAGGTCTCGATATAGTGTCGAAATGCCGTTAGTGCGCCTTCGTGGTCGCGTCTTTGAATGAGGGCCTGGGCGAGCAGTGGCAGTGCGCGGGGGTCTCGCATGCGCGATGTGATGTCTTCGAGGTCTCGGTATTCTTTGGCTTCGTATAGCGCGTAGGCAAATTGGTATGCGGTTTCGTGGTCTTCGGGGTTGCGCTCGAGGTATTTTTTGTAATAGTAGAGCGCGACCTGATGCGCGCTGCCTTCTTCGCGGTGGGCGCGAGCGAGGAGGAGATAGGGCGAAGCCCGGTCGGGAAATCGCGCAATGGTTTGTGAGGCGGCTTTTCGCGCGCGGCTTCCGGTATTTTCAAGTGCGAGGAGGGTTTTGATGAGGCGGTCGTGGGCGTCCGCGTCTGTGGTGTCGATGGCGACGGCTTTTTCGTAGTGTGACAGCGCGCGGTCGGGTTTGTTGTGCAGGTTTTGGTAAACGCGGCCCAGGCCCGTGTGGGCAATTGCGAGGTTGGGACGCAAAGCGAGCGCGTTTTGAAAGGCTGCTTCGGCACTGTCGGCTTCTTCAAGACGCAAATAGAGCAGGCCCATGCGCGCATAGCTCGCCGACGAATCAGACGCGGTAGCCAGATCTGCTTTCAATCGGTTGATGACGTCGTGGAGGTCGCGGTTTTGCGCGAATCCCGTGCTTGCAAAACTGATGAGGAGCAGATAAATGGTCGAGTAGAGGACTGTGTGCATGGATAATCCTTTGTGGTGTCGAGGCAGTTTTTACACGCTTGTTTGGGTTTTTGGTTTCTTTTTAAGGTTAAAAACTTTTGTCGAATTTCTCAATGACTTTTGCGACTTATGAGGCTGTAAAGGTATAAATATATCTAATTTTCTTGACTTAGTTGAAGGGGCGTTTTATTTTCCGTCTGAAAGCGATGTGTGCGCAGGCAGGGATGTCTATGCTCTCACTCAAATGAAAGGGCATTTATGACGTTGATGGAGATTCTGTCGGGCAAGTCGGTCATTATCGGGCTTAAGGGGCAAAACAAGCGGGAAATTCTCGAAGAGCTTGTTAATGAACTCGAAGTAGGCGATAAAATTACGGACCGAGATAAGGTACTTCAGGCGGTTTTGGACCGCGAAGATATTATGAGTACGGGTATTGGGCACGGTATTGCCATTCCCCATGGGAAGTCGGAATATGCCACGATGTTGGGCGGTGTGCTGGGCATCAAGTCAGAAGGTATCAATTTTAATGCTTTAGATGGGAAAAAGACCTACATTTTTTTTCTTTTGGTTTCTCCGCTAAATGTTTCGGGACCGCATATTAAAGCCTTAGCGCGTATATCAAGGGTGCTCAAAGGAGAAGATTTTAGACAGCGTTTGATTGGCATTAGAAATCGCGAGGAGGCTCTGGCGATTATTGCGGCAGAAGATAAGAAACACTAATAAATGTTATAAGACTTTACCCAATACCTGCTTTTCTGTAAAGCAGGTTTTTTTGTTTGAGCGTTTTTTTATGTTCGGTATTTCATTTACAAATCCAATGCTGTTGCACGGTTTGTGGGCGGCGCTGTTGCCGCTTGTGATTCATTTGTTGAATCGGCGTCGTACGGTAACAGTTTCGTTTTCAAACGTGGCACTTTTGCAAAGACTCCAGCACGACCGCATGCGACGGCTAAAATTAAAGCATCTCGCGTTGCTCATTTTGCGAACTCTGCTCATTGTTTTGCTGGTGCTGGCTTTTGCGCGTCCGACTTTGAGTGGGGGTAGTGGGCAGGTGGGCGATGCGGGTACGTCGGCGTTTATTTTGCTCGATCGTTCGTTGAGTATGCAATATCGCACAGCAGAAGGTACGTTGTTTGAGCGGGCGCTTCGCAGAGTGCAGGCTCTGTTGTCTCTGTTTGATGAGCGCGACGATGTGCGTCTGGCACTGATCGACAATGACGTTGAGGAGGTCGATATGACCTCTCCAGAGCGGTTGCGGTTGCTTATGGATACGCTAAAACCCGGTTTTGGCAGTACAGATTTTGAGGCGGGATTGCAATTGGCTTTGTCGCATTTGTCCGGGTCACAGATGCCCAACCGCGAGTTGTATTTTGTAACGGATCGCGCTTATAATGGATGGACGAATTTGCCCGATACATTGTCTAATTTGGACGATGTATCGGTGTACATCCTTTCCGAGCGGCCTTCGCAAGTTGCCAATATCGGTATTGGGCAGATCAATACGACTTCTCCAGAGGTCGGGCGTTCAACCGCGCTGGGGATCGAACTGATCAATTACGGCTCGGCAAATCGAGGCGATGTGCCTGTGCAGATATTTTTAGATGGTCGGCGCATTGGCCAGGATATTGCCCATGTGCCTGCGGGAGGGCGCCGCAAATTGCATACGTCGTTTGTGCCCAAAACAGGGGGGGATGTTTCCCTGCGTGTGGAAATAGGAGAAGATGATCTCGAGGCCGACAACAAGTGCGTGACAGTGTTGCGCGTTCCAGAGCGCGTCCGCATTTTGCTGGTGGGGGATGCGTCCCGCGAGTCTTACTATCTCGCAGAGGCTTTGTCCGTTGTCTCAAGCGAGGTGGTGCAGGTTAAACCCGAGCGCGTATCAGATCAGGTGTTGGAAGATATTGATGTGGTTTTTTTGTGCAATGTTGCGCGGCTTTCTACAGGTGCGATTGCCGTTTTGCAAAATCGGATATCTCGCGGGGTTGGGTTGGCTATTTTCCTGGGGGATCAAATAGATGTCCGATATTATAATGAGCATGTGTTGCCCGCGCTTTTTCCCGCTAAATTACTCGGTACGCGGGGTGTGTTGTCAGGCGCTTATCAGGCTTTACAGACAGTTTTACCCGATCATCCCATGCTGTCGGGTCTGGAACTTAAAGGGGCATTTCAAAGCCCGCGTTTTTTTGTTTCTTATCGGGTCTTACCCGCGCAAAATGCACAATCTGTGTTGTCCTTTACTTCGGGGGCACCCGCGCTTCTCGAAGCGCGCAAGGGCAATGGGCGCGTCGTGCTGTTCGCGTCTTCGGTGAGTGCGAATTTGGGATGGAATGACGCGCCGCTTTCCGGCTTTTTTGTTCCATTTGTGCATCGCCTGAGCGGATATCTGGCGGCCGGGGCGTTTGGTCGATCTGACTATCGCGTTGGTCAGGTTGTGTACAGAGATCTCCGGCAAAAAAATGCTTCTGAAGCTGTTCTGCGGGCGCCGGGTGGAGAGCCCAGAACAATTTGGCCTCAACAACGCGGTTTGCAATCGGTGTGGCCGGTCGGGGTGGTGGATGCGCCAGGGCTGTGGGAGATTTTTGCGCGCGAGCGCGTCTCTGATCGCTTTGCCGTTCAGATTGATGCGCGCGAACCCGATTTGACCCCGGTTCCGATGGCGCGACTCGAGACTCTGTTTGGTAAAGACCGCTTGTGCGTTGTAGATGGCAAGGCCGATTTGAAGGAGGCTATTCTTTCCCAAAGGCATGGTCGGGAGCTTTGGCGATGGGTGTTGTTGTTGGCCTTGATGGCGATGGGTGCAGAGATGCTCATTGCACAGTCTGCGCGCACGAGCCGCGGGACGCAACCTTGACTTTTGTAATTGGTGCGCGTATTTTTTTGAATTGTGGTGGGCGGGCTGGGGGTAGGTCCCTCTTGTTTTTCATTTGAACGATAAAGGATGTTTTGATGGCGAAAAATTTGATTATTGTCGAATCACCTGCCAAAGCGCGGACAATTTCTCGATTTGTGGGCAAGGACTACAAAGTCGCCGCTTCTATGGGGCATGTGCGCGATCTTCCCGCACGCGAATTGGGCTTTGATGTGGAGAGTTTTGATCCCAAATACGTGGTGTCGCAAGATAAGCGCAGTGTGATTCAGGCACTGAAAAAGGATATTAAACAAGATACGACTGTGTATTTGGCGACGGATGAAGACCGCGAAGGGGAATCTATTTCGTGGCATCTGATTTCTGCACTCAAGCTCAAGAATCAGCCCATTAAGCGGGTTGTGTTCCACGAGATTACCCGGTCTGCTGTTTTGCACGCGCTTGAAAATCCCCGCGAACTGGATCAAAATCTGGTCGATGCACAACAGGCGCGTCGCATTCTGGATCGCGCTGTGGGATATCAGTTGTCGCCTTTGTTGTGGCGAAAGGTAAAGGGGGGATTGTCAGCCGGGCGCGTGCAGAGTGTGGCGGTGCGGATTATTGTTGATCGGGAGCGGGAGATTCGGGCGTTTAAGCCAGAGGAGTATTGGAAGATTAAATCCGATTTTAAGGATCCCAAATTTCAGGCTGAATTGACGCGGCAGAATGGCAAAAAAGCGTCTGTGAAAAATGAAGCCGAGGCCAAAGCTATTGAGGCGAGTGCGCTGCAGGGACAATTTGTCGTGACAGAGGTGGTCGAGCGCGAGGGCGTGCGGCGGCCCGTGCCTCCGTTTACGACATCGACGCTGCAACAAGAGGCGTCTCGCAAACTGAGTTTTTCCGTGGCGCAGACGATGCGGGTTGCACAACAGCTTTACGAGGGCAATTTTGAAATTCCCGGATATACCGGCGGTTTGATTACTTATATGCGTACCGATTCGGTGAATTTGGCCGAGCAGGCGGTGAATCAGGCGCGGGAGGTAATTGCGCGGGAATATGGTCGGGATTACACCGTGGAAAAGCCCCGGCGATTTGCCAATAGGACCAGGGGGGCACAAGAAGCGCATGAGGCGATTCGTCCGGCGGATTTGTCGATTAAACCCAACCGCGTTAAAGCACATCTCGATCCCCGACAATTTCGGCTTTACGATTTGATCTGGAAGCGCACGTTGGCGACGCAGATGGCCGATGCGCGCATTGCATATACGACGATTCGCATTCGGGCTGGTGATGCGGGCGAATTGATTTTTGAGGCAAAGGGGCAACGCGTTTTATTTCCCGGATTTTTGAGGGTTTATGCCGAGGGATCAGATGATCCGGAGGCCAATATCAGCGATAAAGATGTGATTTTGCCAGAGGTTGCAAAGGGGCAGGTGCTCAATTTGGAGAAGTTGCATTTGGAGCAGTTGTTTACCAAACCACCCGCGCGTTATACCGAGGCGTCGCTGGTGAAGAAGCTCGAGAGCGAAGGTATTGGGCGTCCCTCGACTTATTCGCCGACGATTTCAACCATTCAGAGCCGGGAATATGTGGAACGCACGCGAGATAAGAAGCTCAAGCCCACAGATATCGGCGAGGTGGTGAACGATTTTTTGATGGCGCATTTTCCCGATATTGTCGATTTGGGTTTTACGTCGCATCTCGAAGACGATTTTGACGAGATTGCACAGGGCAAAAATTCATGGAAAGAGATGTTAGAAGCGTTTTATCCGCCGTTTAATGAGCGGGTGGAAGATAAAAAGTCGGTTGATAAAATTGGGCGCAATCTGGGGAAAGATCCCAATACAGGGCGCGAGGTGAGTGTGCGTTTTGGGCAGTATGGTCCCTATGTTCAGATTGGTAGTGCGGGTGAAGAAGAAAAGCCTTTGTTTGCATCTTTGCCACCCAATCGGAGTATTTTTGATATTGAATTGGCCGATGCGCTCAAGTGTTTTGAATTGCCGCGCAAACTCGGGCAAAATGATGCGGGCGATGAGGTGCAGGTCAATAGTGGTCGGTATGGCCCTTATGTGCGAATAGGTCGCAACTTTTTCTCCCTGCCAGAGGGAGAAGATCTGTTTGCGGTGACGCTGGATCGCGCATTGGAGATCGCGGCGGCTGAGAAGGATCGCAAAGCCAAAAATGTGATTCAGGATTTTGGCGATTTCCAGGTGCTCAATGGGCGGTATGGTCCTTATATTCGCAAAGATGGAAAGAATTACAAGATTCCCAGAGGGATGGATGCGACGACATTGGACCGCGAGACGCTCGAAAAACTCATGCAGGGCGGGGCGGGCGGCAGGCAGTCGCAGCAGGTGATTCACGATTTTGATGGGATTCAGGTTCTCGCCGGGCGGTATGGTCCTTATATCAAACACGATGGCAATAATTACCGCATTCCAAAGGGCGTAGAGGCGTCGTCTTTGACAAAGGCGGCTTGCGAGAAAATTATCGCGGAAAACCCGGCGACGAATAGGAGAAGGTCGAGCAGAAGAAGTAGGAAGTGAGATGTAGGGGACGGCCCCTGTGCCGTCCCGTGTGTCATTGCGGCATGATGTTGAGCCGCCACGCGAAGCATGACGAAGTAATCCAGAGGGTTTTGAAGGGCGGTGTGAAGTGAGGTAGGCTATGGAATGGCATGACATTGCACAGCGCATCAAAGCGGGCGGGTATAGAAGACAGAAGACGTATGATACCTTCGGTTTTATTTTAACGGAAGAGTTGATCATTCCGTCCGCGAGAATGGAGGATATTGATCTCGATGCGTTTCGGGCCTTTCTGCGTATGCAGGGTCTCGATACAGAGGAGGAACCACAGCCTTCAATCGCTGACGATCTGTGTAATAGACGCATTTTGGCTGAGTTCGACAATGCCCTGCGTCCGACACTCTATGGATTGATGGCATTTGGTAAAGAGCCGCAGGCGCATCCGCAGACAACGAATTTTTTCGTCGAGTGTGTAGCCTATCTGGGCGAGGATCGGGCGTCGGATGTTATTCTCACTGGCGAGGGAAAGGGACGTCTTGAAGAGCAAATACGCCGGTCAGTCGGATGGGTTCGCGGTTTGGGATGGAAGGAGAGCTATCAGGGCATTGATCGAGAGGAGACGCCACTAATTCCCGAGAAGGCACTGCGCGAGGCAATCGTCAATGCTGTTGTTCACCGGGACTACGCGATTACAGGGTCGAAGGTGTTGCTCGAAGTATTCCGCGACCGTATTGATGTGACCAGTCCAGGGACTTTTCCAAATCATATGAGTGTCGAGAATGTTCGCTCGGGTGGCAATCCCCGATCCCGCAATGAGTTGATGGCAAATGCCATGCTCGTTGCGCGCTTGATGGAGCAGCGAGGACGCGGATGGCCCGTGATGCGGAGAGAGATGCGAGAATTTAACGGTACTGAGCCAGAAATCGTGCAAGATGAGGGCGGGAAGTTTGTGCGGGTGACGTTTCGCAAAGGGGTAGAAGGGTAACGTATGGCTAATAGAGAGGACACCTTAGCAACTTTCCGTCGCGTGCGTGCAATTCAAGCTGTTGATGATCTCCAAAAGCAATCGGTTGAAAATGGTCTTGATAAGATGGATTTGAAAGAGGTAAACCGCGAAATCCAGGCCGTGCGAAAATCGGACATATTATGATGTTATGGTATCTCGCTAAGACGATGTTTCGACAAAGCTGCCAACCCGATCTTCACCAGATTTAGCCAACCGCTCTTCTTCCGCCTCAATAATTGCCAGGGCCTCCTCGCGATTGCTAATGCCAATCAAACGCTGTCTAAAATCTTCTCTTTGGAGTAATCTTGAGATACGAGCGAACGCTTTGATGTGCGGCCCTGAAACGTCCAGAGGCGAGACCAGAAGAAAAAAAATGTAGGTCTTTTTGCCATCTAAAGAATCAAAATTAATACCTTCCGATTTGATGCCCAGCACACCACTCAGCACCGTGACATTTTCCGACTTCCCATGAGGAATGGCGATGCCGTTTCCTATTCCAGTACTTAGAAGAACTTCGCGTTCTAAAACCGCTTGGAGCACCTTTTCTCGATCGGTAATCTTATCGCCTACTTTGAGTTCCTTAACAAGCTCTTCGAGAATTGCTGGCTTGTTTTGTCCTTCAAGCTCGACGATGACATTGCCCGACAGAATCTCCCTTAACGTCATGATTTTTAGCCCTTATATTGTCCTAATTCATTACAAGCCGTACAGTCACATGGGGTCGTCTGTGCTGGCATAATTATTTTAATGTTGAATAAAAAAATTATTCGTGATTGATCATAAGGCTTATCCGTCGATCTCCGATGATTATATTTATCGATAAATTCGCCAAAAATTTGTCGTTCGATTTTCAAGTCCTCCGCATCATTTTGTATCGCAGCTTTCTGGAAATTCCTATCGTTTTTCTCCATTCCTTAGATTATAGTAGCTCATGCCAAGTTCATGCCGAGCATGGATATGTTTCTGCTCGGCGGCTTTTTTTAACCATCTTACTGCTTCCCCATGATTTTGAGGTATGCCCAGTCCCTTTCTGTAGCTCATGGCAAGGTCGTATTGGGAATGTACATATCCCTGTTTGGCAGATTTTTTGTACCACTTCACCGCTTCCGAAAAGTCTTGATCCTTGGCATACATCACGCCAATCAGGTGCTGTGCATTGGCCGATCCTTGTACGGCGAGCGGGTACAAGATCTTGCATGCGGTTCTGTAGTCTTTTCGCTCATACGCAACTTTACCTGCTTGATAGTCCTCATTGATTTTTTGTTTATGATTATTCATTTTCGATCTCCTTAGACTTTGGGCCTCTATATTTCAGGTCGCGCTCGACCTTTGATGGGTGCCGATGAATCCGACGATCAAACGCTGACGTCTCTTGTCCCACTCGAAAGCGATCCGTATCGTACGCCGTGCATCTTTTCCGATTCCGGTCCCGATATGCCTCTTCAGTATATAAACTTCTTTATCTACGATCGTTTTATACCAAGCGGGGTACGTCTTCGTGATCATATCGTTTTGCCACGGCTTATACATCCATTACAGGCCTGTCGGATAGACAAATCGAGATCTGTCACACTGGTCTTCCCGATAAGGGAGTCATAAAGCGTAGTGCTCATCCACTCAAAGGCTTTGTACAAGACTTTGGGATCGTTGAAAGGATTGTTTCGTACCTGGGATTTTGCGTTCAGCGCAAAAATGAGTCTGTGTCCAAATTGCTGTTTAGCAAGCTCAACGGCGTCGTGAACGCTTTCAATGGACAAATCTTCATCTTCACCCGCGGTTGCTGGCGGCTGCTTACTGATCACATCTTCGTAACATTGTCGCCAATATTTGGCTTCTTTTTGATGATTTTCACTCTCTTCTTGGCTCTTGTGTAATTGCTTTTGTAGCGATTCGACCCGGTCATAAAGACGTTGATTCTCAGATTGCAAAGATATATACTCTGCCTCGGAAAACGTCGGTCCATTTTCTATCCCAGATTTGACATCATCTGGCACCTCGAGGGGCTGCTCATCGATCTTCCCGTTCGTTTTCTGGCCTCCTGCTCCAGGGAATGAACTTCCGTTGACCACCTTACCTGCCTGGTCGGGCGGGTCTGCCTCAGCACCTGTCGCTTCGTCAAAGTTGTCTATTCCAGAAGGAAAATCGTCATCTGGCCCATGACCTCCGGTCATAAGCTGATCGATATGATCCAGGATCGGCAAGATGCGAGGCTCCAACTTCGCCCGCTTCTGCCTTCTAATCCGCTCCTCGGTCAAAACAGGCGCAATTCCATAAATAGGTTGATACTCAATCAGCAAAGACTGCAATTCCTCTGTCATTTTAAGTGCTTTTGCTACATCGGCATCCGGTGAGAGTTTATTCGCAGACCAAAACGCGACATCTTGTTGGAAGAAAGCCATCTCTGCTGAGAAATTATTGAGGACACCTGCAATCGCGTCATCGAGCGCGACTGCAAGACCTCGCTGCTCTTCTTTCTTCTCTCGAATCGCATTCAGTTCCTCGATAAAATCTGGAATCCTCTCCAATTCCGCTGAGGTCGGCGGGAGTGACCTCAAATACTCAAGCCCTTGCGACAAAATATCGTCCTTGGTTTCTCCAGATGGTATTTTCCCCGATGCATAGCACAACATGAGAGCGATATCGTTATGATCGAAATCGTCGTAGCGTTCGAGAATTTTATTCGTTTCGCGCAGCCAGGTATCGCTAAACCAGGTGCTTCGGAATCGATTCTTCGCACAGTCTGGATACTCCACCGGCATAGCCAGATTCTCGAGATGTTTAACAACCACATCGCTGAGTGTGTCCTGCGACTCTGCCCAGGCTTTCAAAACCACTGCGGTTAGCATGTCCGATCGCATCGTGGCCTTCAAAATAGGTTTTATGAGAAAAGGCGTCGGTGCTTTAGCGGGGTAATTTGGAAATTGCGGCACTTTCACAGTTTTATTTATAGCTGAATTGAGCGATCCCTGCGCCTCTTTTGACACCTTATCCCGTGAATTCAGCGCGCGTTTGACCACAGCTTCGTGATAGTCCGACTCCATGAATCTAAAGATTGTACTCAGTTGCAAACTATCAGTCATATCGCTCGAGAACATAATCATCTCCAATACCTTTACGGCTGGAGCCAGGGCGTTCCCCCATTTGGCGCCACGAGAGCTTTTCTCCTCAAAGCTCACTGGCTCCAACCAAAGGGGCTGCGGACATTAATTCCATCATCTCAGGGCTGCTAGCGAAATACTTAGGCGTCCTACTCCGAGCGTCACATACATCGGTGGTTGCTCCGTGTGCAATCAGCACGGCGGCTGTTTGGAGGGCATTGCTCTTTGCGGCAATATGCAAGGCACTCCAGCCTGAGTCATTGAGAGATTCAACATCGGCCCCGAAGTCGAGAAGCAATTTCAAGATCGGGACATCGTCAAGCATTGCAGCTATCATCAGAGGCGTACTGCCAACCGAGTTCCTGGCATCCTTATCGATGCCTTGGTTCAGGAGTCCTTCGATACATGAAGGATCCTCTCCATCTAAAATCGCCTGATGGATCGTATTTTGCACTGTGAACCTCCTCTCCGTTGAATAAAAAAAGAGTTGACCTATCAGAAATAAATTCCTATATTTAAAAGAGTTAGGGTCAGGCTGTTGTTTGGTCTTTGACCAATCCGGCCTTTTACGTTTGGACAGAACGTAAAAGGCCTATTTTTTTCGGAATTATACACGATATTTCAGAATCATAAAGAACCTAACAGAACTTCATGCAATACTTAATACAAAGATATAGAACTAAAAATTCAAGTCAAGTCTTTTTTTCGGCTTATTTTTTCTATATTTGCGATTATTTTTATTTGCGTTGGACAGAATGCGAAGCCCTATTTCATTTTTAAAATTATACACAATACTTCAGAATTATAAAGAACCTAACATAATTCCGAACAATCTCTATGAATATACATAACTGAAAAGTCGAGTCAAGTCTTTTTAGACTTGTTTTTTTTATATTTGCGACTATTTTTATTCGAGGGGATAGACTAGCGTAGAGGTATATTCACGTCAGGTAGATAGTCAAGAGAATGGAGGTATGTAATGGAAATGACCACTTTTTTAGGAGTTCTGTTGGCGGCTGCTGTTTTTGTGATCATCATGCTTATTGTGGGAGAAATTCCCGCATTGAAGAAACAGTTGAGAGAACGTGACGAATCGCTCAAAACTGCGAATAGCCAAATTTCCGAGTATAAGAAACAGTTGAGAGGACGTGACGAATCGCTCAAAACTGCGAATAGCCAAATTTCCAATATCTCAAAGAGAAGTGACTTTTTCGAAAATGATCTCAAGGAACTCCTTGAGGTAATTAATGAGGGTAACATCACGCAAATCCAAGGTCGAGCTGCTGATAGTCAAGATGCCCTCATACAATATGAAAAGTAAATGTGAATAAACTCTAAGTGACCGACATCACCTTTGTGCTCACTTGGTCAGGCTTCTTGTATCTGACGGCTAAAGATTGTAAAAGCGCATACATCGCAAACCTGGTTATCTCCATATATATGGCAGGCTCAGATATCTGAACCCAATGCCTGAAACATACAATGGAGGTGGCCAAGATTCACCTTTTTTGGCGAAGGTTTTAACTATTGTTGTTATTTTAAGAGGTACCTGATGGCAAATAAGAAAACGCGAGCTTACAGCGTTCTATTTGAACAAGCTGTCGGAGATGATAATAAACTATTTGATAATCCAACTGCTCTCGCTATCAAAATGACTGAGTGGAAAATCCACAGTTCCGACAATTCAGCCAGTCTGGCTTCTTATTTAAATCAGACCTTCTCGCGTGGGCAACGAAGTTGTTCAAGTGAACTGCAAGAGCAGCTAAACAAGGCCATTGATATACGATTTCAAGAGAGCAAGGTCCAGAATAGCAAATCTCAGAGCGATCTGTGGAAGAAACGGCTTGCCTGTGCCATAGATGCAGATAATGCTGATTTTGGTTTTCCTCACCCTCTAAATGCCATACAACTTACGTACGATTTCTTTGAGCGGGCTGAGTATGCAGAGGAGCAATTTATCATCACGTCGTATCCACCTGAGTTTGTCCTGACTGAGGATGCGGTAACGCTGCAGAATATCCTGCTACGACGCTTAGGTCTGATTGACTTTGAAGATAGACCAGAGTCAGATGAGCCAAAGGTGCGCTATACTTTTAACTTTCCGTCTGAGGAGATGGCGGAAAGATGGTGGTGGGCTTTATACGATGCGGTTGAAGTCCATGCGGAAAGAAATTCCCAAAAGGGACGCGCTTCTGAAGAGGATATTCATGGTGAACTCAAGACTCTGAACGAAGCAGGTCGTCTGGTTGTGCAGGTCATATCACCGGAGCTATGTGCCTTACCAATTGTCGCTTTCGACCCAACTGAGGGGAATGCCTCCGCCTATGTGTTTTTTTATTTTGACGGAATAAGAAATGAAGGGGGTAGAGCGGCTCAAGACTCTCTGAGTATGGCTAAGTTGGACCGCCATACCTATATGACGTGGCGTGAGGCAGTGTACCGACCTATCCGACGTGGTCAAATTGAGGCGAAAAAGATAGAATATTCAGAAATTGTTTTAAAAACCTGAGTTGATTCTGTGCGGATATGAAAACAGCTATTAATGAGTTTCTCAATCATCTATCGCGGCAGCGGCGATTGTCCGATCATACGTGTGCGGCATATAACACGGATCTGGATCAGTTTGCCGCTTTTTTGCATGGGCGTCAGGTGGATCGCGTGGAACAGATTGACCGGAATGCGGTGCGGGATTTTTTGGGATTTTTGCACAATAGGGGATTTGGTCGGCGGTCTGTTGCCCGAAAGCTGGCGGCGGTGCGAACGTTTTTGAGTTATTTGTGCAGTGTGGGCAATTTGGATCGGAATCCAGCACTCGATGTGCGCCCGCCCAGGCAGGATAAGATATTGCCCGTTCATCTGGATGTTGACGAGGTTGCCCGCGCGATGTCCCTGCCGTCGCCCAATACGGTGTTGGGATTGCGCGATCGGGCGATTTTGGAGTTGTTTTACAGCGCGGGGATTCGATTGCGCGAGCTTGCGGGTCTCAAAATTGAGGCTGTGGATCTGGCAGATAAACTGGTGCGGGTTGTGGGCAAGGGCAACAAAGAGCGATTGGTTCCTTTCGGGGAACCGGCTCGGGTCGCGCTGGTGGCTTATTTGATGCGGCGAGAGGAACTGGTTTCTGAGCAGACGACGGATAGACGGCATTTGTTTTTGGCGCGGTCTGGGCGTCCGCTGAGTCCCAGTGGTATTCAAGGTCGCGTTGCCCGGTATCTCAGCAAGGCGACCGGGCGGTCTTTGTCCCCCCATGCATTGCGCCACGCCTATGCAACCCATCTGCTGGATGCGGGTGCAGATCTCAATGCAGTGAGAGAATTGCTCGGTCATGCGAGTCTTTCTACCACACAGGTTTATACGCATGTGAGTGTTGAGCGGTTGAAAAGAGCCTATCGACAAGCGCATCCACGGGCGTGAAACGAGGAAGTATGATTCTCGGATACAAGGACCGCAGAACCGAGTTGTTCGCCAGTGGCGCATTTGTCGCTGCATTCCAGGGGTTTGAGAAGCAGGCAGCGAAGCGGCTTTCAATTTTGAATGCGGCACCCTCACTGGCTACCTTGAGGGCGTTACCGAGCAATCGTCTTGAAGCTCTCAAGGGGGCGCGGAGAGGACAGTATTCCATCCGAATCAATCGGCAGTGGCGTATCTGCTTTACCTGGTCCGGCAGTCCGGGGCCAACCGATGTCGAGATTGTAGATTATCACTAAAATCGTAGAGGATCTGAGCCATGTTGAAGCGAGTTGTTCATCCCGGAGAGATTCTACGAGACGAATTGGCGGAATTTGGAGTATCCCCAGCGACGTTTGCACATCAGATTGATGTGCCGCCGGATCGCATTGGTCAGATTATCGCGGGCAAGTGTTCTGTAGATAGCGATACCGCTTTGCGCTTCGGGCACTGGTTCGGGGTTGATCCTTTATTCTGGCTGAATCTTCAGATGCAGTTCGATCTCGTTGTGGCCGATCAGAAAGTTGGGATGGCTATACGAGCCTTACCCACTGCTCAGGAAAGCACCTGATGACACAACTTCCCGTATCATTGTTGAACGAACGATCTGTAGATTTACAGAAACGCGGTATTGACAAAGCGCAGGCTGCAGATTTGCGTGAACGCCTGGCGACCTTTGCCGAAGACTGGGAAAGCCCGGAAATGAGTATTTATGACAACTATGATGTAGCCAAATCCAATTAGACATGCCTGCGCTCGCGTCTCACGTCTTACCTCTTACCTTTTTCTTTCTTTTTTTTGCCTGTGCGCGGCAGATGCCTCCGCCAGGAGGACCGCTCGATAAAACGCCGCCGAGGGTGATTGATACAGTGCCCGCAGATGATTCTGTGCGAGTCGGGCTGGATACGCCGATTCGCATTCGCTTTTCTGAGGCGATGGATCGCAGGTCGGTCGAGCGGGCATTATTTGTTTCCCCACAGGGGGCTGAGGAATTCGATTTCAAGTGGCGTGGGGATGTGTTGGAGATTCGATTGCCCGATGGATTGCAAGCCGACCGAACGTATCTGGTCACGGTAGGGCAGGAGAGCGCGGATGAGTGGCGCAACCGCATGCGGGCTTCTTATAGTTTTGGATTTGCGACGGGAGATCGATTAAATCGCGGGGAACTCAACGGGCGGGTGTTGCAGTCTAAGGAGCAGACGGGACAAGTTTTTGTTTGGGTTTATGATCTGTCTGTGGTGACAGCACCCGATCCTGGAAGAGACCGTCCCACTTATGTGACGCAGCCCGATGAGACGGGTCATTTTGTATTGCCGCGGTTGGGTTCTGGGAATTATCGGACATTTGCTTTTGGCGATCAGAATAATGATCGCACGTATTCATCAGGCGACTTGTTGGCACTTCCGCCCGGCGATGTGGCGTTTACCGGTGAGGAGCGCGTTCGTCTGGGCGATCTCAAATTCGCGGTGCGCGATACGTCAGCACCTGTGCTCGCTGCTGTCCGCACGCCCGATCAACAGCATATTTTGATGCGTTTTGATGAACCAGTACGCGTTTTAGGCGTTGAAATAACCGACCTTTCGGTATTGGAGATATATCAAGACCCCGTTGATTCGAGTGGGGTGGGGGTGATCACCGAACCGCAAACACGGGGTGTGGAATATACAGCGCGGGTTGATATTGCAGACCGCTGGGGCAATCGCGATACTACAGATGCAACAGTGCGAGGCGATGGTACGCGCGATCGACGCGCGCCAGAGGTGTTGGCAATCTCACCGGTGGAGAATGCCGAGAATGTTTTGCCAACGGCTGAGATTCGCATGTTGTTTTCCGATGCGATGCGTGTAGATGCCGTGTCTGACTTCTGGATAGCGTCGGATTCGACGGTTGTTCCCCAGGGGCATTTTGAATGGGTTGCGCCCAATCATCTCGTGTTTACACCGGATAGTCTGTGGACGAGTGGGGAGACGGTTCGACTTATTGGAAATCGCGAAAGGCTATTGGATATTGGCGGCAATGTTCTTTCTGAACCGATTCCGTTTGTTTTTTCTGTGATGGATACCGCGGCACTGGGGCGCATTTCCGGGACGACATCTTCTTCTGATGTGGTGATATGGGTGGAGGGGGTGACGCATGATTTTTTTCGGGAACAGGTTTTGCGGGATACGACGTTTAGTTTGACGAATATGCTTCCAGGGACGTATCGCATTTCCGGATTTTTAGATCGCGACCGCAATGGCTATTGGATGTCTGGGCAAGTCCATCCGTTTTTGCCCGCAGAGTCTCTGGTCGCGCAGGCTGATACTGTAGAGGTGCGGGCGCGGTGGGAGACGGAGGTGGAGAGGTTGGAATCCAAAATCTGGTGGATGTTGCCAACCGGTGAGGAGCGTCCGTGATGTTCTTCTGGAAATATCGAGGTCAGTTGCGTCAGGTGGGTGTTATTATTGGTCTTCTGGTATTGATATGCGCGGTGTTGTTTTATCAGTTTACATATCGCACGCCCGAAGACGCAGAGCGAGAACGCGCCCGTATTATATTGCAACGCATTGCGGCTCTACAACACGCATATCGCGCAGAATATGGCACTTATTTGCCTATTGACCACGAAAATAACGGTGGTATTTTACAACTCAATAATGCGCCCGGACGGTTTCGCTATCGGGTGACAGTTTCAGAGGATGGCTTCGTGGCGTATGCAGAAGCAGATTTTGATCGAGATGGCAAAGCTGAGGTGTGGGTGGTGGATGCAAGGGAATCGGAACCGGTACTTAAACATGAGGATTAAATGGTAAAAAAAATTTGCGTTGTTGGGCTTCTGCTCGCTCTGTGGGTTGGTGCAGAGGGGTATGTGATTCTTACAGAACAAAATTCTCGTGGACAAATTGTGATAAAGCGCTGGTCACCTTCTCGGGCTGGGGTAGGTATCCCCTTTGTGGTCAATGCCGGGAGTTTTCCCTTTCCCGAGACCGAGGTGGTGCGGATCACACAGCAGGGATTTAACGACTGGAGTGCAGTGCCATCGGCATTTATTACATTCGAATATGAAGGTACAGCACAGCTTGAAGTGTCGGGAAATGATAATCGCAATGTGATTTTTTACGATGCGACGGGAGAGGTTATAGGAGCACCCGAGGGTACGGGGGTCATTGCATTTGCACGGATCATCAATAACGACGACGGTTTGATTACGGATGTGGATATTGTTTTTAATGGGCGGGATCATACGTTTTCGATTGAGGAGAATACTACGCCTGAGGACTTGACCGATCTTCAGGCTGTGATGACGCATGAAATCGGTCATTTGTTGGGTTTGGATCACAGCCCCTGGGTGGGAGAACCCGAACTGCGTGCGACAATGTTTCCCTATGCTTCGTCCCAAGCACCGCGTGCGGAGCGTTCTCTGGAAGTCGATGACCGTGCGGGTATAACGGCGTTGTATCCGGTTGAAGGGCTTACCGGTGGGATACGTGGACAAGTTCTGGATGCCGACGGTCCCACATTTGGCGTGCATGTGGTGGTTTATCAGGCGGACACTGTGTTTGTCGCGAGTGCTCTGTCGGGTTCGGCTGGTGAACAAAAGGGGCCCAATGGCGATGGGCGATATGAAATTCTCGGATTGCCACCAGGCGATTACCACGTTGCGATTGAGCCACACCATTTCGCAATTTCTGCTGATAATTTTGGCGGTATTTTTCAGACATTATATGAGGAAAGATTCGAAAAAGAGTACTATAATAATGCGTTTTTGCAGGACCGTGCTCAGATTATACGCGTTGAAATCGATCGCGTGATAGAAAATGTCGATTTTGCGATTGGACCTTCTGTGGCGGGCGCGCCTTTTATTCGGGAGACTATTTTTCCAGCCAATACGCCCGATCCCAATGGCCCCTATCGCTTTTCGGCAAGGGTGACCGATAATAACGGGGTGGCAAATGTCGAATTGCATTATCGGATCAATGGCGGGGGCGTGCAGGTGTTGCCAATGCCCCATACGGGTAACGATATTTTTGCTGCTGAACTCGACGGACAAAATGTGGGATCGCGGATTGAATATCGGGTGATTGCGCGAGACGGCGATGGCAATGAAACGCCTTCACCGCCACCTGAATTGCCCATGTTGCAATTCGATGTGATATCGCTTTCTGGAGCGCCTGTACTTTTTGTCGCATTGCGAGATGAAGATGTAGTGGCCGTTATCGATATGGGATCGGATGAAGAGGTGGCGCGCATTCCCACTGGCGTGGTGCCCTTGAGTGTTTTGATGACGCCGGATCAGCGCTATTTGTTTGTCGCCAATACGGGAGGATCTGCCGGTACATCTGAGAATCGGGTCACAGTTATCGAGACTGCCACGCATCAAGTGGCGGCGAATATTACGGTTGACAATGCGCCTTTGGATCTCGCTGTGAGCGCAGATGGGCAACTGGTCTATGTCACCAATTCACAGTCTAAGAGTATTTCGGTTATCGAGGTGGCGAGTTTGACTGTGCGCAATCGCATTCGGGTGCCGGTCGTTAATGACGGCGGTCCTTATGGTGTGGCGATTCATCCGGATGGAAAGCGGCTTTATGTCACAGATATCCAGAACAATCAGGTGCTGATTGTCGATACCGCACTCAGGGCGACGGTTGGTCGCATTGAAGTGATTGAGGATCCCCGCTCATTGGTTATATCTGCGGATGGGAAGCGGTTGTATGTATCGGGGGGAGACTTTGGTGACGTTGGCAGTGGCGGTATTGCGGTGATTGATACCGAGTCGGAGTCTGTGGTGACAACGATTCGGATGGATGCCGGGATATTTCGCCTTGCTTTATCGCCGGATGGTTCGCGGTTATACGGAACCGATCGCACGAATGCCCAATTGATCGTCGTCGATGTGGCGCAAAATCGCGTTGTGAATCGCGTTCGGGTTTTGCCCGAAGGTGAGGAGACGCGTTCTTTGTTTGTGTCGCGCGACGGGTCGCAGATATATGTGGCGAATCAGAATTCGAATGAACTGGTTATTTTTGATGCGGAGTCGTTTCAGATTCTGAGAACGCTGAATTTTGAAGATAGGCCGCGCGGTATGGCGGTGCGATCTCAGCCAGCTGTGTTTTTGCCTTTGAAGGAGATAGCCGCTCAAGCGGATTTCGATAGCAATGGCAAGATCGACTTTGGCGACTTTCTCCTGTTTGTTGCCGCTTTTGGTGCTGAGAATCCCGATGCGCGTTTTGACTTAAATGAGGATGGCCAGGTCAATTTTGGCGATTTTTTGTTGTTCACCAGTGTTTTCGGAAGAACGGTAAGCGCGTAATATGCGATAATCCCCGAAAAATAAAAAAAGCTCTGGATGCCCGGAGCTTTTTTCTTTTTGCGCTTAGATTGTGGTGTATATTGCAATGGTGTGTGATTTTTTAGTTTTTTTACAAGGAGGATATGATGACGTTTGGACAGGGTGATTATGTCTATACGGTGGAGGAAAATTGGTGGTCGTTGCCCGAGGGTTGGTCGTTTGGGTGGATACCGGCGGTGGCTGTTGATTCGCAGGACCGCGTTTATGTGTACAGTCGCAGCGAGCACCCGATGGTGGTTTTTGATCGCGAAGGCAATTTTTTGTCTTCGTGGGGCGAAGATGTGTTAAAGGATGCGCATGGCATTTATATCGATGCGGAGGATCACGTCTATTGTGTGGAGCGCAACACGCATTGTTTGCGGAAGTTTAGCTGTGATGGCGAGTTGTTGATGACGGTGGGGACGCCCGACCGGGAAGGCGATGAGGGTGAGCCGTTTCGGTTGCCGACAGATGTCGCGTTTGATTCTCAGGGGTTTATGTATGTGTCCGATGGGTATGACAATGCGAGGATGCACAAGTTTACACCCAATGGGGAGTTGATCAAGTCCTGGGGGGAACCGGGTACCGGGCCGGGGCAATTTGATCTGGTGCATTCTGTGCGGGTCGATAAGGATGACCGTTTGTGGGTGGCGGATCGGAGCAATAATCGCATTCAATTTTTCGATACTGAGGGTAATTTCCAGGGGGAGTGGACGGGCTTACATCAACCCGATACTGTTTATATTGATGACGACGATGGGGTGGTTTATATCGCGGAGTTGGAGCAGCGGGTGAGTATCTGGACGGTTGATGGCGAGAAATTGTCTGAGTGGGGGCGCGGTGTTGAAAGCGATATCCCGGGGGAGTTCAAGAAGTGCCCGCACGGTATCTGGCTGGATTCTCACGGCGATTTGTATGTTGGAGAAGTGCAGGCAGATGCCCGGTTGCAAAAGTTTATTCGGCAGAGATAAGACAGTGATGATTGAGGGTATTGTTACTTATGGTCGGATGATTAAATTCGGCCACAGTATTTTTGCCTTGCCATTCGCGCTTTCGGGCGCGGCATTGGCGGCGGCTGGACACGGGATTTCGTCCGAGCAGGTATTCTGGATTGTGGTGGCGATGGTGGGCGCGAGAAGTGCGGCCATGGGGTTTAATCGGCTTGTGGATCGGAAAATGGATGCGGCCAATCCGCGCACATCTAACCGCGAGTTACCGCGGGGGATTATTTCTGCGGGTGCTGTGAAAGTGTTTGTTTGCGTGTTTTCTGCGCTACTCGTTTTTGCGGCGTATAAGTTAAATCCACTGTGTTTGATGCTGTCCCCCGTGGCATTGGGTATTGTGTTTTTTTATTCTTATACGAAGCGTTTTACGTGGGCTACGCAGCTTTTTCTCGGTTTGGCATTGTCTCTCGCGCCTGTGGGCGCGTGGATTGCGGTGACGGGACAATTGGATGCGGAAATTTTACTGCTCGGTGGTGCGGTGTTGATGTGGGTCGCGGGGTTTGATGTGATTTACGCCTGTCAGGATGCCGAGTTTGATCGGCGGTTTGGGGTGTATTCGATTCCACAGAAATTTGGGATTGGTTTCGCGTTGTGGATTGCGCGGTTATTTCATGTGATTGCTTTTGGTTTGATGGTGTGCGTGGGGCGAGTATTTGACTTGGGGATGATTTATGTAGCTGGCGTGGTGTGCGTGGGATGTTTGCTGATTTACGAGCATTATCTGGTGAGGCACCGAGATTTGTCAAAGGCGGGCATGGCGTCTTTGACAATGAATGGTGTGGTCAGTGTGGTGTATTTTGTGGGGACGCTGGTCGATTTGTTGTTGTAATCCGCTGTATCTGGGATTCTGTTTGCTATGAAACGAATTACGGTTGCAATTACAGGGGCAAGTGGGGCTATTTATGCGTTGCGCACATTGCGCGCGTTGCTGATGCACAGGGTTGCCGTGGATGTGGTGATATCCGAATTTGGCTGGATGTTGCTGCGAGATGAGGCGGGCTTTGAGGGAAAACAGCGAGATTTTGGTGGTTTTATCCGGGAACTTTACGGTGTTTCGGTGGATAATATGGCACTGCATCCACTTAAGGATCTCGCTGCAACGCTGGCGAGCGGTTCGGCGCAGTCAGATGGCATGGTGGTGGTGCCGTGTTCGATGAAAACATTGGCGAGTATAGCCCATGGGTTATCGCGCAATTTGATTGAGCGCGCTGCAGATGTCACGTTGAAAGAACGTCGGACGCTCATTATCGTGCCTCGCGAGACGCCTATGAATGTGATTCAATTGCGCAATATGGTGGCGGTGGCCGAAGCGGGTGCTGTTGTGGTGCCGGCGATGCCGGCATTTTATCAAAAGCCGGAGACGTTCGATGATTTGGCAGATTTTGTCGTTGGTCGAATTTTGAGTTTGTTGAGTATTGAGCACGATTTGTATCCGGCGTGGGAAGGGTGATCCGCAGATGAACGCAGATGAACGCAGATGACGCAGATAAAAGAGAGGGTTGGGGGATATGTGGACTGACCGCTGACTACTGATAGCTTTTTTTAAAAGCCGACCGCTGATTGCTGGTAGCTTTTTTCCGTGAAGTGTGCCCAGCCTTTCCAGCGGTCAATACCTGTCAGGCGCAGGTCAATTTCGTCGCCGACCTCTACGGGATAACCCGGATAGATGACGGTTTTGAAGGGGTGGTCGAGGATCTCAACGAGGACACCGCGCATTTTGAGGTAGAGAACAACGGCGCGAAATTCCCGACCGAGTTGGTCTTCCCACGATTGTAACATTAAGTTGCGCGTATGTCGGTGAACCAGATCGTCAATGAGGTCCAGCGTTTCCCACATGCGGTAGCGCAGGGTGTTGAGGTCGTCAACTGAGTAAAGGGATTGCTCCGTTTTAAGGTAGTGATCGATCTGGCGTTGCATTGCGAGGTCGGTGTATCGGGTGGTGGGTTGCGTGATGGGACAATAATGCGAAATGCCATAGCCGTGATGTGTTTCTGGCGTTGTATTGAGGCCGATGTTTGGGGTCTGGCGGTGAAGTTCGTGGCGGCGGACGACGGGGTGGGGGATTTGTATGATGGATTCGATATTTTCAATGGGGTCGCGTATTTCGTAAATTGCGGGGATGTTTTTATTATTGCACCATCGCCCAACAGCTATGCCAGCGAGCAGGGATAGTTCGCGGGCAATGCGAAATGCGGGATTTGGGGGTGATTGTTCCTCAAGGTCGTGTATGGTCGTTTGCCGCTTTTTGTGGAGGCGCGTGGATAATTGCGAGAAGAATTGTATGGCGCGGTGTTGCGGGTGAGCGGGATCGTCCAGTGCTCGATCGATGTCTTCAGGTAAAAGGTCAGCTTTGTTTATTGCGGCCGTTTGCGCGATACAAAAATCTTTGAGGTGGCCATCCCGATTTACGCGCCAGAAGATGCTGAGTGCTGGATGCGCTTTGTCGCTTTGGAATTGGCCCAGGTCGTGTGCAAACGGTAGCATGGGAATGGGATGATCGGGAAAGGGAATGTGCGCCATGCGCTCGGCAGCGTCGCGGTCGATGTGTGAATCTTTGGGGATGAGTGCGCTGATATCTGGAATGTGTACGCCAAATTCTGCGCCCCTAAAGAGCCGGCGGCGGAATGAGAGGGCGATTTCTGGGTGATCGGGTGGATGTATCACAAAGGCGAGCTGTTTTTCGCGGTTGCCATAAGTGGGCACGAGTGTTTCTGCCTGGCGGATGACGAGGTCTGAAAATGCAGTTGGAACTTCGGCACGGAGTAAGTCGAAGTTTTGATCGCGTTTCCAGACTTTTTTTTGTATAAGCAATTCGACTGCAGATTTTTGGCGGTTTTTTTTCGTTTTGCAGATTTCCGCGATCAATGCCTGAGCCTGAGTTGCGTGTTGGGATTCGCTGCCCCATAATGCGTATTGTCTAATCTGTTCCAGATAGGTTTGTTGGCGTGGGGTTAGCGTGTGTTCTGCAATGGATTCGGCATTATTCGCCATGGCGTGGATAAATTCTTCGCGTTCTTCATCCCGATCTTTTCTAAGTTTGTCGCGTTGGTAGAGGACATTGACTTGACCAGCCGTATAGGGCGAATACGAGTTGGAAGATTGAGGCTGAAAATAAGGAGAGGCCTGGTGCAGGTGAAGATAGAGGGCAATCCACTGTGTGGCATCGGTTTCTGTGTTGTAGTAAAGGTCGGCGATTTCTGAAAGCGGAAGCGGGGTTGCAGATTCAATGGCGATTTCCCAAACGTCTTTGAGATCTATTTCTCGGCTCAAGGTGCGGACGGTCAGAGCATAAGTTTTGAGTGGTACATCGCGCGATGAGATACCGGTGAGATAAACGAGGTTGGTGTGGTGAAAGCGGAGGCGCCGGCCGTCTTCTGATAAAACTGCGATTTCGGAAATTTTGCGGGGTAAAACAGCCTGGCAAGTTCCCAGGAGCAGGCGTTTTCGAAAGCGAAACAGGACGATTTCATCCTGGACAGGTGTGCCGGATAGTCTGCCTTTTGTATGGGACGCATCCTGGGAACTCGGTATTCCGTCTTCATCCAGACGGCCCGTGTAGCGCTCGTTGGGTTGGTTTTTGTGTTCATTTCGGATGATCAGACCGTAGATGCGTTTGACCAGGCTGGCGTAGAAGTAGAGATAGCGATTGGAAATTGTGATTTCGCGTTTGGGTTTTTGCATGGCTTTGCCTCGTCTCTGTTGCCCATTAGTAAAAAGCCCCGGTGTGTGACCGGGGCTTTTACAGTTTCAGACGATGCCGGATGATTAACGGTTTCGGTAGGCATCGACAAATCTCAGGAAATCGCCAAATCCAACGTTGCCATCGCCGTCTAAATCGAATTTGGCTTCGTTGCTGCCGTAGGCCTTGGCAAATTGGAGAAAGTCGTTGAAGTCGAGTTTGCCGTCGGCATTAAAGTCAAATTTGGCGAGATCGATGGGTGGCGGTCTGAGAATGGGTATGTGTGACGTATTGGATGAAAAGATGTTCGAGACAACATCTTGTGATACGTCAAACCAATCGTTGAGTACCGAGGCATAGACATGGCGAAAGTCGTGATCGTAGTAAAAGTCACCACGCCTGTCAACTTGTTCAAAGTTGGGGGCTGGACCCGCAATGCCCGCATTGACCGATGGGCCAAAGAAGAACATGGGCGCTGATGTGCCGTGATCGGTGCCTGCGCTACCGTTTTCTTTTGTTCGACGACCAAATTCCGAAATGCTCATGCCGAGTACGCGGTCTTGTAACTGGTGTTGCCGCAGGTCTTGAACAAAAGACGTGACTGCTTCGTTGAGATATCCCATCAAGGTGTTGTGGCGGTTGAGCTGATTGGAGTGTGTGTCGTATCCGCCCTGTGAGACCAGATACACTTTGGATTGTAAGCCGCCAGCGATCAGCCGCGCGACCAGACTGAGCTGGTTGGCGAGCGAATTACCAGAGGGATATTCAACTCTGTTCGCGCCTTTATTTGCGGCATCTCGGACTTGTGAGGAATATTGCAGGGATTCAAAGTTGATGCGGCGGATAAAGTCGAGTTCATATCCAGCCGGTGAGGGGATTTTACCGTCTTCGATAATTTTGTTGCCCTGCTCCACGAGATTGACAAATTGCCTGGGGTTGCGCAGGGCAATGCCCATGGCACCGTTTTTACCCAATAGGGCAAGAGAAAGTACGGGGCCGATGTCAACTGCGAGAGGTTGTTCTGGCAGGGTGTCTGGGAAGCCCGGAGTCTGGGATTCAAAATAGCGCCCCAGCCAACCGTGGTTCAAAAATTCGTTGGAATTTGATGCGGTCAACCAGATGTCGGTTGAACGGAAGTGCGATCGGTTGGGGTTGGGATATCCCACTCCCTGCATGACCATCAACTGACCTTCGTCGTAGAGTTCTTTGAATCCGGTGAGTTGGGGGTGCAGGCCCTGTGTTGGGGTGAGTCTGAGGGCTTCTTCTTTTGTGATGTGGATTTTGGGACGCGCCTGGTAATAGGCGTCGTTTTCAAAATTGACCAGGGTGTTGAGGCCGTCGTTACCGCCATTGAGGCGAATGATAACGAGCACGCGGTCGGTCTCGCTGAGGGCTGTTGCAGCCAGGGGGCCAATAGCTTCGGCGCGCCCATAAGCCCGCGTCATAAAACCGCCCAGCGCAAACCCGGCACCACCGCGGGTCGCATTTTTCATAAAGTCGCGTCTGTTCATAACGAGCTCCTTGCCTCAAGTCTAATTCAGTTGATAGTCGGGCAATTCAAAGATGAGTTTGAGAATATTTTTGATGCGTCGGGGTGCTGCAACAGCGTCGGGATTCCAGTCATAGACATCGGCGCCTTCGAGTAGCGTTTCCAAAAACATTTCGCGGCGATAATCGTCAACTGGAAAGGCGGTCAGGCATTCTCCCATGGCGCGAACGAGTTTTTCCGCGTCGTAGGGATCGGGAAATGCCTTGACGAATCCCACAGTATCCGGGTTGAGGATGGTGTAACGGTTGGGATTGCGCGGTTTGGCATCGACCATCTCGTCGGTCATTTTGTGGCGTTCGGGCAATGTTGACGTGCTGATCCACAGCCGATACCCCGGCCACCCGGCGACATTGGGCGGATCGAGCAGTTTCTGACCGAGCACCTGGGCGATGTAAACGAGGTATTGGGAACTGATGCTTCTGCCTGCGCCAGCTTTGAAACCGAGACTGCGCGCTGTGCCAGCGACGAGTTCGACGGGATTCTTGATTTTGGCGCCGATGGTGGCTGGGTCGAAAAAGTGCTGGCTCAAGAGCAATGTCTTCAGCACGGGTTTGATTTCGTAATCGTTGTCGCGCATGATTTGCGCGAGTTCCGAGACGACGTTTTTGTCTGGATGCTCATAGACAAATTCGCGATAGAGTTTGCCGCATATAAATTCGGCTGTGATTTCTTGTTGGAAGATGATGTCGATAATGTCTTGTTCATTGAAGTTGCCGGTTTGCCCCAGGAATGTCTTCTGGCCTTTGTCGAATCGATTTTCTCTAAAAGTGGGTTGTTTGCCTACGACAATCCACCCCGTGAGCGCTCGGGCCGCTTCTCCGATGTCGTGTTCTGTGTAGCCACCACCTTCGCCCATGGTGAACAGTTCCATGAGTTCTCGGGCGTAGTTTTCATTGGGTCTGCCCACTCTGTTGGTGTTGCTGTCGAGATAGTAGATCATGGCCGGATCGCGCGTGACGCCCTCAACTATTGTTTTAAAATTGCCGACGGCGTGTTTGCGGAACAGGAAATTTTGGAGATACACCCACTGTGGGCGTCTGACATCTTTGGCCTGGGTGGCGAAGTGATCGTGCCAGAAGAGCACCATGCGTTCTTGAATTGAGAACCCCTGATTGACGATGAGTTCCATCCACCAGGCGCGGGTCTGGTCAACGCGCGCACGCTCAATTTTGCGCTGGTCTGCATCGGGTTTTTGAAATGGGTCTTCGTTGACCCAATTATCGGGTGGATTCGGTGGCAAAAAAGGCATTTCCAGAAGGCGATCTACAACGGCTTCTGGCGTGCTTTGCACGGCTTCTGCAATTTCTCTTGGCGTTGGGCCAATGAGGGTGCGCCGCAAGAGGTGTGCCGCCCGGTGCTCATTCCACGGCTGTTCTGCCGAGGGGATATAAGGTTCGAGTCCCGTGGATGCATACGCAAGTTTGGGCGCAACAGGAAAATGTTTGCGGTTGGACACGAATGCTCCTCCTCTTGATCTAAAATGCTGGTGATTTAGTTCTAATCATTAAGCACATGTATAAAATGATAAATTTTTATTATTAGTGCAAGTTAATATTTGTAAATACCAAAGCCTCAAGGGGCATATTTTGTGAGTGAATCGAGTAGAGCTTGTTGCGCTACCAAATTTTTTTCCGATGCCGCGACAATGGTCTCCTGGATTTTGATGCGGGTGTGTTCTATTTTTTTTGCCTGTTCTTCTGGAATGCCCAGGGCGATATTGCGCTGAATTTCGCTTTGCAGGCTGTCGCGCAGGGTTTGCAGGCGGATGCGTTCTTCGCGCAGTGCTTCTCGGGCTTTTGAGACCTTCATTTTTTGACTTTCGAGTACGGGATTGGTTCCCGAACACGCAAAAATCAGAATAAGGAAAAAAAATAAGAGAAAGCGAGGCATATTATTTTTGACTATTGAGATAGTGCTGGATGTGGCGGCGGGCGCGATAGGTTTTTACGCGGCTGATCCAACTCTTTTTGGGATGTTGGTTTGGATCGATGTCAATTTCAACGGTGTCGCCCCAGGCGAGTTTGGAGAACGGATAAGCCCGCACGCCGTTGATACGACCTCCTTTGCATTGCAAGCCGAGGTCGGTATGTACGGCAAAGGCAAAATCTGCAAGGGTCGCATCTTCGGGTAAAATAAAGGGATCACCTCTGGGTGTGAGTGTGACTATTTCTCGGGTAAAGAGAATGCGTTGGAGTTCGGACATCAGGTGATGGGAGGCGTCGGCGCGGTCGTACCAATCGACAAAATCGTGCAACCAGCGCGTGCGGCGCTCTTCGTGCTCTGCATCTCCGCGCAATGCGGCAATGCCAAATTCGCCCAGGCGATGCATTGCGGGGGTTTGAATGTGGAGTTCGTAGCGTTGGTCTCTGTGGTGGACACAGGTATGCAGAGCCTGGTAACCATTACGTTTGGGCAGGGCAATAAAATCTTTGAAACGCTCCATTACAGGCAGGAATTGCTCGTGTAAAATTCCCAAAGCCGAATAACACAATCGGCGACGCGAGACAATGACTTCGATTGCGTAGCGATCCTGAATTTGACTGAGGGGGCGATGTTGCATTTTGCGGTAAATACTGCTCAAACTCTTCTCTTGCACGCGCACACTTGTCCGCACGCCGTTGGCATTGAGCAGGTTGCGAATTGTGTTCTGGAATGTTACGAGGTGCTCGGTCGGTTCTGTTCTAAATGTCGTCTGTATCTGATTTGTAATGCGCGGTTCAAGACAGAAAAGACTGCGGTCTTCAAGCTCTCGGCGGATGCGGGCCATGCCCAACAAGTGCGATAGGGGTGCGTATATATCAATGGTCTCTTGCGCAATGCGTTGCCGCCTGTCGAGTTCTGCAATGCCATCGAGGCTGCGCATGTTATACATGCGGTCAGCCAATTTGAGAATGAGGACGCGCGGGTCTCGGCTGGCATGGGTGAACAGATGTTGTAAGGTGGCAATGCGCCGCGCAGTGCGTCCAGCTTTTAATCCTTCAACTTTTGTAACGCCGCTGACGAGGGTGGCAATATTTTTCCCAAAGGTGGGTTCAATATCGCCAAGGGTCAGGGCAGAGTCTTCAACAGCGTCGTGTAATAGTGCCGCCGCCATCATTTCCGCGTCGCGGGCAAAGCCCAATTCAGAAGCCAGAATGAGGGCTACGCCAATGGGATGGGTGATATACGGTTGCCCGGCGTCACGGTCCTGGCCTTCGTGGCTGGCATTGGCGAAGTGATAGGCATGCCCGACGAGCGGATGATTGCGCTGAGGAATTTTTACCAGTAATTCCCGAAGGGGTTCGCGTATGGCAATTTGGTATTTGGTATTCACGCCGCGCTCACTTTGTCAAACCAGCTTTTGATGGTTTGTAATAAATGGTCCGGTGCCCGAAACGCCCGATGTTGAACTGGGAGTGCTTCGAGAAAGGCCCGCCCGTAAAAGGTGGATAAAACCCGACTGTCGAAGACGATGACAATACCTCTGTCGGATTTGTTGCGTATCAGGCGGCCAAAACCCTGGCGGAATTTGAGAATGGCTTCGGGGACAGAATAGTATAAAAATGGATTTTTGCCCTGTTTTTCGAGCTCTTCCATGTGCGCTGCAATAAGGGGTTCAGATGGCACGGCAAAAGGCAGGCGAATAATGCCCAGTATTTCGAGGGCTTCGCCGGGGATATCTACCCCTTCCCAGAAACTGTCGGTGCCAAGCAACATTGCGCGTCGGTGGGTCTTAAAGCGATCGGTAATGCTGCCGCGCGCACCGTCTATCCCCTGTCCCAGGAGTAAGATGCCATCGGACGATAGATCGTTTTTGAGTGCGTCATAAGATTGGTTGAGCATGCTGTAAGACGTAAATAATGCCAGCGTGCCCCGTCCGATTTCGCGTGCGAGATGGCGTAATAAATCGTCAACGGCGCGTTGAAAATGAGGAGATTTGGGCGATGGCATAAATTGAGGTACGCAAACGAGGGCTTGTAAATCGTAGTCAAAGGGCGAACCCAGACAACTCGTTTGCACGCGCTCATCGGGCATGGTATCGAGCCCCATGCGCTGAAGAAAGTAGATGAGTTTGCCGCGAATGCCCAGAGTAGCCGATGTGAAGACGATGGTGCGCATTTTGTCGTAGAGTGCGTCGCGCAATACATCGGCGACATGCAAGGGCGCGGAAAACAGGCGCGTGTCACTGCTGTTTTCTCGGGTTGGCAATTCAAACCAGTAAACACATTGTTCGTCTTCGGGATGGGTCAAGTGATTGAGGGTTGCGAGCAGGTCGCTGCATTCTTGTGCGCGTCCGTCGAGTTCACTGACGAGTTCGTCCTGGTTGGGAAAGGTGTCGTCGGGCAAGTCTTTGAGCCAATCGCACAGATTTTTTAAGCTGTTATTGAGTTCTGTGATCGATTCGGCAAATTCTTCAAGGCTTTCGCCAACCGCATCAAACGTATTTTCACCCGGTCGATAGCGCTCTTTTGGCGTATAGTTAAATTTGCGGCTGCCCTGTTTGCCGTACAAAAATTCCGTGAGGTCTTGAAAAAAGGTCTGCGCTTTGAGATAGATGTCTTCGGCGGCGTTTACGGCCCGTCCAATGCCTTTGTCAAAGGTGGCGAAGATATTGTCTTTGAGATCGGCTACACCGATCCAGTGGCGCAATGCAGGCAGGGTGCCTGTGCTTTGAAAGCCCGGACTGCGCAGTTGATCAGAAAAATTTTTGATGTGCCATATATTGAGTTCGCGTCCCAAATATTGTGCGGCAATTTTTTCGATGTTGTGGGCTTCGTCCAGGATGAGGTCTTCGTATTCGCCCAGCACGGCATTTTCCGAGACGATGTCGGAAAAGAGCAGGGAGTGATTGACAACCACGATATGTGCTTTTTGGGCAGAGCGGCGCACGGTGTTGGCAAAACACTGCCCGTTGGTGCGACACTTTTGCGATCGGCAATATCCCGAGTCGGAACACACTTTTGCCCACAGGCCAGCATGGCGACGCATATCAAAGCCATTGTTTTCCGAAATGTCGCCCGTTTGCGTTTGCTCTGCCCATATAACGAGAGATAAAGCTCCTTCGCGCTCGTCTTCGGTAAAGAAGGTATCGATATTGGCGAGTGCTGCGTGCCACCGATTGAGGCATATATAGTTGCTGCGACCTTTGAGCAGGACATAGTTGAAGGGTACATTCAGGGCGCGTTCGAGGTGGGGCAGGTCTTTGAAGAACAATTGTTCCTGAAGATTTTTGGTGTTGGTGGAAACAATAATGCGGCGGCCATTTTGTGCGGCGTGGTGAATGGCCGGGGTGAGATAGGCCATGGATTTGCCCACGCCTGTGCCCGCTTCGGCGACGAGAAGATGGTTGTTGTTGAAGGCGTTGGCAATGGCGCGCACCATTTCGATCTGTTCGGCGCGCACTTCATATCCTTCGGTTTGGCGGTCAAAGGTGCCACCGGATTCAAACAAGGTGCAGAGCATGTCGATGTCGAGAGGCGCGTGGTCCTCTGTTTCCGTTCGGGTTTCTTCGCCGCCCACGTTGGATAGGGGGAGGCCATCTGCCCCGCCACCGCGAATGCGGTTCATAAATTCGCTTTTGACCGCTTCGTTACCCAGATCGACAAAGATGTTGAGCAGGGGGCTATTTGTGCCTTGCAAAAGCCGCAGTATGTTTTGTTTGTTTTGCAATGAGGTTTCGCGCAAGACCTCGACGACGCTCGAGTATATGCCCGCGAGTTGCTCGGCATCGCCAAGTGCTTTGTGCGCTGATTGGGATTCGACTTCAAAATAGTCTGAAAGTGTGTTCGCCCGATGATCGGATAAACTGGGCAAGGCAATCCGGGCGAGGTCGCGCACGCTGTGTATGTTGTTGCCAAAGGGCAGGCCAGAGGCTTCAGATAAAAAGCGAGTTTCAAATTGACCCTGGTGTACGATGAGAGGCTGGTCGCCTGCAAATGTCATAAAGTTTTCGATTGCTGCGTTGATGCGGGGGGCGTTTTTCAGGTCTTTGAATGCTATACCCGTCAGGCGCGTTGTTTCTGCGGGCACACCCATTTTCGGACGCACATAAGTCTGAAAGCGGTCGGCAATTTCGCCATCTTTGACTTTGACAGCACCGATTTCGATTATTTCGGCTTCTTTCGGGTTCAGACCCGTGGTTTCGAGGTCGAGGGTTATGAAGGTGTGGAGGGTGGACATAAAAAATAAAAAAATCCTGGATGCTTTGAGTTTGACTGTTTGAGTTCTGTGCAGTATCATAAATGCCGACCGGTTTTGATTTTCCGATCGGCTCTTGCATGGCGGCAATTTGATATGGTTTAACATACATTACAAAGCCCTGAATTTCAAGGGTTATTGTGGAGGTGATATGAAAGCGTCTGTCTATCTGGGATCCGAGCAGGTTGAATTGCGCGATATTGCGGAACCCAAACCGGGTGATGATGAGGTGCTTAT
This sequence comes from Gemmatimonadota bacterium, assembly GCA_028874765.1. Taxonomy (GTDB): domain Bacteria; phylum Latescibacterota; class UBA2968; order UBA2968; family UBA2968; genus VXRD01. The sequence goes on from JAPPIE010000113.1 coordinate 47,720, forward strand.
CAAGGTGGCGCGGGCGGGTTTATGCGGCACGGATTTGCATGTTTATCAGGGTCACATGGATCAGCGGGTGCAAATTCCTCTGGTGATGGGGCACGAGATGTGCGGTGAAATTGTCTATGTTCCTAAAGATGCCGGGTTTAAGGTGGGGGATCGCGTGGTGGTTGAACCCACGGTGGCATGTGGGGCGTGTGCGGCTTGCCGGCGGGGTCATCGGCATATTTGTCAGAATCTGAATTTTTTGGGTATTGACTCTGCGGGGGCATTTCAGGCTTTTTGGAATGCACCACTCAATCGTCTGCATCGCGTACCCGATGCACTGGACGATGATGCCGGCGCGCTTATCGAACCGCTTGCAGTCGCTGTCCACGATGTTCGACGCGCAAAAGTGGAATTGGGCGACCGCGCGGTTGTGATTGGCGGCGGCCCGATTGGGATACTAATTGCAATGGCGGCGCGATTGGATGGGGCCGAGGTTGTGGTTTCCGAAGTGAATCCCTTTCGTTTGGCAAAGGCGAGGGCATTGGGCTTTGAGATTGTGAATCCATTGGAAACAGATCTTCTCGCCTATACAGAAGATTGGACCGAGGGTGCGGGCGCAGACCTCGTGTTTGAGGTTAGCGGTAGTGCGCCCGGTGCAAAGGTCATGACGGAGTTGGCACGGGTTCGTGGAACTATTGTGCTGGTTGGAGTACACGCTGAACCGCCGCCTGTGGATTTACAGCGGTTTTTTTGGCGGGAATTGCATCTGGTGGGGTGTCGCGTGTACGAACCCATAGATTTTGAGCGGGCAATTCGGTTGGCGGCATCTGGCGCGGTTGATGTAAAAGCACTGATTACAGATACGCTGCCACTGGATGATGCGGCAAAAGGGTTTGAACAGATGGTGGCGGGTGGCGAGGTGATGAAGGTGCTTTTGGACTGTCAGGCGTAATAGGGGTTATTATGGGAATTTTAGATAAGTTTGATTTGAGTGGTAAGACTGCACTGGTGACGGGGTGCCGGCGCGGTATTGGCCGCGCCTTTGCCCAGGGGCTGGCCGAGGCAGGTGCCGATATTGTAGGGGTGAGCGCATCGCTGGCATCGGGTAGTGAGGTGGAAGGAGATGTCGCGGCATTGGGCCGCAGTTTTCGCCCTTATGCATGTGATTTTTCTGATCGAGATGCTTTGTGGGCTTTTATAAAACAGGTGAAAGCAGATGTTGCTCAGATCGATATATTGGTGAATAATGCGGGCACAATTTTGCGGGAACCCGCGGCGGATCATCCGGATGAATACTGGGATAGGGTGATTGAAGTAAATTTGAACGCGCAATTTGTTCTCGCGCGCGAGTTTGGCAAAGAGATGGTGGCGCGCGGGTATGGTAAAATTGTTTTTACAGCGTCTTTGCTGAGTTTTCAGGGGGGTATTACCGTTCCGGGTTATGCTGCGGCTAAAGGCGGTATTGCGACTTTGACGATGGCACTTTCGAATGAGTGGGCAGGCGAGGGGGTGAATGTCAATGCTATTGCGCCGGGTTATATTGCAACGGATAATACCGAAGCCCTGCGCAGTGACTCTGTCCGTTCCGAGCAAATTTTGGCGCGCATTCCCCAGGGACGATGGGGGCAGCCAGATGATCTGAAAGGCGCGTGTGTGTTTTTGTGTTCAGATGCAGCCAATTATGTCAATGGTGCGATTTTGACTGTGGATGGTGGATGGATGGGGCGGTGATTAAGCAATATTTTAACCGGAGGTTTGATATGGAATACAGGCCGTTTGGAAAGACCGGATTGGATGTTTCGGCGATTGGGTTTGGGTGCTGGGAACTCGGTGGGAATTATGGTTATTTTGATGAGGGCGAAGTGATTGCGGGTATTCACAAGGCACTGGATTTGGGGATTAATTGCTTTGATACGGCCGAGGGCTATGGAAAGGGAAAATCAGAGGCTTTGCTCGCGCGCGGTCTGGGGAATCGACGCAGGGATGTGATTGTGGTGACAAAGGTCGGTATTGGATATGCGGATTCGGGACGGGAAAAGGGGCGCGACAGCCGCAGGGAGCGGATTATGGCGTCGGTAGAGAATAGTTTGCGGTTTTTGAATACGGATTATATCGATGTCTATTTAATTCACTGGCCAGATCGGTACACACCTTTTGAAGAGCCTATGCAGGTGCTGGAAGATTTGATTCAGCAGGGGAAGGTGCGTTTTGGAGGCGTATCGAATTTCAAGGCCGAAGAGATCGATGCGTGCATGAAGACGCGGCGGGTAGATGTGGGGCAATACGGCTATCACATGTTTGATCGGCGCATGGAGAGGGATGTTTTTCCCTATTGCGAAACGCACGGTATTGGGATGATGGGATATGGATCTCTGGCGCATGGGTTGCTCGCCGGAGCATTTGATGAGAATACGACATTTGAGACAGAAGATTGGCGCTCTAAGGGCGGGTTGTTTAATATGCCTTTGTTTACAGAGGAGAATTTTCCGCGCAATTTGAAGGTGGTGGAAGCGTTAAAACAGATGGCTGCGGAACGCGGTACAGCTATATATCATCTCGCGCTGGCGTGGGTGTTGTCCAATCCCGTTATTAGCACTGCACTGGTTGGCGTGCGAAAACCCGAAGAGGTGGTGTCGAATATGGGCGCATTGGAGGTGGTGTTATCCGAAGACGATAAGTGCGCTATTGATGCGATATTTGAGAATTACGGGGTGGATACGCGCCCGGATATTTGGGTGGAATAAGCCAAAGGGACGAAAAAAATAGGGAATGGGCAATCTATACTTGACAAATCAAAGCATGCTGGACTATAATTAGGGTATAGCCTTTGACCTATCTGCCTGGGGCATTAGGTTTGAGATTATAACCATTTTCACAAAGGGAGAGAATTATGTCGCAAGCTGTAACAAAACGATGGAGTAAAGCCCAGATTGTAAGCGCGATCGCAGAAAGCACTGGTCTGAGCAAAAAGGATGTGGGTAGCGTTCTCGATGGGTTGGACAGTGCCATTGAAAGCCATGTCACAGCAGGTTCTGTCGGCGAATTTGTGTTGCCTGGTCTGCTCAAAATCAAAAGGGTCGAAAAACCGGCCCGCGCAGAACGAGAGGGCGTCAATCCATTCACTGGCGAAAAAATAACAATTGCAGCCAAACCCGCTTCGCAGGGTATAAGAATTTCAGCTCTTAAAAAACTGAAAGACATGGTTTAGCAATTGCCGCATTGTAGGGAACTATCGTAAAGCCCAGCCTTTTAAGGTTGGGCTTTTTTATTTTTATAATCACTTTGGGTATATTTTGTGGGACTGGACAAAAGACCGCGAAATGATTACTTTCAAAGTTGAAACTAAAAAGCGATAATCCAATCGCCAAGGAGGCAAAATGCGGCGGTATATTATGGGAGTATGCTTGATCGTATTTGGGGTGTTATCTTGCATGGTTGATACAACTGAGGCCATTGAGGTCGTTCTCAAATCGGGTCGCGTTGTGCGAGGCGATTTGATTCGAGAGACTGCAACTTCTATTACGCTTCAGCTATCTTCCAGCCGGATCGAAATTTCCAAGTTGAGTATCAAGACGATTGATGGACGTTCTCCGTTTGAACAGCGCAGATCTCGCGCGGCAGTATCTTCCGATAGTACAGGTCAAATGGAGGTGCAAATTCCCGCAGGCCATTTTCTCATGGGAGATACCCGAGATAAAAACGCACCTGTACACAAGGTTTATCTCGATTCCTACTGGGTTGATACACGCGAAGTCACCAATGCTCAGTACCGCGAATTTGTGACGAGCACAGGGCATGCGGCTCCCCGGTATTGGGGCGAGGCCAAATACAATAATCCCGACCAACCCGTTGTGGGTGTTTCGTGGGATGACGCCGATGCCTATTGTTCCTGGAAGGGCAAACGACTGCCCACTGAAGCGGAGTGGGAACGCGCAGCACGGGGGGCACAAAGCCGTCTTTATCCCTGGGGGGACCGTTTTGATGTCACGCGAACAAATACTCGGGAGACTCGAAACCGGCGCCCATTGCCTGTGGGGACCTTTCCCGAAGGTGCTACCAGTGAAGGGTTACTCGATATGTCGGGCAATGTATGGGAATGGTGTTGGGATTGGTTTGACGAAGGATATTACCGCGTCTCTCCGCTCCACAATCCCACAGGCCCGGAGGCAGGAAAAAAGCGCGTTATAAGGGGCGGGGGCTGGAGTGCCCCCCATATTCATATGGCCCGACGGCGGGGCGAAAAGCCCGATAAAACCTATCCTTCTCTGGGTTTTCGGTGCGCCAGATCGGATACTGAGGCACAGGCGAAACAGTGAATGAAAATAAAAAAGCCGCTGATTTAGCGGCTTTTTTCGTGATCATTTGCAAAACCATTACAGGTCGAGGTCGTCCAAACCCTCCAGTTCATCCAATACCTCGTCTTCGCCTACTATGGTATTCGACTCTCGAATCACTACCAGAATAGAAGCCTGGGGGACAATGAGATATTTTTCTCCTTCAAAAGAGATCTCCATCGCGGCTTTTTGTAAAAATAAGGCAAAATCTCCTTCCTCAACTTGCAGGGGCAAATATCGCGTTTCTTTTGGCGTATTGCGCCAGGGTTCATCGTCTTCGGGCGTTTCTGGCAGTGGGAGACCAGGCCCTGTGGCCATAATACGACCGCTCTGTACTTCCTCTTTTTCGACTACGGTTTGAGGCAAATAAAGCCCCACTTTGGTTCGTTCTTCCAAATCTTCCCGCTTGACCAAAACGCGGTCGCCAATAACGACGAGTTCTTTGTTTCCTATTTGCATTGCATTTTCTCGCTTAATGAGTTTCGCATATATCCAAACAATTGTGTGTCAAACTTAAAAAATTGTATCGCAGGTGTCAACTATTTAGAGAAAGAACAAATTCAATAATAAAATCTTGACAAATGGATGGATAAGGCATATTATTTTTCACCGTGTATGTGATATACTTTTGATTGTGGAGCCGTTCCATGTTGTTTTTTGTGCCAACAATGCCAATGCCAATGCCCGTCACTGTACGGGCTGCACATGTTGTACATTCCCATTGTGAGCAGGAGCATGGATAGCGGATCATTTTAGTCGTTTGCATTATGAAACAAAGCCGTTGGAATGTTCCGTTCCAGCGGCTTTTTATGTGAGAGGCGATATTGAAACGGGTGATTGGACAGGAGCGCGCAGTTCGGTTTTTGACCGAATTGATTGAAAGAGATCGAGTCCCGCACGCGCTGTTGTTTTTGGGCACTTCTGGCACGGGTGCAGTGGCGGCGGCATTGGATTTTGTGCAGGCGTTGCATTGTCGAGCAGATGGTGCTGTGGCCTGTGGGCATTGTGCCGAATGTCACAAGGCGACAAATCTCAATCATCCGGATAGTACGCTGCTCTTTCCTTTTTCTCGGGGCGTGAAAGAGGAAGTTAGGCAGGCCGCACTGCTGCAGGTGTGGCAATCGCCTTATCACTATCCATTGCCCGACAAGAATGTGGGGATTCTCATTGATGACGTTCGGGAGATGCAGCGGCAGTTTACGCACAGTGCTTTTGCGGGGGGCTGGCGCACGACTCTTATTTTACATGTGGATCAAATGCGCGCAGAGGCGGCTAACGCCATGTTGAAAACTCTGGAAGAACCGCCTGTTCGGTCGCTGATGATCTTGGTTGCAGCCCAGGGCGATGCGTTGTTGCCCACCATTGTGTCGCGGTGTCAGTTTGTGAAATTTCCCGCGCTTTCGCCTCAGGATATCAGTGCCAGCTTGGCGGCAAGGGGCGTTGATAAAACAATGGCAGATTTTATTGGACGCACGTGTGGCGGAGACTTACGCAGGGCATTGGATATGACCGATGGTCATATCGCAGATAGGCAAAATCGATCTTTTAAGTTTTTGGAAGCCTTGCTGTGGGAGCAGGAGGAGCGCACGTTTGAAGCACTTGTAAAACTCGACCGACAAGAGGCATTGGATATTTTGGCAGGTGCTGAAATTTGGCTCAGGGACGCGCTGTTGTTACAATGTGGTCGGGGCGATAATATAGCCAATGCCGATCAGGAGGACAATGTCGGGCGATTGGCTGAGGTTTTTGATCTGGACCAACTCGCCGCAATTGTAAAAAAAATTGAATCACTGCGGGAGATGAATCACCGCAATGTAAATATGAATCTGGGCTTGATCTCGCTCTGGCGGCAGATGAAGTCTTTTTGAGTGGGTGTAGAAAAATGGGCACATTTTATATTACAACACCGATTTATTACGTTAATGATGAACCCCATATTGGGCATGCGTACACGACGATTATGGCCGATGTGCTGTCGCGTTTTCACCGTCTGGCCGGCGATGATGTGTTGTTTTTGACCGGTACGGATGAGCATGGGCAGAAAGTGGATGAGGCTGCGAAAAAACGCAATCTGTCGCCGCAGGCACACGCCGATGAAATGGTGGTGCGATTTCAGGCGTTGTGGAAGGCTTTAGATATTTCTAACGATGATTTTATTCGCACAACCGAAGCGCGACACAAGCGCGTTGTATCGGAGATTTTGCAACGCATTTACGATGCGGGCGAGATTTATGCCGATAATTACGAGGGCTGGTATTGTGTCCCGGACGAGCGGTTTTGGACGGAGAAGGATCTGGTTGATGGGAATTGTCCGGATTGCGGGCGGCCTACGGAGAAGATTTCGGAGAAGAATTACTTTTTCAGGATGAGCAAATACCAGGACTGGCTTATTGAATATATCGAGACACATCCCGATTTTATTCGACCGGAAAAGCGGCGCAACGAGATCCTCGGTTTTTTGCGCCAGCCGCTGGGCGATCTGTGTATTTCTCGTCCCAGAGCGCGCTTGGAATGGGGGATTCCGCTTCCTTTTGATGACGATTATGTTTGTTATGTGTGGTTCGATGCCCTGATCAATTATATCACGGCACCGGGTTATATTGCCGATGACGCGCGTTTTGAGCACTGGTGGCAGGCGTCTTGCCATCTGATTGGCAAGGATATTTTGACCACGCATTGCGTGTATTGGCCCACGATGCTCAAGGCGATAGGTGTGCCGTTGCCCAAAACGATTATGGGGCATGGTTTTTGGCTCGTGGATGAGACAAAGATGGGGAAGTCGCTGGGCAATGCGATTCGGCCTCTGGATCTGGCTGATAAATACGGGGTGGATGCGTTTCGGTATTTTCTGGTGCGCGATATGACGCTGGGGCAAGATAGCGATTTTAGCGAAGAGGCTTTTGTCCAGCGTTATAATACCGAGTTGGCGAATGAGTTGGGCAATTTGCTGAATCGCTCGGTGGTGATGGCTGCGCGGTATTTGGATGGGGTTGTGCCTGCTGTGGATGTCAACCATGCGGCGCTCAACGCTTTGAAAGCGCAGACGGATGAGACGCTCAATGCGGTGGGCAAAGCTATTGATGCAATGAATCCCAATGCTGTGCTGGATGCGGTTTGGAAATTGGTGCGGGAAGCCAACAGGTTTGTCGAGGTGCAGGCGCCGTGGCATTTGGTGAAGGATGCTGGCAAGAGGGATGAGCTTGAGGTGACGATTTACGCGTTGCTGGAGACGATGCGGCAATTGGCCGTGTTGCTGTTTCCGGTGATTCCTTCAAAGGCGTGTGAGATTTGGCAGCAACTCGGCGCAAAGGGTTCGCCGGAAGATGTTCATTTGGATGATTTAAAAACATGGGGCGGTCTGGACGCCAATTTGAAGGTTGCACCTGGCGATCCGGTGTTCCCGCGTATTGAGGAGGTCGATGTGGCAGAAGAAAAATCAGAAGATTTGATTTCTTTTTCAGAATTTCAGAAGCTCAAGTTGCGCGTGGCAAAAATTGATGCAGCCGAGCGCGTGAAGGGGGCAGATCGCCTGTTGCAGTTGCAGATCAGTTTGGGCGATGAGCAACGCCAGATCGTCGCCGGGATTGCCGAGTTTTATGAGCCTGATGATCTCGTTGGGCAGCAGATTGTGGTGGTTGCCAATCTGGAGCCTGCGACTATTCGCGGTGTCGAGTCCCAGGGGATGCTGCTGGCGGCATCCGACGATAACGGCCTCACACTCGTAACGCCGGATAGTGAGATTAGCGATGGGGCAGAGGTTAGTTGAGAAAGGTGAGACGGGAGCAGTGAGATGTGAAAGCGTAGGGGCGGTGCCCCTGTGCCCGCCCGTTAAAGTAAGATACAAGACATGAAACGCGGGAAGCACATAGAGGTTAAAATTCGCCCATTACGGTTCAGCGATGCAGCAGCAGTACAGTGCTATGCCTCTGATGAGCGCGTTGCGCGTACTACTACTATACCCCAACCATATCCGGAGAATGGCGGGGAAATATTCGTCAGGAAAGGTATTAGAGAACACAGAAATCGAGAGGCTTTCTATTTTGCTATTGTTGCAGATGGCGATGTGATTGGCGTGGTGGAACTCGGAGCAGTTGATTACGAAAAACGCAGCGTCCGGTGTGATTACGGAATCGCATCGTCGCACTGGGGCAGGGGAATCACGACCAGAGCTGTCGCTCTCGCGCTACACTACGCGTTCTGTGAACTCGACATGGAGATTGTTCATTCGACTTGCCTGAAGCGCAATCCGGCGTCTGCTCGTGTTCTGGAGAAGAATGGGTTTCAGGAGATGGAAGGGTTTATCTATAATAGTTCCAAGTTCGAGAACGAACCCGCACGACGGTTCCAACTGACCCGACAGGCGTGGAGCAAACAGAATGTCTGACCATGAAACGGTACGTGAAACATTGGTTGAGATGAGCGTTACGTATAGTATTGAAGTCAATGGGCGGTTTGTTATCATTGAAGATGTTCCCGCTCGGGTCAATGTTGAGACGGGCGAAAGGTTCTTTTCTCCAGAGACTGTCGAATGTTTGCAACAGGCGGTTTGGGAAAGATGTCAACCCGTTCGCACTATTGAAACACCTGTGTATGATTACGCCGCATTGACCTGACTATCCGTTGCCGTTGACAGGAGTTACGGCGGGGTTGGGTTGTTGGACGCTTTCTGACAGACTAACAATTTACCTCTCGTCTTTCATCTGTGTTTATCTGCGTTCATCTGCGGATACTCGCCTTTACAGGATTTCAACATGCTTGTTGATTCACACGCGCATTTGATGTTTCCACAGTTTAAGAAGGATCTGGACGATTTGCTCGCCCGGGCGAGGACTGCAGGGGTGGAGCAGATCGTGAATGTGGGGACAAATTTGGAGACGAGTCGCGCTGCCATTGATCTTGCTGAGG
>JAPPIE010000069.1:0-4250 GCA_028874765.1 Gemmatimonadota bacterium
GGTTCGCCGTAGCCGGTGAGCAGTCCAGAATGCTGGCGGTCCTGTTTTTGGGCGACCAGGTTGGAGGCGTCGATCAGGCCGCAATAGTGCCAGCCAATAAATTCTGGACGCGCAAAGGCGTTTTGAAAGAACTCAGCGGTCCATTCGGCTCGCTGTTCAATGTTGTCGGCTACGGGACCGTAGGGGCGCGGCATGGTGTCTGTGATCATCGTGAAAGCAGAATCGCCATTGATCAGCGGTTTGTCGGCAGTCCTGTACCAGCGATCTAACCCGGGTTTTTGCACCTCGTATCGGGCATACATCTGATAGAATACGATGTCGGTAAACTGGCTTGTAATGGGCAATAGGGTATCCAGCGCATCTGTGTTGGCATTGATTTTGTCGCCGACGAACAGATGGTTTGGATCGTATCGGCGGATCGCATCTCGCGTTGTCTGGTAGTATTTTGCGACGACTTTTTGGAGGAATTCAATATTGTCGCGGGTTTCGTTGCCATTGGAAAGATCGGTGTGTGGCCGCCAGTTCTCGGCTGTTTGGAGCGCGTCAAATGAATCGAATTGCGTGCCATAAGTTGCGTTGAAGTCGCTGATTTGCCCGCGATAGATATCGCACATGGTTTGAACATAAGCCTTTTTGCCCGGTGCATTGGCATCAAAATTGCGCAATCGTCGCGGCCAGCCGATTCGAGCTTCCCGTCGTGCGCCGCCAATCACGTCGGGGCGTTCCCTGCAATCTTCTTCTGTAAATAACGGGCAGTCGGTCATGGCATAACCGAGCAGGAAAGGATCATCTTTTGCAGGCGCAGCAAACTCCTTTGCCATCTGATCGCAGTGTGAGGCAAATGCGTCTGAAAAGACATCTAAAAAATTGCTGTCGGGTATTTCTTTCTGCCAATGCGGGATATCGACAAAGTGAATCGACTGCATATAGGGGACAGATGGCTGCGGACGATTGACGGCTGACAATTCTGTGTGTACGCCTACTGTGTTGAAGCCGTATTGACGACATGTTTGCAGGAACCAGGTTTTGAGGGCGGGTGTGAATTCGCGGCTGTCCAGATTGTCTATGCCCAAGCGTTTCTGCCAGGCTTCGCGATTGTAGTCCTGTTTCCACAGATGGGGATGCAGGTGGTTTATCCCGAAGCTCAGAAATGCATTTCCTTCGGGCGTTACGAGCCACCATCTTTCGTCTTTTTCTATGCGGAAAAAGCCAGTTGCCTCAAATTTTTTGCCTGTCCAGCCGCCATATTGATCGCGTTCGGAGGTATCTTGATGTCGTTTATGTTTTTGCATTTGGATGTCTTTGAATAGGATATCTGTGGGTGGCTTAATTGCTCAAAGTATTTGACATTGTACGCGGTATATTACTCAGCGGGAATAACTTCTCGCGTAACCTCTTGAACTTTACCGGGGTGGGTTTGTCCTCTTACCCACATGATGGGCTGGCCCTTGCCGGCGTTTTCCGAATTCATCCATTCTGCTTGCGCGCTTAAGTAGTGCGATACATAGCTGCGTCTAAATCGCTGGCTGTGGTTATTTGTGCTTTTGTGCAGCAGGTGGGAGTGGAACCAGATGACCGCACCGGGGGGCGCTTCCACGGGAATGCCGTCCTCATCGCGGGCATCGCGCGCCAGTTTGAATTCGTTTTGCTGTGATCCCTCGATGTCGTCGTGTTCGGAGATTGCCTGTTTGTGACTGCCGGGGATTACGTAGAGGCAGCCGTTGTCGCGATCAGCGGGGTCGATTGCCGTCCAGGTGCCGACGGTTGTCGCTGTTCTGAACCGCCTGCCAAAGTAAAATTTGTCCTGGTGCCAGGGGAATCCCAATCCGATTTCTGGGGCTTTCCAGATAAACAGGTTGTTGATGCCCAGAATGTCTGGGCCGAGAATATCGGCAACCGGGTCTGTCAGGCGTGGGTCGCGCACGCGAGCGAGGAATTCCGGGATGTAGCAACTGGGGTGGTGGATTTTGTGCATGGCGTAGATGCCAGACCGCGTGTCTTTGCCGTCCCGGACAAGGGCATTGCGGTCGATGTGAGCCATTGGCATTTTTCGCTTTCCCGCGACAATGTCTTCGGCGACCTGTCGCAGGTCGTCGTTTTCCTTATGTGAAAAGACGTTTTCGCGCACAAAATAGCCATTGCGTTTCCAGTGCTGAATTTCATCGGGTGTCATGCGATTGGCATTTATTTTTAATGGTGTTGCTGGGTTTCCCATATATAATCTCCTGAGTGTTTTTGGGGTGGAAGGTTGAAGTCCCCTTGTCCTTTATACCTTAAGTCCTATGTCATGTGGTTCAATCGTCTCTAATTCTTGAGCTTCAGATTGGATCGTTTGATACAGATCCCAGCGAAGTTGGAGATTCATCCAAAACGCGGGTGACACATCGAAATATTTTGCCAGACGCAGGGCTATGCTCGGCGTCATACCGCGGTGACCATTCACCAATTCGTTGACCCGCTGATAAGAAACAAGAATGGCGTCAGCCAATTCGCGTTGCGTTAAACTCAAGGGATTTAGAAACTCCTCCAGCAGCATCTCACCTGGATGAGTTGGAACACGATTTGTTGGAATACGTACCATAATCGATACCTTTCATTCAGTGATTAGTGATAGTCAATGATCTCGACATCCCAGGGACCAGCATCCGACCACACAAAGCAAATCCGATATTGATCATTGATCCGAATACTGTTTTGCCCAGAACGCCTGCCTCGCAAGACCTCGAGATGGTTGCCCGGTGGACTGCGTAGGTCGCGCAGTTCATCGGCTGAGTCCAGTTGTTCGAGCTTTCGTGCGGCTACAGTCCACAATGACGATGGACAAGTACCGCGTGCGGCACGTGTGTCCCGTCCATTGAAAATATCTTCAGTGCCAGTACGCCGGAACGATTGAATCATGATCGCATCATAACACGGACTCCATGCTATGTCAAATATGTCAGGTGGTGGAAGCCTCACGAGCGCCGATCCAGACCTGATTGCCATCGGGATCGCGAACTCGAAATTCTGTCATGCCGTAGAAGGTTATGCGGATAGGATCGGGTTCGAAACCAGCGGCGATCACGCGGTCTCTCAATGTTTCAATATCGGACGTATAGTAGTAAACGACGGTTGAGGCATTCGATTCCGTGCGAATCGAACGATCTATCATCACCTGGCAACCGCGTTCACCTTCCAGCAGGGCATGGCCCCACTCGTCTTTACGCTGGATGACCTTGAGACCCAGGCCTTGCGAGTAGAAGGTTATGGCTCGATCTAAATCGGTTATTGGAACCATTGCGGTGATGCGATGTATGCTCACTGTTTTGTCTCCCTAATGATCAATCGGAAGTCGAGAACTGCCTTGTAGTACTTTGCTATTGAACTCTGGTATTTACGATAGCTGAAATTCCTTTAGACTCGACTTTGTCCATTTTAAGGGATATATTCAAATTGCGTATGGGGAAAAGCAAAGAGCGTATCCTTTAATATCTGAAAAAAATAAATATTATGCAATGATCTGTGGGGAGATTGCGTTTTAGCACAGGGAGCGGGAGATGGCAAATGCAGGTGTGAGATCGAAACGGGAGATTTTGCTCGATACCGGATATTTTGTAGAAAAGGGCGTCCTGAGCGATTCGGATATTGCGATTTGTAAGGATCGATTGCGAGAGATTGCGCTCCGTATTGATTTTTATCGCGATAAGCTTCGGGCGATTATAGATGTGCAGGACGAGGCGTACCAGAACCATCCCGATCCTCTGTTGCGATTTGATTGGATCAATGAGATTTCGTTTCGCGATCGGGTATTGTGGAAATATTCTGCTGCACACCCCAGGCTTATCGCATTGGCTATGGAAGTGTTAGGTCCCGATATTTATCCACTCAATGGCGGCGGGTTCTTTATGAAGCCTCCCCGTTGTGGCGGTGAGGTACCGTGGCACCAGGATGCGAGTCCTTTCGATGGTTCAGAGGATATACCCGTGCCTGTGCTTTTCGATTTCTGGCTGGGACTGGATGCGGCAGATGTTGAGAATGGGTGTATGGAACTGATTCCTGGATCGCATACCTTGGGGCGTTTGGAGCACGAGCAAACGGGTAAAATTTTGAGGGAGATGGATCCCTTTAAGCACGGATTTTCCGAGGACGATGTAGTGTGTATTGAGACTGATCCCGGCGATGTGATTGTGTGGCATCAAGATTTGATCCACCGATCTTCAGCTAATTTCTCAGATCGTCCGCGGATTGGCAAAGCGAGTGTTTATATGTCC
>JAPPIE010000069.1:4350-6266 GCA_028874765.1 Gemmatimonadota bacterium
ATCGGTTTCACCATTTCGAGGTACCAGGGGCTGAACCCACAGTCCCGATAAAATGCAAGAATGTCATCGAAACGCTTCGCTGCCGAGTAGAGCCGCATGTGACTGAATCCAGCGGATTTTGCTTTTGATTGGACAGTTTTGACCAGTCGCTGGCCTATTCCACTGTGGCGGGATTCGGGACGCACATATAGTTCAATGATTTCGAGAATACGGCTACCTTCGGGGAATACACATTCGCCTCGATATGGCCGTTCCTCACAATAGATGAATCCAACAGATTCACAGCCATCTATCGCCAAAAAGAGCCAATCCAGGTTGCGGTCATTCCACACTTCTGCCGAATCGGGGCCATAGCCCCATATTGCGCCTTCGGATGTCAGGTCTTCCTGCATCGAAAGGATGGCGGCTATATCCGCCTCGTTTGCCTTACGGATTTTGATAGTCATTTTGCATTCAGTCCATTACTGGCATTTTCTCCATCTAACCGAAATGTTCTTCTAACCATGCAACGGCGAAATCAGTCAGATCCTTAGCGTCGAACAAATAAGAGTCTGCGGCTCCAACCCGTCCTGTTGCATAGCTTGCTTGGGTCATATATTCCTCTACAATACGAAGGAAATAGTCGCCATTGGGGGGGCCCCAATCGACGATGCCACCAGAAGTGTCAAATTGCTCAAATTCTATCCATTCGCACTTGCCATCACGCAAGATGGGCCACCGATAGCGCTCAGTTTTCTTGTTGGGCACGTCAGCAATATGCTCTGCGTAATGTAGAATCGTCAGGCTATCAAAGAGTGGTCCAAGCAGTAGTATTCGCCCCCTGACTTTGCACAATTTTGCGAGAGGAGAGCCTGCGCCATAACCAAATTGGAGGGGATGATCCGATGTTATCCACTCCGCTTTTGCGCCAACAGCCGCCATTCTTGCTTCGGGATGGTTGCTGCAATACGCGCCGGGCCATGTTCGGAGGTGCTCGGTGAGGATGCTCCACTTGCGGAAGGCGCGTGTCCGTTTGGGATCAAACGGTGGGCATTCTGCCAGGTAAGCTTTTTGCCAGTCCTCTGGCCAATATTCAATTTCGTTTAGAGGCTCCTCGCATTTTATGTACATCATCAAGGTGCCCGCAGGTCCAATCACGTCCAAAAGTGCCTGGATCACCATATCAGGGCCGCCAACGATCCAGCCGACTGCCTTGACAGACGCGTGCAGCATCAGGGTATCGCCCGGGACAATCCCCAGTTTTGATAAGTCAGATACCAGCTTGCTTCGCGTAATTACCGGCAAATCTGTTTTCGCCATAATGCTTTACTCCTCAGTTTCAGTGTCGCCAAGAGGATGAAGATCAATCGGTGTGAGAATTCCGTAAAATCCGTATTTGATACCTGACCGATCTCCTTTTCCGGGCGGAAAGAATTCTTCTATAAGTGCCAATAATCGACGACCAAATTCTGATGCCTGTTCTTCAGATAGCCGCGCGCGGTTGTGATTGACTGATGTCTGGAATGTCGAACCGTACAAGCCTTCGGCAGCTTCGCGAAATGCTTGATTGAACTGGCTGATAACATCGATTGGCATGGCCTCTGCAACCTGGTTGTTTGCGAGGAGGTCCTCTCGAACGCGAATCTTACCCGCTGCTGGCGAACAACGCCATTCATTGGGGTCAGTTTCACCTTCCTTTAAATGTACGACACCTGTTTCTGCCAGCTTTTTCAAGTGATACAGCACCCGGGCATCAGTAATTTCCAATGTCTGCGAAATTTCTGCAACCGACTTTCCATCGCCAAGGGTTTCGAGGATGAGCCAACGCAGTGGATCGGCAAGTATGTTCGCACGGTCATCCTCAATAACGATTACCGTCCCCTTTAAGGCATTGGTCGGGAATGTCAATTCGCGCCACGTACTCATTTAGACTCTCC
>JAPPIE010000069.1:6366-8445 GCA_028874765.1 Gemmatimonadota bacterium
AGGGCTTTCATTCTTTGACTCAGCTTTGATATCCACTCGTGTCCAGGATAGCATAGCTCCAAACTTTGTCTTAGCCACGCAGCTTCCTCGTAATTGAGGAACGGCAGAGTATTCTTGAAGTCGGCGTTATTCCGATTAATCTGTAGATTGTTCGCCTTGTAGAGAAGCTGAATCTGCGGAGAGAGGTAAGGTATTCCGGATTTGGCTATCCGTCCCAGAGAGGAAATTGGTCCGGTGATCGTCGGTTCGCGACGGAAAACCCACGAGTCTCCATCTGTTTCCATAAGCATTAACTGGATCGCCCAGGGCGATTCCGGCGTACGGCGTCCCCAAATGTCATTAATGGGTGGATCCAGGAAATCGCCTTTGGACCACGTCGTAAAATCTGGCAACCTCCTGTCGCTTAGATCCCAATGAGAAAGGTGTTCCTGGAATATGAGTTGATCGTCTCTCAGAATCAGAACATCCAGGTCCCCATGAGGGCGTGTCTGATGACCGATAAAGAGGTCAATGGCCCACCCGCCAGAAATCCACCAGGGTGCAGATAGCCCAGAGAATAGTTCCTGTGCCTCCGCGGGGGAGAGCGGATCCCAAACATGAGCGGTTTCTTCCAAGTGGCTTTCTCCTTGTATGCTACGCCAGAACTAAATTTCGCAGAAATCTTATCGCGCGTCTTGTGATTATTAAAGATTGTTCAATTTTTGATCGGAATCAGGTAGGTCCTGCGGGAGACCTCTTGAAAGCCAAGTTTCGCTGCAACTCGCAATGAGGCAAAGTTGTCCTCTCCTGTGCTCCAAACCGGAACTCGACCTTCTTTCTGAAGCCGATTCGATACTATTGAGGCGGCAGCGCTACACAGGCCTTTTTTGCGCCAGGGTTCAAGGGTGCCAACGCCAATCTCACCGTGAAGATCAGTGACGCCGCTTGTGTGAGCTATGGACACCAATCGACCCGCATCAATAGCGCCCGCCACCATTCCCTCTGAGAGCATCGTTTCCATATCCTCATAACCACTACCCTGTATTTCGATAGGTGCGGAGGCTATTAAGTTTTGGTCCTGCGTAGTCAATTCGCGGACATATTCACTGGTGAACAGTCGAACTGGCCTCGTCAACGAATGATAAACATCGCCGTAGTAACGTACTTTTACTCCGTTGGACTTCTCTATCAGATCACCAAGCGGTTTGGCGCATTGTCGATTCACACCTATACAGTCCCAACCCTCCACCAACTGAAGCAATTCCCAAAGTGCTCGCGCCTCGGTCCCAAATCCCCTGGGTTCTTCTGAATCGAAGTGGCCCTGGACAATAGCTGCGCTGAAGGAGGTGGGACTTCCCGCGACAAAAGCCTTGCACAGTTTCTTTCTCAGAAGGTGTACTGCCACTACAGTCTCGGGGGTATCACCCAGAGTATCCGCGAGTTCGGCGAAATCCGCTGGATTTAGTTGTGCGATGTCGTATGCCATTGAAATTGTTGACTCCTTGTGTCTTCGATTCGAAGAGCATCCGTTATTTGCCCCTCCCTTTCAGCTCGAAAGCTTATAGATTTACCATCTTTAACTGTAAAAGTCACCGTGTAATACGGATCGGTAGAAAAAACAAAGGTGTGATTTCCTATGGCTCGAAGTGAACGACCACTTACTCTGAGTGTACCTTCTGCAACTGATACTGGGAATGGCACGGGTGCCATGGTCGAACACCACTTGTAAGTTCCCGTATAGATTTCGAGGTTATCTTCTGACACCTGGATTTCATCAATTACGATTTCAGGAATCCCCAACATCAGGCGTGAAATCTGACTTTCAAGTTGTGCCTGTGGCGCAGAGTTGAGATTGCACAATACAGTGACTGTAAGATCATCATCGGGGTAAGCTGATAATTGGGCACGAAATCCGTTTATGGTTCCGCCATGTTCAATTTTGCGATGCCCATTGAGATTGCTCATGAAAAAACCATATCCGTATGTAGTATGTTTTCCATTCCTTAAAAGACCTGGCTCAATCATCTTATTATAACTTTGTCGTGATATGAGTTGATTCTCGTTTAGTGCAGTCTGCCATTTCAGCAGGTCTAATATACT
>JAPPIE010000002.1 GCA_028874765.1 Gemmatimonadota bacterium
TTATACTGACATACACTCCGCAATATTACTATTCATGAATTAGTCGGGTTAAAGAATTTTTGTGATAAATCGCACTTTATTTGCGATTCGGTCCCGGAAACGGACACGCCTCCCCATTGCGGATCATGAACCACCGGTCAGCATGGTCTGCACCTTCCGATACTTCATCGGGAAACGCGATCATAACACCGCCCCATCGCGTGCGGTCGCTGGGATTCGGAGGACTCATATGCCACATGTGAGAATGCCAGGCCACCCCATCGCCCGATCCCAGCGGCACAGGTTCAGGCGTTTTTTCAGCTACCAACTCACGCGGAATTTCGGGGGTGACACTGTCTTCATAACGAATGTGGTCAATGACTTCCCCTTTATGCGACCCTGGCATGACATGAAGACAACCATTTTCCAAATCCACAGCCTCCAGCGCGATCCAAATACTGAGATGGCGTTGCATATATTCCCGCGTTCCAAGTGACGGATCGCGCTCCCATATCCAGATATCCTGATGCCAGGGCGTCGCTTCGCCCAGCCGGGCCGGTTTGGTAAAAAATCGTGATCCCATCACCCGCACATTTTCGCCAACAAAACGCCGCATAACCGAGACGACATTCTCAGCGGTCAACCACTCTTCCCATAAAACGCGATTCCGACAACCAAACGGGTCACCCACCGCCCGCACACCCTCTCCACCGTCCAGATCTGCGTTGTCAGCCCGCCTTCTATCCGGTGGAAACCATTTGACCTCTCCTGCGATGGCACGCTCGATTTCATTTTTCACTGCCTCAATGGCCTGATCTCCAATGAGATTGCGAGCCACAAAAAATCCACGTTCTTCCAACTGCTCCTCTGCATCTTCAGGTATGAAAAACGCATCCATCTCTGCTGCTCCTTCCTATTCCCAGTGGAATCGCCCCTACACATCTGCGCTCATCTGCGTCCATCTGCGGATCACAGCCGTATCCGCATTTCCTCCAACTCGGGATGTGCATCCCAATATTCCCGAATTTGCGTTCCCCAATTGAGCAATTGCGCAGCAGGCCGTTTGGCCGTCATCCTTCGCCGATTCAGTTGCCCCTCAAAATCCATCATCAATTGCCTGAATCTTTTGAGCATGTCCCGCATTTTCGGCTGATATGCCAGATTGTGCGTCTCATCGGGATCTTCGACCAGATCAAACACCTGTTCCAGCCCAATTCGGTCCGGGTCCGGTCCAATCGGATCCAGGTCTTGCTCCGTTCCAAAGGGGATATACTCGCCGACATACTTGTAGCGATCAAACACAAGCGACCGCGCCCAACCGTTGCTCTCGATGTACGCAAACTCCCGCCACGCAGGGTTCTGACCTTCTACCAGCGGCTTCAGGCTCAGGCCCTGCACGCCATCTACTATATCAATACCTGCATAATCACACACAGTGGGAAACAGATCCACACCCGAAACAAAATGGGTCTCGTCTCTAAGATCCTTGGGCACATCCAGATCATTGCCCAGAGAAGCGACAATGAACGGAACCCGCACACTCGCTTCGTAGAGCGAGAACTTCTGAAACATCTGGTGCTGCCCATACGCCTCCCCGTGATCCATGGTAAACATGATCAACGTGTTATCGCGGAACTGGCTTTTGTCCAGTGCCTCGAGAAGCAACCCGATTTCGCTATCTACTTTCTCGACCAGACGGTGGTGCTGCCACATCAGGTATCGCCACTGGATCTCGGACCAATGGCGCACTTTTCGCAGAATCGGCCAGTGGATCAGGCACTCATCCATCCTGCGCGCCACCTTGTGGACCACTGTCTCGCGTTCATCGTAATGAAAATTCGCTGGCAATGGCGGCAGGTCCTCTTCGCTCAATATTCCCTGCGCGATGGGGTCCGGGATGGTCTTCTCTTCGTGATCGTGTTCGCATTGACAAATGTCATGCGGATTTACATAAGGCACCTGCAGGAAGAAGGGGTCCGAACCATCGTATCGACTCAAGAAATCGATCGCGGCATGCGTAATTGCCCCGTCGTAGTACTCGCCACCGCCAGCGCCAATCGGACGGTTCCCAATATAGAGAAGTTGAAACGAATTCCGGACATCGCGTCCATCGACATGCCATTTGCCCGAATGAAACGCCTGATAGCCATTGCTGTTGAGAACCTGACCCAGATCCGGGGTATCCTCGTGCAAATGACCCCCGTTAAACGGCGTTCCCAATTCTGAAGTGTACCGCCCGGTCATCCAACTGGCTCTTGTCGGTCCGCAGACGGGATCGGTGGAGTACGATCTCATAAAAGAAACACCGTTGCGCACGATCCGATCGATATTTGGCGTCTTCACATAAGGGTAGCCATAAGCCGACACCACATCCCATGTATGTTGATCTGTATTAATAAACAGAATATTCGGCCGATCAGGCATTTTCGCCTCCTGTAAGAATCAGGGTTTGATACAAAGTGGTTGCGATAAGCACCCTACCACGCGCATCCAGCCACCAATAAGAAGGCGTCATCCCTTCTGCAATAAGGGCGTATCCATCAAGTGCAACCGAACCGCTGTCCAACTGCAAATCGTACGACTCGAGAAAACGGACTTGCCCGTTATTTCGGACTTTTTCAAGATCCTCCAGGATCGTCAGCCTCTGTGCCTCACCAGATTCTCGCAAGCCGTCTGCAAGCGCGGGAATCACGTCGAACAGCGTCCAGTTGCAGGTTAGCGGTACGGATAGATCAGCTGAACCCGCCTGCAAATCCAGTCCATTAGTCGTAAGGAAAACAGAGCCGTTCTCTTCCAGACGCCCATCACAGGAAAATTCCTTGTAACCGTCTCCAGCGCAGTTCTCTACGTGCACAGACCATGTACCGGTCAACGTGCGAAATACATCCCTATTGGATGTAAATTGCATATCCATCAGTTCTCCGCTCGCGGCGTTTCTGTACACAACAGAATAGTTCAGACGATTCTCATCCTCAACCGTCTGGCGGATCACCACCTCGCCCACGGACAGGTCATCGCCGTCTGCCGGACCTTTATAGCCACGCCTGAAGTTGGGGAGAATCGTATAGCGGGTGACTTCGCCTCCGCGATCCCCAGATGCAGTCGTTTCCAGCGTCCCCTTGACCAGTGAGCGAAGCTGTTGCGCAAAATCTGGAGACTGCCCCTGCCCCACTCTATCGTGGTTGAAAGACCAATGTAGATTCGTTTTTTCATTCATTCTATATTATCCTCCAGCTAATGAAAATTCGATATGTTAATCTAATAGCTCAAACCATGACCAAACGGAAACAGCGTGTCTGCTTTGTCGTATCCCGGTGCGTCTGGATCCTGTTTCGCAATCGCCTTTGCATTTTTAGCCAGAGCAAAAGGAAGTTTTCCCGAAGGCTTGAATTTTCCAGTCAGAATATCTAAAATGGCTGCATCGCTCACGCCAAAAGTCGCCAGAATCGCGCCAGCCTTTCTCAATCCGCTTTGCTGATCCAGTACATAGGGTTGCCGAAATCGAATGGCGAGAATAGTCTTGTCGGCTCCCACTTCCTTCATAACACCCTGAATATCCGTGAGAGAAGGTGAAATAGACCAGGATTTGGCCTTTGCCATATCAGAAAACGCCAGCAAATCCAGTTCATCTGGACTGGCCCCGCCAAAACGTCTATCCCGTGAACGCGGATTAGAGACAACAACTCGCAAAATCGCATAGTCTGTACCTTTTGGCACAGCAGGACGCATCTCATTCTTGTCGGGATCATAATCTCCTGCCACGACAGTATAACCCGACCACTGAGTGTCCTCCACCACTTCCGGGTTCATACCCATCGTATAAATTTGAATCGAATCGGCCTCACTCTGAGCCACCAGGGGCAACACACCCGCTTTGTGTTGCAATAAAACAATGGATTTGCGCTGTGCAATCTCCGCCTTCTTCTGAAATGCCCGGTTGCCGACCAGATAGGCTGCACGATCTGGAATCACGTAGGGGTTCTCAAAAAGTCCCAGTTCAAACTGTTCTTTTAAAAGTCTTCGAACAGATAGATCAACGCGCTCTTCTGAAAGCTTTCCGCCAGTCACCAGATTTAGAATTTGTCTGTTGTTATTAAACCCAGACAGAACATCGGTTCCCGCCTCTATGGCTATGACAATCTGCTCATCAACACTCTTGTCTTCCAAACCCCATGCGCGATCACCAATAATGCCTGTATCAGAATTGACATACCCCTTAAACCCAAGGTTATTTCGCAGCAACTCGGTCAAAATTCCCTTCGAGAAAGCCATTCCCACATCATTGGGCAAATACTGCTGACCGATTGGAACGCCATAATAAGGCATAATTGACGACACCCCTGCATCTATAGCGGCCTTAAACGGTTTCCAGTGATAATCGAAATTTTTTGCAGGGTAAACCTGATTCTTACCAAAATCGTAGTGCGGATCTCCACCGCCTTCCTGGGGACCACCACCGGGAAAGTGCTTCATTGTCAGCGCAACACTTTTTGAATTTAAGCTCTCACCCTGCAGGTTCTTCACCAGCACAGTCATAATCTCAGCGGCCAGATCAGCATCTTCTGTAAACGTCTCGTGAATACGATACCAGCGGGGTTCCGTAGCGAGATCCGCCATATACCCATACATTGCCCGCAGACCAATTGACGTCCACTCCCTTGCCATGATCTGGGCAAACTCCGCAATCAGATCCATATCTCGCGTTGCTGCCAGCCCTGCTTCTTTTGGCCACTCAGAAAAAGACCCCGCCGACACACTGATACCAGCTCTTGCATCGTGTTCGTAGTGATTTCTGGCATTGGATTTAAACAGAGCGGGAATACCCAGACGGGCCGACTCTGCAAGTTCCTGCATCGCATTCATAAACTGCGCTGCTTCATAAGGGGTAATTTGGGTCCCACGCCAACGGCTCTCCGTCGGTTGAGAAGGAGTTGCCGTCACGGTATTGCGAAAGATAAAGCGGGTCATCCTTTCCGTCTCAACAAATTGCACAGCGCGATCAGAAAGCCGACCACCAGCCTCGGCGTTTAACGTATTGATAAGCAACATGCCAGCCTTTTCTTTTAGGGTCATGTGCGAAAGCAGATTCGCCACACGCTGGTCAACGGGCTGACGCCAATCTTCGTACACATCAACTCTGCCATTTTTATTCAAGTCTTTAAACAGCAAACCATCTAAATGCAAAATATCTACAACCCGCGCATCGAGCATAGGCTGAGATGGGTATGTGCCCTGTGCTTCTACATTTGAATACAGCACAGACACAGTCAATAAACTCATGATCCATA
Organism: Gemmatimonadota bacterium; assembly: GCA_028874765.1. Taxonomy (GTDB): domain Bacteria; phylum Latescibacterota; class UBA2968; order UBA2968; family UBA2968; genus VXRD01. The sequence continues at coordinate 5,268 of JAPPIE010000002.1, forward strand.
AACCAATTTTCTTCATGTCATACCCTCCAATGTAGTGACTACTCCCACGGCTAAAGCCTGTGGGCTTCTTGGCGGTCAATCCGCCTGACGTTGTAGCCCCAACGTCAATATGTTTATCGCAGCATTGTGGTCTCTGTCCGTCTTATAGCCACACGCCTTGCAATGATGCACACGATCAGAAAGTGTTTTCTTCTCTCTATGTCCGCATGCTGAGCAATCTTGTGACGTATAGTCAGGCTTGACGGCTTTGAATCCAATACCAGCTTCTTCCGCTTTGTATTCGAGACAGTGCCGAAACAGGGACCATGCTACGTCTGCTATTGATTTAGCCAATCGTCTGTTCTTTTGCATCTCTTGAACGTCCAATTTCTCTACGGCAATGAAACCGTGACGATTGACCATTTTTCTTGATTCTTGGTGTGCAAAGTTATGTCGCTTATTACGGATACGCTCATGCACTTTGGCAATGACTTTACGACGCTTTTCTCTTACGGCGTCGGTCTTGGGTCTTTTTTTCACTGCGTCCCATTTGCGCTGTGCTTTGGCAAGAGACTTTTCCTCTTTGCGAAAGAATCTCTGATTCTCTATTTTCTGTCCGTCACTGGTCACAGCAAAGGAATTGAGACCCACGTCAATGCCAACAGCAGAGTTAGTGTTTGGTTTCTTATCTTTTTCGCCAATATCGCAAGAGATAGATACAAACCATTTGCCTGTTGCTGTGCGTGTGATTGTGCAAGACTTAGGGATACCCTCAAGTGACCTGTGCTGGACAATGCGAATGCGACCAATACTGCCCAATCGCAAGCCCTTGTTGTCCAATCGACATCCATTGGCAAACTGAGGATAGGTGATAGAATCATAGCGATTCTGACCCTTGTATCTGGGAAATCCAGCTTTCTCGCCCGTCTTTGACTTCTCTACATATCTCGATAGACTTTTAGCGGAGCAGATATCGTCCAACCCGATGTGGGCCGGATCGGCGGCATCACCGAATGGATGAAAGTGGCGCATTTGGCCCACGCCTTCAACCTGCCCGTTGCACCACACGCCTACCAACTCATCCACCTGCACCTATCTTGCGCGACTCCGAATCTACGAATTGTGGAATACCTCGGCACGGTAGAAGAATCCGACCGGATAACCTACACAGAATTTTCCGAGCCGGTCAATGGCGTCTGGTCGCCCAATCCCGACAAACCCGGTCTGGGCCTGGAACTGGACCCCGAGGCCGTGAAGCAATACGCAGTATAGATCAAATTGTATTTCAATTGTTCTCAGGCAGTCCACGCGTCCAGGTTGTGTTCTGTATCGGCTTGAGGATCTCAAGTACATCAGCAAGTAATGCTTCATCAATCGGCGATTCTAACCACTCGATATTCTCTTTCAAATGTTCAGGCCGCGTTGTACCGACCAGCGTCGTTGCAAAATCTGGATTGACCAATCCAAATTGCATAGCCAGCTTAGAAATATTTTCGCCTTTCTGCTTGCAAAACGCCACAGCTTTTGCGCAAACCCGCTTGATCTTTTCGGTGGCGGGGTGACCTGGCGCTGGTCCGCGTTCAGTGAACAGTCCCATCCCCAAAGGTGAAGCATTGATCATCCCCACACCCTTTTTCCTTAAATAAGGCACCAGCATTTCAAAGGATGTATCGTGTAGCATATAGTGGCAAAACGACAGCACCGTATCCACATCCGTCCGATCGAGTACATATCGATAGACTTTTAATGGAAATCCAGTGATACCCACAAACCTGGTCTTCCCCTGTTCTTGCAACCGTCGCAAAGTGGGAAGTGCCTCTTCTAGGATCTGATCCAGCGAGACAAAATCGATATCGTGACACTGGAAAATATCCACATAATCCAGCCCCAATCGCATAAGACTTTCATCCATACTTTCCACAATTCGTCCGGCTGAAAAATCGGATACCCCACCGGCATAACGCCCAACTTTGGTTGCCAGATAATATTTGTCTCGCGGAATCTCCTTCAAAGCCTTCCCCAGCGCGCGCTCCGATTTTGTTCCACCGTAAAGCGGCGAGGTATCAATCAAATTGATTCCACAGTCAATTGCTGTATGCACAGCTTTGATTCCCCGAGCTTCATCGGGCGTTCCATAAATACTGCCCAAACCAGATGCCCCGTAACTCAGCACCGAGACTTTTAAACCTGTTTTTCCCAACTCGCGATATTCCATGTCTTACCCTTGTTTTCCATTATTTACGGCGCAATCGGCTCAGGGAAATTGAATCTCACCCAATGCCACTGAAACATATCATTGGTCGCGTCATTCCACCCCAACAAACGCCCTTTCATATTCTCTAACACATCGGCGCATATCGGGTCATCGATCCGATTATTCATCTCTGCGGGATCCACTTCGAGATCGTATAATTCATCCAGGTCGTGAGGTGTATATACGTATTTCCATTTCTCCGTTCGCACCATTCGCTGCGAGCTATACCCCCACACCTCACCGTGGCTTTCGCAATACACACTATCTGCCCAATCGTCGGGATCATCGCCATTCACAAGCGGCACCAAACTCCTCGCATCCAATCCCTCGGGCAAATTCCCAACCCCCCATTCGACAAAGGTCGGCATCAAATCCATCAGCCGAACGAATTGCGACACATTGCGACTCACACCCCCAGGCACCTTCATCAGCAGCGGAATCCGAAACACCTCATCGTACATTGTACCGGATTTTTCAAAATGCTTGTGACTGCCCGTGGCATCACCGTGATCTGTACTGAAGAGGAATATCGTATTATCCTCAATCCCACATTCCCGTATCACATCCAGCACGCGCCCCACGCATGTATCAATCAGAGACACATCACCATAATATTTGGCAACCACCTGTCGCCACCACGCCCAATCTTTATCTTGAAGATTCCACTCTCGATGTTTGCGCAAATGAGCCGCGGGTTTGCCCTCAAAGGACTCGTCAAAATTTGGCCAGGGCGGAATGGATTCAGGGTCGTACATTGACGCATAAGGCTCCGGAACAATATTGGCAAAATGAGGTGCTGTTG
>JAPPIE010000246.1:0-2936 GCA_028874765.1 Gemmatimonadota bacterium
TGTCCCGCGCTTTTTTAATATGGCCGAAAACCGCGTACCATGAATCCGTTTTCGTTTTTTTCTTTTACTGGACGCTTTGACGATTCTGCGCGGTTTTTTGTGGTGGTGCCGCGTATGACGACGTAGTCATCGGCTCTGCGGTAGCGGTGTATGAAGACGGGGCGGGGTTTGTCCGAGTGGTTCTGTTTGGAGCCGTGAACAGTTTTGACGTGGAAGAAGATGGCGTCGCCGGGTTGACCGGGTATTGGGAGGGCACGCTCCCAGGGCCATTCGCGGTCTGCGAGTCCCAGGTGCGAGAAGGTGTCGATGTGGTCGAGTTGCCCCAGTTTGTGAGAGCCGGGGACGACGTGGAGGGCGCCGTTGTTGAGGTCGGTGGGTACGACGTAGGTGAGGATGCCAACGGGTCCTTCGTATCGGTGTTCGAAATAGGCCGAGTCCTGGTGCAGGTGTTTGGGGTGGCCTCCGACGGGTTCTTTGTAGAGGCATTGCCCGTTGCCGTAGAGTTCGATGTTGGGGCCGAGGATGGCTTCGACGATGTCGAGGGTGGGCGGGTGAAATGCCGAGCGAAAGAAGGTGGCGCTGGTGTTGTAGTTGATGCCCAGGACCATGATTTGTCGGTCGCGTTCGTAATTTTCAGGCGCGGGTATAAAGAGGGTGTTGTTGGGCGTGCGCCATCCTTCGGGTATTGCGCTGGCTTGATCGAGGAGGGCGAGAGATTGCGTGGCTGTGGCTTCGATGTCGCGGTTAAGCGCGTCGATGTATTCGCGGAGCAATCCCCGCACGACTATCGCGCCATGCGCTTTGAATGCCTCGGCTGCACGTTGTATGTCGATGTTTTTGGACTGGAAGTCCAGGTCGCGTAAGGAAATGGTTTGGGTCATTGTTTTTTCTCAAAGTTGTGGAGAAGATATTTAGGCTTTTATGATACGTGAAGTAACGCAAACTGTCACGCATATTTTGTGCTTTTACAGAAGTTCTGATAGGGTTATGCGGCGGTTTTCCTCAATTGATCGTTCGGCTGCGAGACCGATTAGCGCGGCGTTGATGGCCGTGCGGGCGTCGGTTTGCCAGTTGCCATTTTGGATGTCGTTGAGGAATTGAGTTTGGATTGTGATGTCCGATGGTTCGGCGGGGGGCAGATCGCGTTCGCCCGATTTTGTCGAGAAGTGCCAGCCATCGCCTCTGTTGATGAGCGTCCCGTCTGTCATGACGATGTGGCGGTATTCTTCGGCCTGAGAAATTTCAATGCCACCGGTCCAGTTCCACTGTCCAATGCCGCCGTTTTCAAAACCGACTGTGACGGAATTTGCAAAGCTATCGTAGGTGCTGTCATCGCGCAGATTTTCATAGTGGGCAGCGGCTTCAACCCAGGTGGCGGGACCAAAACAATCGACGAGTGGATAGATGTTATAGACAAAAAAGAGGGCTGGTGGACCCGATATGGAAATATTAAAGAGGATTTCAGGGCGTTGACCTCGGCCCGGGGTGAGGCGGGTGAATAGTGCGGTCATGAGATTTCCCGTTTGGGCTGTTTGTCGCTTGAGTGCCCGGTGAGAGGGCGAGAGTACTTCGTTGTGGCCTACGCGGAGGACGTGGGATGATTGGTCGATTCTGGAAAGCAGTTGTCGCGCTTCATCGATATTGCGCGTTGCGGGATATTCGGTAAAAACGTGTTTGTTTGCATCGAGTGCGGCAAGGGCGATTTCACTGTGGGTATTGTTGTAGGTGCATATTGCGACGGCGTCGATGTCGTCGCGTTTGAGTATATCTCGATAGGTCGGCAAGTAATCTATACCGTGCTTGTTGGCGAGTGCTGGCCCGGTTTCTGTGTTTCGCGCAGCAATGGCAATGAGTTCAAAGCCATCTGTTTGAGAGAAACTCTGGGCATGGCGACTCGCCATACCGCCTGAGCCGATGATGCCAATGCGAATGTCGTTCATTTTTCCTCCAAACTTAGACCTTGACGCCAATTACGCCGGTCATTGATGGCGATGAAATATTGGCTTGTGGGTCGCGGGCATTTGTTTGCCATTCTTCCCAATGCGCCGCGCAATCTTCTTCGCGCAATGCGCCGCGTGCCACGAGTTCGGGCAAATACATGCGCAAGAAATCTTCTATCCAGCACCAGATGCGGTTGCCCGGGCGGGCAATGCCGTCGATAGGAATGACCTCCACGACCGCCAGACCACAACGTTCCATGAGTTGCGGTAGCTTATCGCCGATTTCGAGCCCATCGCCGAAGCTCCTGTGTACCGCCTGCAGCACGCGCCGCAAGTGGGGATATTGGATCTGGGCGACAAATGCCCCATAAGCGCAGTAATCCATAACGAGCAGGCGTCCGCCCTTTTTAAGCGTACGGGCCACCTGCTCAATCACCTTTTGTGGCTCTTCTATGAAGCAGAGTAGCCAACGGGAGAACGCAGCGTCTATAGAAGCGACTGGCAGGTCAAGGTTGCGGACATCCGCTACGACGACCTCGATTTGCGTCATACCGGCTGATGTGGCGCGGTACCGGAGAATATCCGCGAATTTTTTTGATCCATCCACGGCCAGAACGCGCCCACCCGTGCCCACGCGCTCGGCCAGTTCTAAACTCGTAGAGCCAGGGCCACAACCGAGGTCGAGAATCGTTTGCCCAGCGCGAAAACCGACGCGGTTCCACAAGTCTGTGGTTTCGGCCCGCCATGTATTGTGTTGCGCTTGCAGACGGTGCAGTTCCTCGTCATTTGTTCCCAATAGATAGTCGCGTTCGGCATTGGTGCTCACGGCGTGTTTCCCTCTTTTATTCTGACTCGCCATACCGCCCTATCCGATGATGCCATCATTCATTTTCCTCCAATAGAAAAGAGTCCGCGAGGTGCTTGCGGACTCTTTTTGCGCGGTGATGTTGACGCGCGTTAGTTGGGCGATATGCCGTCTGAGAAGAGGCCGCCGGT
>JAPPIE010000246.1:3036-8270 GCA_028874765.1 Gemmatimonadota bacterium
GTGATGTTGACGCGCGTTAGTTGGGCGATATGCCGTCTGAGAAGAGGCCGCCGGTGAACTTGAGCATGACTTTGAAGGATGCCAGGCCCACGGGACGCCCATCGGGATCTACAATGGGTATGTGGCGGAAGCCGTGCAGAGACATCAGGTGCAGGAGATGACCGATGGGATCAGATGTTTTCAATGCAGTGGGATCTTTGGTCATCAGGCTATCGACCGTTATTTTTGTCAGATCTATATCGCGCCCGGCAACTTTTTCAAAGAGATCGCCCTGTGCGAATATGCCGCGCAACAAGCCCTGTTTGTTAACGACCAGCAAACATCCCAGATTTTTGCTGCGCATGATCTCGACGGCATCGGCTACCGAGGTCTCGGCGGATACGCATTCGGGTGCTGGCAGATCGAGCGATGAGATCGGATCGTAGAGCAGTTGCTGAAGCGCGGTGCGCGGTGCCATGGGGTCTTCTTGATCGATATCGGGAATGATATTTGATGTGGGCAATTCTTCGTGGACTTCTTGCACGGTTTCGGCGTCGGGACCTTCGGGAACAATCCAGGTGTCTGCCGCGTGATACAGTGCATTGAGGTCGCCTGCGCCGCGGTCTTCAACTGCTTGGCGGCCCTGTGCGATGATTTGCTCTTCGTAAATTGGACGTTCGACACAGCGAAATACGCCGAATGGTACGGGATATTCCGGATGTGTGAGGCGGCTGAGCAAATACGCATGGGCTGGATTGTCCAGGGTTTCGTCGTGTGCGAGCAAGTCGCTTTCCGACACGCCATTGCCCAGGGTGACGACTTCGGGCGCGAGTCCATTGACGCGGATGCCTTTGTCGCGGTCTTTGCCAAAAATGATGGGTTGGCCGTGTTCGAGGATCACGGTTTGATCGTCTTTGACATCTGCCTCAGTGGCAAAAAACCAGGCACCGTCGTTGTAGATGTTGCAGTTCTGGTAAATTTCGACAAAGGATGTGCCCCGATGTTCTGTGGCGCGTTTGAGGATCTCGGCCATGTGTTTGGTGTTGCGGTCAACACTGCGGGCGACAAAGGTGGCTTCGGCTGCCAGGGCAACGGAGATGGCATTGAAGTCCTGTTCCACAGAGCCCATGGGCGACGAATAGGTGCGCGTGCCCGGCGGCGATGTGGGCGAATATTGTCCTTTGGTGAGGCCGTAGATCGCATTGTTGAAGAGTATGATGTTGAGATCGACGTTGCGACGCAGCACATGCAACAGGTGATTGCCGCCTATGGATAGGCTGTCGCCATCGCCGGTGATTACCCATACGTGCAGATCGGGATTGGCCACTTTGAGGCCAGTCGCCACAGTTGCCGCACGACCGTGAATGGTGTGCAGACCGTACGTGTTCATGTAATAGGGGAAGCGGCTGGAGCAACCGATGCCCGATATAAAGACCATATCTTCCCGCGCAATGCCCATTTCGGGCAACACGCGCTGCATTTGTGCGAGGATGGCGTAATCACCACAACCGGGGCACCAGCGCACTTCCTGGTCGGATACGAAGTCTTTTCGCGTCAGTGTTTCAATAGCGTCTGCCATGTTTGGATTCCTCTATAACGATGCGCTCTTTGGAGCACCCAGTATTTCGTCAATTTTGTCGGCGATTTCTGTAATTTTGAAGGGCAATCCCTGAACTTTATTGAAGGGGACGATGACCTGTGTGGGATATTTGGCCTGGAGCAGCAAAGACAATTGTCCCATGTTGAGTTCGGGCACGAGTATGGTTTTGTAACTCGATAGTATCGCGCCCAGATTTTTGGGGAACGGGTTGAGGTAGCGCAGATGCGCCGCGGCTACCGAATAGCCCTGCTGTCGCATTCTACGCACTGCTGAGCGGATCGCGCCATAAGTACATCCCCAGCCCAGGACGAGCAGATCGCCCGATTTGGGGCCCATGACGTGCTGGAGTGGGATGCGGTCGGCGATGCGTGCCAGGCGTTCGGCGCGTATGTTGGCCATGTGCTGGTTGTCATCCGGGTCGTAGGATACATTGCCCGTGCCGTCTTCTTTGCCCAGTCCACCCAATCTGTGTTCAAGGCCCGGCGTGCCCGGCAATACCCAGGGGCGAGATAGCGTTTTTGGATCTCGCAGATAGGGCAAGAAGCCCTCGGGATCGGTTCTGTGCTCGACTGAAATGGTCGGAATATCATCCGGATCGGGAATTTTCCACGGTTCAGCGCTGGTGTTGAGGTATCCATCGGAGAGGAAAATGACCGGACTCATGGTTTCTACGGCGATGCGAAACGCTTCGATGATCATGTCAAAGCAGTCTGAGGGCGTGGCCGGTGAGACAATGGGGATGGGGCTGTCGCCATTGCGACCAAACATGCATTGGAGCAGGTCCGATTGCTCTGTTTTGGTGGGCATACCCGTGCTGGGACCGCCGCGCTGAAAGTCGCAGATGACGAGGGGCAATTCCATCATCAGGGCGAGGTTCATGGCTTCGCTTTTCAGTGCGATGCCGGGGCCGCTGGTGCCCGTGGCGGCAAATGCGCCTCCAAAAGCAGCACCAATACCCGAGCCCAGTGCGGAAATTTCATCTTCTGCCTGAAAGGTTCGCACGTCAAAATTTTTCAATGCGGCCAATTCTTCGAGTACCGCGCTGGCCGGCGTGATGGGATAGCTGCCGTAAAAGAGGGTTTTGCCCGCTTTGTGAGCCGCGGTGACCATGCCTATTGCCGTGGCTTGTGTACCCGTGACGGCGCGATAAGTGCCCGGTGCGACGACGGCTTTTTTGACCTGGTACTGAACCTGAAATTCTTCGACTGTTTCACCAAAGTTGTAGCCGGCTTTCAGGGTGCTCACATTGCCGTCGATGATTTCGTCTTTGCCCTGAAATTTCTTTTCGAGCATGCGAATGGTCGGCTCGATCGGGCGGTCAAATATCCAGTAGGACAGGCCCAGTGCGAAGAAGTTTTTCATCATGTCAATCTGGCGATTGCTCAGGCCCTCAACGTGTGCGACAGCTTCTTTGTGCAGCGTGGTGAGGGGAACTTTGACTACGCGGTAATTGGAGAGTTCATTGCCTTCGAGGGGATCGCCGTCGTATCCGGCTTTGCGCAGGTTGTTGCGCGTGAAGTTGTCTGTGTTGGCAATGACGATGCCGCCGTTTGGAAGGTCGTTGATATTGGCTTTGAGTGCTGCCGGGTTCATCGCCACGAGGACCTGGGGTTCATCGCCGGGCGTATATATTTCTTCGCTGGATATGTGGATTTGAAACCCGCTAACGCCGGGCAATGTGCCGGCAGGTGCGCGGATTTCAGCGGGGAAGTCCGGCAGGGTACTGATGTCATTGCCGACGATTGCCGAGGTGTTGGCAAATTCGTTGCCGATGAGCTGACTGCCGTCGCCGGAATCACCTGCAAAGCGAATGGCAATCGATTCGATTTCGGACAGTTCAAAAAGCGCCGATTCGGCCGTTTCTTCGATGTCTATTTCGGCCATAAATCCTCCTGAAGTATTTTAGGCACCAGCCCGAGCGCTGGCAAAATGGTCGGGGGTTGGCGGTAAGTTGTAGATTTCTTCTGGGAAGTGATCGCTCATGTATTTGATGATGGCATAGTGTGTCAGTGTGCCCAATACGCGCCCTTCTGCATCTACAACGGGCATGTAGCGGTGGGGCTTGTCGCTCATAAATCGGATGGCTTCGATCAGTGTGGTATCCGATTGCAGAGTGAGTGGATCGGGGGTCATGATCGCTTCTATAGGCTCGTTGAGTACTTTGGATTGGTCGATTACGCGGCGGGCAATATCGTGTGCTGTAAAGATGCCGATTAGTTTGCCCTGGTCCATGACCAGCGCGCATTTGCGCTGGCTGGTCTGCATTTTGGTGATGACCTGATCAACGGAATTGTCTTTTTGTACTTCGACGTAAAAGGAGAGATCAACGTGTTTTACTGTGTCGTTGTGGAGGCTGTAATTCAGATTCATTGGGAAGGCTCTTGGGGTGATTTTAGAGGAGGTTGGAGGTATAATTTTAGGGCAGTTTAATATAAGGTATTTACATGTGTGTGGCAAGTATTGTTATAGTAATATAGCATGGAGAGCAAATCTAATACATCTGCTCAAAAAGGTCGGTTCGGAAATTGTTTGATCTGCGGTTTTTTGCCTCTATATTGCATGATAATATTTTTAGAAGTCGTTTTTGCTGTGGGGAGAATATGCTGCGATCCGGGGCTGGACATTCAAATGAAGCCGAGGGCATGTACGCTGTTGAGGCCGCTTTGTCAGAAGCTATGAAGGGGCTGGGCGATGTTGCGATTGATGCTGCGTTTCTTTTTTTGACCTATCACCACATGGGCGATGCGGCTGCTATGGTGGATGTTGTTATTGATCGGGTGGAGACAGAGGCTGTGTTTGGATGTAGTGGCATGGGGGTTTTGACAGATGCCCGAGAAAATGATCGCGAGCCTGGGGTGGCGGTGCTGGTTTTGGGCGGAGATCATCTCGAGGTGACACCTCTTGTGGCAGAGGGTGCCGATGCCGGGGTTATGATTGGCGAGCGCGTGGCAGCCCAGGGAACAGAGGACGCGTTGCTGGTGCTTATGTGTGGGATTTACTCCAATCCGGCGATTTGTCTGGAACAGATTGCCGAGATGGCTGGCGATGTGCCCGTTGTGGGGGGCGTCGCATCGGGCAATCCGTGGGGATCGGCGTCGCCGCAGACATTGCAATGGTGTGGACGGTGGATTGGTGAACACGGCGTGGTGGGGGCGTTGCTGTCCGGGGTAAAGGTGGCTACGGGGGTGGCACAAGGTTGCCAACCGTTTGGACAGGCTTATGCGATTACCAGAGCCGAGGGCAATGTAATTCAGCAGATTGCATTTGTTCCGGCTGTGGATGCGCTGAAGGAGGCGCTCAATACGCTTTCGGCAGAGGAAAAGGCCGATTTGCGCTACAATATTTTCGTGGGTCTGGCGATGGATGAATACGCAATTGAACGGGGGCGAGGCGATTTTTTAATTCGCAGTTTGACGCATATCGACGAGCAGTCGGGCGCGATTGCGGTTAATGAACAGGTGTCTGTGGGACAGACCATTCAATTTAATCGGCGCACGCCCCAGGCAGGGCATGAAGATATGGTGAAGGTGATGCAGGAGTTGCGGCAGTCTGTCGGGCGACCGTCCAATACATGTGGTTTGTATTTTAACTGTATGGGACGCGGATTTGGGCTTTACGGACAGCCCGATCACGATGTTCTGGTGATTCGAAAACA
>JAPPIE010000350.1:0-2203 GCA_028874765.1 Gemmatimonadota bacterium
CCCAAAAATCGCGCCCATGCATTTCTCCATCCAATTGTCACAATAAATCGCCGTCCATCTATCGCCTGTGTGATTTTTTGAGCGACCTTTTCTGCAGACGGAAATCCCTTTGTCTTTTCGCTGTCCATGCCAATTTTTCGATGCAATCCCGTGCGCGTCGCTCCCGGGTGAATGATCTGTACATTTACGTCGCCCTCGATTTGCAAATTGCGTCCCAGGGTGTTGAGTGCTTCTTTGCTGGCTGCGTACACGGCGTAATCCGGACAGGGAAAGGCATGTGTGATTGAGCCGATCAGTACGAGTTTTCCGTTGGTTTTTTTCAGGTATGGAATCAGGGCGTGCGTCAAGCGCAAGGGCGCCATCAGGTTGACTGCTACGATCTCTCGAATGCTTTCCGCGCTTTGCTCTGCTATGGTTCCATAATATCCGGTGCCAGCATTTTGAATTACCAGATCTATGGCGTCGATTTTTTGCGCGTTTAGAAATTCGCATATCCGATCTGCGCACTTGTCCTGTGATAGGTCTGCACGACAATATGTGTCTTTGGTGTACAACGGATCATTGAGTGTGTCCAGTGTGCGTCTGCCCACCAGTACTAACCTGTCTCCGCGCGTCCGATAGATTTTTGCAAGTGCCCGGCCAATCCCATCTGTTGCGCCGGTGATCAGGACTGTTTTTTTACATTGCATTTGCTCTTGACGCCTCTCTTTCTGTCATGTAATATGCTTCTAACTTAATACAGGAGTTCTACATGATCCAGCGTCTTGAAACCCTTTATTATCAGTGTTTGCCTCATATTGAAACGGAAATTGTATCGGGCGCTGACAGAGGGGTGGGCTGATGACTGTTGACATATATGTTGCTCCCCGTTATATTGGTTCTAATAATAGTATCTGACGCAACTGGCGAATATCCGGAAATAACCGGAAGGGAGCGTTAGAACAAATATTCAAGGGGTCGATCGCCTGGGCTCAATCCGCTATAGGATTGGGCTTTTTTTATTTTTAAAAGGATTGTCTTATGTCTCAAGATGGACTGATTCTTCGTTATGGTTGCAACCCGCATCAATCTGATGCGCGTGCGTATTCTCCCAGCGGCAAATTGCCCTTCACAGTGCTCAATGGCGCGCCGGGTTATATCAATCTGCTCGATGCGCTCAATTCCTGGCAACTCGTGCGCGAGCTTAAAGAGGCGCTCAGTCTGCCAGCAGCTGCCTCTTTTAAGCACTTAAGCCCCGCTGGTGCGGCTGTTGCGGTTCCCATGTCTGACGCTTTGCAAAGGGCGTATTTTGTCGATGATCTCGATCTTTCGCCTCTGGCTACGGCTTATGCCCGCGCTCGGGGTGCGGATAGGCTCTCTTCTTTTGGCGATTGGGTGGCTTTAAGCGATGAGGTGGATCAATCGACTGCGCGCTTGCTCAGCCGCGAAGTGTCCGATGGTATTATTGCTCCGGGGTATCAACCGGAGGCGTTCGATATTCTCAAGAAGAAAAAGGGCGGTAGTTATGTTATTCTCCAGATGGATGAATCATACGCACCTGCTGGTCCGGAGACTCGCGATGTTTTCGGCGTTGTTCTGGAACAGACACGCAATACCAAAGCCATTAACACAGATATTTTAACGAATATTGTGACAAAAAATAAAGAAGTGTCTTCCGAAGCACAGCGCGATATGCTCCTGGCGACTATTGCTTTGAAGTACACGCAATCCAATTCTATGTGTTTTGCCTTTGATGGACAGGTTATTGGCAATGGTGCCGGGCAGCAAAATCGTCTGGCATGTACGGATATTGCCGCAGGGAAAGCCGAAGCGTGGTATTTGCGCCAGCATCCGGATATTCTCAATTTCAAATTTAGAAGAGGTCTGAGACGCCCCGAAAAGATCAATGCTATTGAAGCTTATTTGCGTGGCAATATGACCGATGAGGAACGTCGGGTTTGGGAAGGTTGTTTCGATACTGTGCCTTCTCCTTTGGAGGAGGACGAGCGGCGCGCGTGGATTGGACAGATGGACAATATTGTGCTCAGTTCCGATGCGTTTATTCCCTTTCGAGATAATATTGATCGCGCCGCTCGTACGGGTGTCAAATACGTGGTTGAGACCGGGGGTTCGGTGCGCGACGACGATGTTATCGCTGCCTGCGATGAATACGGTATGCTTCTGGTTATAACCGGGGTGCGTTTGTTCCACCATTGAGAATTAA
>JAPPIE010000350.1:2303-8153 GCA_028874765.1 Gemmatimonadota bacterium
ATTGAGAATTAAGGGGCGGAAGCAGGACGGGCTGATGGATGATTGCCAAACCTTAACGTAACGTCAAAGTTTTTCGTTGACATTGATGTTGTGTTGAGGTATATTTTTTCGCCCAACTTTAACGTTACGTAAAAGTTTGTCTGTTTCGCTCATAAAAACGAGGTGTTTTGTCGTGTCAAAATGCAATGATGGTTTGATGCATATTGGGAAATTGGCGAAAGAAGCCGGTACGACCACCCGCACAGTGCGCTATTACGAAGAGATGGGTCTGATATATCCCGAATGCCGAAGTAGCGGTGGTTTTCGATGTTATTCCCACGAGCAACTTGCGCGGTTGCGCATGATTTTGAGTCTGAAAGAGATGGAATTTGATCTCGAACATATCAAGGTCATTATTGACAAACGCGAGCAAAATAAAACTGCAGGCGAACTCGCGCATGATATTCTCGAAGATCTCAATGACCGGCTTAAAGAAGTCGAAGAACAGATTGAACACTACAAGCATATACGCAAAACGCTGACCCAAACCATAGCCAGTATCTGCGCGTGTTTGCCCTGTGATCTCAGAGTTGAAGAGCGTCTCTGTCCAGCGTGTCAAACGCTCAACCAACCGACGTGTCAGTCCGTACCATTTTTTCATTCCCCATCAACTGCCGAGACACTGGAATTAAAGCTATGAAAAAAGAACAAAAAAAATCAGTAGATTCCTTAACGGGAAGCGATTCCCCTTTGGATGATTCTTCGCAAGCACAGCTTACAGATCTTTATTTGCGCGATATTCGCAAATACACACCTCTTTCCCGCGAAGATGAGGTCAAAGCCATAAATGCCGCGCGCAAGGGCGACCAAAAGGCGCTGAATCATCTCATTACAGCCAATTTGCGTTTTGTTGTGCGCGTGGCTGGTGAATACACGGGGCGTGGGTTGCCTCTTTCCGATCTTATTGCCGAGGGCAATATGGGTCTTATACGCGCTACCCAAACCTATGATCCCGAGCGCGGGTACAAGTTTATCACTTATGCAGTATGGTGGATTCGCCAGGCCATGCTCTCTGCTCTCAATCGGCAGACGCATCCGATTGCGTTTCCGGTCAATCAAATAGATGATCGCGATGTGCTCAACAAAGTGTCTGCCGCACTTTCACAAACATATGGTCGCGTTCCCACGATTGACGAGTTGGCTTCGGAAACCGATTTTTCAACTCGACGGGTGCGCAAGGCACTTCAAACGAGCCTGGCGTCTGTCTCACTCGACAGGCCAGTATATGAAGATGGTGACCGTCAGTTTGCCGATGTTGTTCCCGACGATGCGCCCCTGCCAGATGAGGATGTGCATGCCAGCCGATTGCGCGATCTTTTGCACAAGGGTCTGGCCGATTTGCCCGAACGCGAAGCCGAGATTATCAATCGCTATTTTGGCCTGGATGTCGATAACGCGGAATCGCTGGAGCAAGTGGGCAAGCGTTTTCACATTAGCCGCGAGCGCGTGCGCCAGCTCAAAGACCGCGCGCTCGGGCGGTTGCGCGAGCATATGGACATAGATGAAGTAGCATTATAAAGGGGTAATGAATGATTATTGATACGCATATCCATATTTACGATCCCACTCGTCCAGAGGGTGTGCCCTTTCCCGAACCTGATGACGAGATTTATCGCCGCGTTATGCCCGAAGACTACAGAGTGCTGGTCGCGTCTGAAGGTGTTACGGGGGCTATTATTGTCGAGGCGAGTACATGGGTCGAAGACAACCAGTGGGTGCTCGATGTGATTGAAGATGATCCGTTTATCGTGGGGCTGGTTGGCAATCTCGATCCGCGGGCTGAGGATTTTGGCGATCATCTCAATCGCCTATCTCCCAATCCGCTCTTTTTGGGTATTCGCCCGCGCACTCATCCCTGGGAGCGCGAAGATTTGGGCGAGATGGCAGGTGCTTTTGAGAAGCTCGTCGAACGCGATCTCGAACTCGATTCGGGGGTCAATGAGGCGGTTATCGAAATCGCGCGTCGGTTGCCCGATCTCCGCATTGTGATCAATCACTGCGGCAATGTTCCGGCAGATGGCAAGCCCATCGCGCCCGAGCGTTTGGAGCTTATGCAAAAAGCCGCCGAACAGCCCAATATTTTTTGTAAGGTGTCGGGTCTGATGGATTTGCGCTGTCAGGTTATTCCGGCACCCACAGAGCCCGACTTTTATGTCTATTTGCTCGACGCGCTCTGGCAGCTTTTTGGTGAAGATCGCGTGATTTACGGCAGTGATTGGCCTGTTCTCGAACGCAGCAAGCGCACCCCGGCTGAGGCACAACGCCTTGTGTATGATTATTTTTCTCAAAAGGGTGACGCGGTGCTGGAGAAGTATTTTTGGAAGAATGCAAAGGTCGCGTATAAATGGCCGGATAGATGAGGTGGTACAAACTATGCAAGTCATACCTTCTGGCGGCGCACTGGGCGCTGAAATTCGGGGGCTTGATCTTTCGCAGGGACTCGATGATGATATTGTCCAGGCTATTCGCCAGGCGTTGCTCGATTACTGTGTTGTGTATTTTCGCGATCAGGATTTGAGCGAGGAAGATCAGATTCGCTTTACCAATTATTTTGGCCGTGCGGTAGAACACGTTCGCAAACAACTCGACCGGGAACACAAAGAGATTTTTATTGTTTCCAATATTGAAGAGAACGGCCAGCCCATCGGTGCTCTGGGCGATGGAGAGGTTAGCTTTCACTCCGATTTGTCGTATCTCAAGCGGCCCGGCACGATTTCCGTTCTCTACGCGCTTGAGATTCCCAGTACAGGGGGCAATACCCAGTGGTGCAATTGTTATGCCGCGTATCAAGCGTTAGATGAAGATATGAAAAAACGGCTCACGGGATTGCGAGCCGTGCATCGCCATTATGTTGAGGAACAAAACCCACCCGAGCGCGTTGACCATCCGGTCGTGCGCACCCATCCAGAAACCGGGCGCAAGTCGCTTTATGCAGGTCCCCATCTGACCAAATATATTCTCGATATGCCCGCCAATGAGAGCGACGCGCTTCTCAAGGTGCTTTTTGAGCACGCCGCACGTCCCGAATTTTTATGGACCCATATCTGGCAGGTTGGCGATCTTGTGATGTGGGATAATCGCCCCACGATGCATCGCCGCGAGCCCTTTCCTCCATCGGAACGCCGCATGATGAAACGCACGCAGGTTTTTAATGCGGATGATATTCCGTTTGAATGAGGGGTAGGTCTCTGTGTCCCCCTATCATCGCGGCATGGTTTTGAGCCGCGATCCAGTGTTTGTAGGGGCGGTGCCCCTGTGCCCGCCCGCTACGTCACACCCGATGCAGATGGGTGCCTTTGCTCTCGCGCAGGTCCGTTATCCACCGCGTACACCATTCGTCAAAGCTGTTTTGCACAGATGCGGGATTTTCTTTGCTCTGGACGATAAATTCGGGCCAGAATGGACGTCCCGTGGGTGTGCCGGTTTTTTGAAATCGCAGGTCCATGCTCCAGCGCACTATGTTTGTGCGGTTTGGTTGCCCTCTGTGCGGGGTGTACGCACTCATCATGAGTACGTCTCCGCGTTTCATGATGCAGTTTACGGGTTCGATTTCCGGCATGTACATGGGTTTGATCATGGTGCCGCCTTCGCGCTGGTGTTCGAGCAGTCCCAGGGGTACTACGCCCGGCAGTACCTGTAAGCACCCGCGTTCTGGGGTGACATCTACGAGTGGTATCCAGCAGGTTATGATTTCCGAGATGTCCGCTTCTTCTTTTGTTACGCCCTGGTCCTGGTGCCAGGGTACCTGTCCGGGTTGTGTTTCCCGCGCGGGCAAGTAGGGGCGAAAATGCTGAATGGGGCTCAGGGTTATTTCTGGTCCTATGAGGCTTTCAACGGCGGATAATAATTGTTCGTTGAAGAAGATGTCGAACATCGGTTTCACACGTGCGCGCATGATGTCGAATCCACCCGCAAAACTGCGCAGTGCGTCATATCCTTCATCGTCTAATTCCCGTGCAATCGCGGCTAAGCGATGGCTGAAGGATTTGTCTGCATGTACGGATGAGATCGTCCCTTCTTCCAATAGTTCTTGCGCCTTTTGATTGATCAATACGTCATAAGCGTGTTCAATCGGTTCAAAGGCTGAATCATCCAATACATTTTCCGCAATCAAAAATCCCCGATCGCGATACTGGTTAATTTGATTTTGTGTCAATGACATGGTGTGTTTTCTCCTGGTGAAAATGGCGGGTTGACGCATCGTTATTTTCGCTATTTCAATGCGATTTCGACCCGCGCTACGCCTTTTACATTTGCACAGCGGTCGTCGTGTCCGGGTATGATCAACCGCAAAGGTCCGCCATAGCTGGCGGGTAAGGGCTGTCCTTCCAGTCCGTAGATTAACAATCCTTGCTCCCGGACGAGGGCGAGATCGACTGTGGCTGAAAAACGGTCGGCGTCTGCGTAAAAGATTGCGTCGGCATTGGGTGTGTGGTCCAATACTTCGCGTATCCAAACGCCCTGTCCCTGACGGTCGGGGACGAGTGTGCTTATATCTGCGATCTGATCTGGTAGTGTGGCGAAGTTTTCAAAGTCGAGGGTTCGAGACGTATTCGGTGTTTCTATTGTCAATATGGGTGTGTTTTGCGTACTTTTCAGGGCGGCTGTCATGCGGTCCTGGATCATGTCGAATAAGCGGGGATCACCGCCCAATGGGCTGGTCATCAGGATGCGTGTTTGTGGGTTTTCATTTTGGAGAGATGCGATGCGTTGCAATAAGTTTTCGCGCATTGCATCGGGCAGGGCGATCAGGGCGGGGAAGACGATAATTTGATCAATTCCTTCAGCGGTACGCACGCTTTCTTCCAATTTATCAAAGGAAGTGGCTACTACCTGATCGGCGATTTTGGCGTCGGTTGCCGAGTTGATAAATTGGCGAGAAACTTGTACTTTACTTTCGACACAGATTAAGAGTAATATTTTCACGATATTCGGGTCCTGTTCAGACGACGTTCGGCAAAAGCGATAATAACTGGTTTACCTATCATGCATCCGTTCATTCCATTTGACAACCTGCCTTTAGGCGTCCAAATTTTTCTGGTTCTCACGTCCGTTTTTATTTTGGTCGGCATTGGACATATCTTGTGGCAGATGATCCGCGCAATACGCGATAAAAAAGAATAATGGGTGGCCGTCTTAAACCGCCATTTCCGCGCGGATGGTGTCGTGATGCTGATAGTTGATGAGTTCAAAGTCGTCCATTTCAAAATGGTCAATTTCGGTTTGTCCGCGGTCTTTTATCCGCAATTCGGGCAGGGGATATGGCTTCCGAGATAGTTGTTTTTTTACTGCGTCGAGATGGTTTAAGTAGATGTGCGCGTCGCCGAGGACATGGATAAATTCGCAGGGTGTGAGGTTCGTGATTTTTGCGACCATGTGCAATAATACGGAATAGGACGCGATGTTGAGCGGTACGCCTAAGAACATGTCGCAGGATCGCTGATACATTTGTAGGGATAGTTTGCCTTCTGCGACGTAAAATTGGAAGAAGTTGTGACACGGGGGCAGGGCCACGTCTCGAGTGCCTATTTCCGCTGCGTTCCAGGCATTGACCAGGATGCGTCGGGATTCGGGGTTTTCTCGGATTAAATCAATCGCATTTTGAAGCTGATCTACTACTTTCCCGTTGGCGCCTTTCCATTGCCGCCACTGTACACCGTAAATACGTCCCATGTTGCCGTCGTTTTTATCTCTTCCCAGGCGGTTCAAGTAGTCCTCATAATTGCCATCCCATAGCCGGTTGCTTTTTAAATAGGTTTTTAAGTCGTAGATGTTGTCGGATCCGGATATAAACCACAGGAGTTCCGATAG
>JAPPIE010000403.1:0-1930 GCA_028874765.1 Gemmatimonadota bacterium
GCTTTTGCCACAGCAGGGGATATTGGGTTTGATGGGGTGGAGATTGTGCTGCGGGAGGAAGAGCGGTTGGATTGGCTTTTGAGTGCGGCGGGTCGGGAGGAGGTTGGGCGATGGGTTCAGGAGACGGGCGCGCAAGCGTGTTCTATCAGTTTTGCTCTGTTTCGGGAATACAAGGGGAATGAGGAAGATGAGGCTGTGCGCGACCGCGTGGTGGAGCTTGTGCAAAAGGCGATCCGCGCCTGTAAAGGGATGGGGGGTGTCGGTATTTTACTTCCGTATTTTGATGCGGAGAATCTCGATATGTCGAGCGCGCATGCAGAATTGCTGATTGAGGATATGAAGCGATGCGCTCCTGTCGCTGAAGACGAGGGCATTAAGGTTGCTCTGGAGACGAGTTTCTCACCGGGATTGTTGAGGACGATTTGCGATGGCGTGGGATCTGAGATGGTGGGGGTGTATCAAGATACGGCGAATGCGCTGCAATACGGGTACGATTCGGTCGATATGCTCGTTGATTTATCTGAACATACACAATTGATTCATATTAAAGATACGCGGCGTTCAGATCTGGGCGAGGGCGATGTGGATTTTCCCGCGTGTCGAGATGCGATTGCACAGATCGGTTATGAGGGGTGGCTGATTTTTGAAACGCCAGGGGGGGATGACCCTGTGGCATCGGGTAAGAAGAATTTGGCGTTTGCAAAAGAGATGTTCGGGTAGGCTGGCAGAGGGAGGGGGACTCGAACCCCATGCGAAAATTCGCACGCGGGCTTGTGTTTTGCTGCCCGCGGCCCACCTTGGACCGTTCACCCCCTGCATTGATGCTGTTATTTTTTGGCAGAGGGTGAGGGACTCGAACCCTGTGCGGTTGCCCGCACCACCGACCAATGTCAGGCGGCCCACCACGAACCGTTCACCCCCTACCTATTTTGACAAGTCTGTACGCTTAAAGGTTTCTCCCAACAGTACGTTTAGGGCGCAGTTCCCCCAGGGATTGTTCACCGGGTTGGATATATTCTACGGCTGGGCTTTCGATGCGTCCGTAGGCATTCCACACTTTGAATCCGAGTAAAGAGAGGAGATCGGGCGATGCCTCGGCGAGGACGTCGGGTGCCGTGCCTACGGTGAAATTTTCCTGCGGACGGAACTGGGGTCCGCAGAATGTGGTGAGTATGGCCCAGCGCAGTTGGTCGCTTATATTGGCTCCCGTGCCGTGCCAGATGCGTCCGTCGAGGAATCCAACTGTGCCGGCTGGTCCTTCGAGGGCGACTGTTTCAGTGGTGTTGTCGTCGGGATTGTCAGGACGGCGTCCCCACAGGTGGCTGCCGGGTACGATGCGGGTGCCGCCGTTTTCTGCTGTGAAGTCGCCGATCATCCATACTACGTTGATGACTACGCGGGGCCAGATGGATGCGGCATCGGTTTCATCTGTTTGTTCGCGGGTGATAGAGCCTGCTGGTAAATGCGTTCGGTCTGCGTGCGTTGGCATGGGCATCCACCACTGGTCTGTGTGCAGGCGCATGGGAACGCCGCCGGGTTTGGCAATATTGGCCGAATGGCTCGATAGCAGATAATCATTGCCCAGTGCGTGATCCACGATGTTGCGGACCTCTGAGTGTAATAGCATGTCTTGAAATACCCGACCTTTGTTGATCAGCATCCATACGCGCTGGTTGACGCCTCCTGCCGATTGTGTAAACGCCCCCGCGCGTACCTGCCCGTTTTTATTCCTAAAATCTCCCCAGTTTTGTTTTGCACCTCCGTCTTCAAATGCGAGCCCGTGTTGTTTTTCGGCAAGGGCCTGTTCTTTTAGACGGGTTTTTATTTTTGAGAGGTCTTTCGCGCTGAGGGCGTTGGCAAGCAGGCCATAACCGTAGGTGTCGAGTTGTGTTTTGACCTGTGTGAGGTCTTCGGTTGGTTGTGGAAGTTC
>JAPPIE010000403.1:2030-4489 GCA_028874765.1 Gemmatimonadota bacterium
ATTATCGGGGCAAAATGCCGTACTGGCGCAGGGTGCTTTCCAGTGTTGGCCTGCTAAGGCGAATGCGGTCGTCGTTTAACAAATAGGAGAAGACGTAGCCGAGGCCGAGCATAAAAATCCCGATTAAGAAGCAATATATGACTGCGCGGTCGGGGTATTCGTCTTTCAGATACCCTACGTAAAGGGGTCCGAAGATTCCCGCTGCTGCCCAGGCGGTTAGAATTGCCCCGTAGATGTTGGACATTTTTTTGCTGCCAAAGACGTCGAGAACAAAAGATGGCATTGTGGCAAAGCCACCGCCAAAGCACAACAGGACATAACAGACGAGCGCGGAAAAGATCCAGGGGTTGCGCTCTGTCATTAAGATGCCGAAGACGATCATCTGGCTGGCGAGTAAAATTCTGAAGACGCCAACGCGACCTATGCGATCCGATAGCAGTCCCCAGAAGAGCCGCCCCACGCCGTTGCACAGGGAACTGACAGCGATCAGCGTTGCTCCATATTCGGCGAGTGTTACCGGTTCCAGGGATGGATCTGCAAATCCCCAAACTTCTTGCAGGAGTTCCGACTGAAAGCTGATGACGGAGATGCCCGCGGCGATGTTGAAGAAAAATACGATCCACATGAGGGCAAATTCAGAAGACCGCAGATAGGGCGCGACAGTGTCTTCGTATTCCATCGGTTCATCGTCAGCAGCGACGGGTACAACTGCGGCTTTGGGATCGCTCAACACAAAGCTGGAGGGCAAGAGGATACAGGCAAATACTATGCCGAGCCACAAGAAGACAAGGGTCAGATCCGACTCTGTTCGCAGCACGAGAAAGGGTGCAAGCACTTTGCTCAAGAGAAATGCACCTACGCCAAATCCCATCACGACGATGCCTGTCACCAGACCCTTGCGATCTGGAAACCACTTTGCCGCGGTTGCAACGGGCGTTACATAGCCAAGTCCAATTCCCGCACCGCCGATAACGCCGTATCCCAGGTAAAAGAGTGGGATAAAGTCCAGATGAAGGGCGAGGCTCGCGATCATGTATCCGCCGGAAAACATGATGCTGCCCGCGACTGCGAGTTTGCGAGGTCCGTATCGCGGTAGCGTCGCGCCTGCCCAGGCCGCGGATGTGCCGAGTGAAAAGATGGCGATGCTAAAAGCCCAGGCGGTTTCTGTGAATGTCCAGCCGAGTTGCCTGACCAGGAGCGTTTGAAAGAAACTCCACGCGTACACGGTGCCGAAACAGAGTTGCAGGAGCGTGCATAAGAGCGCGATGACTGATCGCGGGATCTGTATTTCTCGGTTTGGCATTTTTATGTGTCCGATTGATCGCTTTTTTTACCCTCAGAAACATAGAGGAAGAGGTTGGCGAGGTGTCCGACCTCGTCGTCGCGCGATAGCAGTTTGTCGTCCGAGGCGCCATTTTCACCGCGCGCGCGACCCACTGCATAAGCGAGGAGATCGCCGAGGGGGTTCGCCGCGAGGTTGACGAGCCATATCGCAGCAAAGAAGCCCACCACGAGTATGATGCAGATGAGATAGACCTGTCTTCCGATTGCTCTTTGAATTTTTAGTGCAATCAGTCCCGTGTCCATGCCAACGTGAACCGTGCCGGCAATGCCTGCCAGAATGGGACTGCCCACTTCTACGAAATCGCCCATTCCGGGTAGATTGCGTTCTATGGCTTCTGTCTTGAATGGGTCGTCCGCTCGAATGACTTCGGGAATGCCAGGCACGAATGTGTGGGCGAGAAATTCACCTGATTCATCTGTAATATAGATGTATTTGATGCTCTGGATTTCGACAAACTGATCAATGAGCGACTGCAAAGCCGCAAGGTCTCGATTGAGGAGAATATCGACACTGGAGTCGGCGATGGTCTTCGCGATGTTTTTGCTGTTGTTCTCGTATTCTTCTGACAGGTGTGTATCGACTGTGTAAATACACAGGGCGGATGTTGACAGGCTGATCACACCGAATAGCGCGAAGATGCCGAACCGGGTTTTTTGAAAGAGTTTTTTGATTTTCATTTTTTGCCAAACCTGTCTTCCCAGTTATCCAGCGTGACAAAACGGTCGTTTTCGGCAACTGTGTAATAGACTCGCTGTAGCCCCTGTCGTCGGTCTGGGCCAAAGGAGACCTGTTCGCCGATGCCCAGATCGAAATCTCGAATGCTGAAGACCGCGTCTTCAAGCTGGCTACGCTGCGGGTCGTCGCCGATGCGGCGCAGAATTTCAACCATCAATTTGGCGTTGAGAAATCCCTCGAGGCTGACAAAGCTTTGCGCGAAGGGTGTATAGTCTTCTTTCACCAGTTCTTCGGGGGGTTGCGGGGCGTATTGTTGCATCATTTCGCGGTACTCTTTTACGGCTGGCGTGGATGTTTCTTCGTAACTGGGCACGACCTGAGAGTTTACGAGCAGTTGCGTATATGACTCGCTGTTTTCTTGTCCTTCGGTGAGGAGTTT
>JAPPIE010000403.1:4589-8045 GCA_028874765.1 Gemmatimonadota bacterium
GCCCATCCGCTGCGACCATAAGCATCGGCTTGATAGAATACGGCAATGCGTTTTCGGTTGATGCGAACAAAATTATCCACGAGACCGGCGGTTTCCTGGCGGTAGGAGGCGCGCAGATTAAAGGCGAAGTCGCCATAAGGCGGTTCTCGCTGCGGTTGTGCGCCGGTGAATGGAAAGAATAAGAAGATGTTTTTGTCCTGGAATTTTTTGAGCATGGGGAGTACGCGGGTTACAGTGGGCGTTCCGACATAACCGAAGAGCAAAAATACTTCGTCTTCCAACATCAATTTCAGGGTGTTTTTGACAGAGGGGTCGGGCTGGTAGCCGTCATCATAGGTTTTGAGAACTATTTTGCGCCCCGCAATACCCCCTTGCTGATTGATGTGTGTGAAGTACGCACTGGCACCGCGATACAGTTCGATGCCCAAACCCCGGGACGGGCCGGAGAACGCGGCGGACACGCCGAGTACGATCTCGGTGTTGGTCACGCCAGATGATGTCTGTGTCATGGTGTGCCTCCTTGTTTGTGGTTCAAGCTGGCCGGTGTTGGCGACCGCTATCAGGGTTTTTAACCAGGGGGCGATCGCGCAACAGGCAAGGCCGGAACGGATGAGTGCTCTTCTCGTGATTGGTTTCATACGGGATGTGCTCTTTCGCAGGATGCCCAGACTTGATCATTCTTCGAGTGTTGGGCGATTTAGCCGCGTGTGATAGGGCGGTTCCATGACTGCGCGTTGTCGTTCGTTTGCCCATTCGGGTATGTCGTAGGCGCGTACATACGCCATGTTGCCGGCGGTGTAGCGGGTGAGCGTTGACCGCCGCGGGTGATCTGATTTCCAGGGCAGGGTGCCGTGTGTGACGGCTTCGGTGAAGATGATTGCGTCGCCTGCCTTACAGGTGATCTGTCGGATGTGTTCCTGGTGTTTCTGGTAGAGGCGCATTTCCTGCGGACAGGGATAATTGCTTTTGTGCGATCCGGGTATGAGAGAGAGACCGCCATCGCCTGCGTTGACATCGGTGAGTTGGATGGAGACGACGGTGAGTCCGTTGTGCATTTTGCCATCTCTGAATATATAATACTGGTTGGGGTCAAATCCGGGTCCAGAGGAGCCGTGGAAGCGATGGCCTTCGGCGCCTTTGTCCATCCAGAGCAGAAACATCTGGTGATCGATGCGGAAGCCTTTGCCGAGTATTTCGTTGAGATAGGGCACAATGCGGGGATGCGCCAGCATGTCGCGGAAGGGATTGCACCAGGGTTCGTTCCAGTGGATGAGGCTACCCAACTCGCCGCGACCATGCGTGCCTTCAAGGGCTGGTGAGTCGCCGTCAAGACGCTGTTCTCTCGGGCGAACACGCCCTTTGTCGAGGTGGCGGTCAACCGCTTCGTTCGCCAGGGCGAGTTCGTCTTCGGTCAAGATGTTTTCAACGACGAGATAGCCGTTGAGGTCAAAGAGATATTTTTCGTCTTCGTTCATGGTGTTAGGCTTCTTGTTTTGGGTTTTAATTTATCAGACTCGCATACGCTTCTCGCCCTTGCCGGAAGAGGTCTTTGACTTCGTCGCGTTGCTGGTCTGTGTTGTAGCGGCCATAGGTGTCGATCCATTTGAGCGCGTCTTCAATGCCGTTGAGAAAATACTGTGCGGATTCGTTGCGTTCGGCAGGTGGGCGGCCGCAGGCAAAATAAACCGGGCTGCTGTGTGCGTAGATCGATTGGTCAAAGCTGTCGCGCTGGTTGCCCCAGAGCCGGGCGGCGACCCAGCCGTCGCGGTCGATGTTGACCCGATGGCGAATGGCGCCTTCGCGTTTGCCTTCGGGATAGTTTTCCCTGTGAATGATGTGTCCATTCATCGCGATTTCGGCGCAGTGAATGGGGTAATAGGATGTGAATGTGGATTCTATGTCGAGCGAGCCGCCAGAGGGCAATTCAACTGTGGTGCCCATGGGGTGATCGTTTACGTTCAGGTCAATAGCGGGACCGTTGGTGATGAAGGTATTGCCCGATTTCATACCGGCAATCCAGTTTTCGTAGGAGAATGCGCCTCTGGTGTTGACATAGACGCGATTGTTGGAGCAGACGAACCAGTCGGTGCCGGTGGAGGCTGGTAAAGCGATACCGCAGTTGAGCAGTTTGTACCACAGGTCGTATTCGGGGTCCATCCAGAAGGGGTCGAACAGGTTGAAGGCGTCCAGTTTGCCCAGTGCTGCGGCTATGGGGGCTTCCATGCCGCGACCGTTGTGACACCATATCACAATGCCGCCCTGATCGCGGGCTTCGTCACAGCAAAAGCACAGGGGGGGATAGTCGGGGTCGAATTGCGCGGTGAGGATGTGGCCGCGGCTGACGGGTTGGATGAGGTTGCGGATGTTGAGGAACATGACGTGCCCGTATCCGAATCCCCAGGGCGAGTTTTCGCCGTAGTGGCGGTTTTCTTCGCCGATGTCGAGTACGTGGTGTGCGGTGGTAAATTCGTTCATTACGCCGATGGGATATTTGTTGCTGGCGTAGGGGAGTTGTCTTCTGTCGAGAACGCTTACGACGGTGACGTTGTAGCCTTCTACGCTACAGTCAATGGCCAGTCGGTCGTCGGGACGGGTTTCTTTTTCGTCGTAGTGGATGTGTGTGTTGCCCGGATACCAGTTGTTTTCCTGTGGGATATACCAGCGGTTGAGGGTGATTTCGACGTCTTTGACGCCGTTTTCAGGCATTTCGACTACGGTGCGGATGGGTTCGTATTCCGTGCCGCGTTCGACCAGTATGTCGGTGCGCCCGCGCGAGGCTTGAACTTCAAATTCGCCATCGCAGAAGAAGAAGGGCGTGCCGGGTCCGCGTTTGAGCATGGCATCGCGCGGGTGGCAAAAACGACCGTTGGCGGTCAGGACATGTACTTTGGCGTTAATTGGTTCGCCTGTCGCGCTGTCGATAATATGTCCGTGCAGGGTGCCCATCGTACGCTCCGGTTATTCGAGATGTTTCTGCAATAGCGTTTCGAGAATTCGATCAAATGTTCCTTGCAGTCCCTCTCAGAGCCGCAAGGAACGCCTGATTATAAGTCGAGTTTGTCTGCAAATGCCAGCATTTTTGCTTCAACCTCCTGGGCAATCGGTTGTAGTGTTTTCTGGTCAATCTCGATTTGTTGTATCCTTTCATCCGTGTTTGTCGTGAGACAAAACCGCAGGTTGTGTGTCAGGTCGTGCATCGCGTGCTCAATGTGGTCTCGAACCGTTCCGGGAGGGTACATCCACTGCCTTGCCCGGGTCTGTTTCAGGTTGATGTGGCAATGCCCTTTCCCGCCGTGTTTTTTTGCCTCGCCAAAACAATCCAGACGCAAAACTTCCTGATTGTATGCATACACAGATGCTGCGGGACCGTAACCGGCGCGGTCGTTTCGCCAATAGACTTCCAATCGCACATCGTCTTGTATCGGATATGTGGTCCGATCCTGTCTGCCTGGTTGT
>JAPPIE010000289.1:0-1478 GCA_028874765.1 Gemmatimonadota bacterium
CGGTGCGCTGGCCCGTTTATCAGATGGCTTTTGCGATGGGGATTGTTCTGTTTGCGGTTTTGGGTATCCGCAAGTCGCAGTCCGATCCCACGGCGGTACGGTCTCCCGAGTCCCCAGCTGCTGTTATGGATACGAGCCGTACCGATTCTCCCCGGGTTTCGTTTTCAGATTCGCTTACGCAGCACGCTATTACTACTATTTTTCCTGCCTCCAGTCCCGTAGATAGCCTTTGATAAGCGTGAGTCGTAGAAGCTGATGTTACGTGAAAAGGGAGATCATGTCTCCCCTCCCCGTGTCGGGGAGGGGCCGGGGGAGGGGTCAGAAAACGATCAACCCCCGCGCGACTTCTCCAGCGGCCAGGGCGTCAAAGGCTTCGTTGGCGCCTTCGAGATCAAATCGCCGGGTTACGAGTTCGTCGATTTTTAGTTTTCCGGCGAGGTAGAGTTCGACCATGCGCGGGAAGTCGTCATAGATTCTCGCGCTTCCGTATTTGCAGCCGCGCAGGATGCGTTCGTTGGATTGGAGGTTGCCGGTGTCAAATGTGACGGTGGAGCCGGTTGGGGGCAGGCCGATGAGCAGACACTGGCCCCTGGATGCGAGACAGTCCCAGGCTTGATTGATGACTTGCGCGTTGCCGACTGCTACAAATGAATAATCCGCCCCGCGTCCGGTGAGGTCTTTTATGGCTTCGACCGGATTTTCTTTGCTGGCGTCTATGGTGTGTGTCGCGCCAAAGGATTTCGCGTATTCCAGTTTGGCGGGGTTGATATCGACAGCTATGATGGGGTGTGCCTGTACGAGGGTTCCGCCCTGTATGACGTTGAGGCCAATTCCCCCGGTGCCGAATACGGCTACGCTGGCTCCGGGCGTTACGGCTGCGGTGTTGATGACGGAGCCTACGCCGGTCATGACAGAACAGCCGATTAAGGCGGCCACTTCGAGGGGCATGTCTTCCCGGATGGGGACGGCACAGGAGGCGGGCATGACGGAGTATGAGGCGTAGCTGCACGCGGGTCCGTAGTGGTACACGGTTTGGCCTTTTATTTTCATTCTGGATGTGCCGTCCATTAATACGCCTTTGCCCGGGGGGGTGCGTTCACACAGGTGCGATAGTCCGGTTGCGCAGTAGTGACAGCGCCCGCATGTGGATGCCCAGGATAGGATGACGTGGTCGCCGGGTTTTACGTGTCGAACGCCGGGTCCCACTTCTTCGACGATTCCAGCCCCTTCATCGCCCAATACCATGGGCATTGGAAATCCAGTCCAGCTGCCATCTACGACGTGCAAACAACTGTGACATACGCCAGTGGCGATCATCCGCACCATGACTTCGTCTTCCTTCGGTCCTTCCAGGTCCAGGTCCGCCACTTCCAATGGCCTTCCCGGTTCATAGAGTAGCGATGCTTGCATTTTCATGACATTCCTCCTTTTAGAAGTTGTTTTAAATTTATTGAGACCCCTCCCCCGGCCCCTCCCCG
>JAPPIE010000289.1:1578-8043 GCA_028874765.1 Gemmatimonadota bacterium
CCGCCCTACACCACAACCTCCGGCGTCTCATTCGGCGAGCGGCCATCGGAGTTGTTGACTTTAGATCCGCCCGGTGCGGCGATGTGTCCGTCTGGCAAGAGGGGGTCATTCGTTTCTGCCATCCATGCGTGCATTCGATGGCTCAGGTCCTTCCGCACAGGTGCCATGTCTTCCCGGTCGATGATGTTGTGCGTTTCATCGGGGTCAAATATGAGGTCGTATAACATTTCCTGATCGCGCGGCAATTTTTCCCAGTTTTGTTTGAGTAAGAAGGCCTTTGTGGGGGTGTCATCGACGTTGGGCAATACGAGTTTGTCGCGGTTGTCGTATCGCCGGATATATTTGTATCGCTCCGTGCGGATGCTGCGCATGGGTTCATACGCGGCGTGATAGGTGACTTCTGAAAAGATTTCTTCCCGGTGGCTGTCTTCATTTATCAGAGGGTGTAGCGGTTTTCCCTGTACGTGGGTGGGGATTTCAATGCCGGCAGCGCGATATGCGGTGGGTAACAGGTCCATTAAGCTGACCATCGCGTTTATGACTTTTCCGCCTTCAAATCCACCCGGTCCGCGTATGATGAGGTACACGCCGATGCCGTGGTCTGTCAGGTTGCACATGTTGCGCGGAAATTGCAGGCCGTGGTCGGCAAAGCAGCATACGAGGGTGTTGTCGGATAGTCCGGTTTCTTCGAGTGCTGCGAGTACGTTGCCGTAGTGGTTGTCCATGATGCGTGCAGAGGCTTTGTAGTCTGCTGTGTCGGCGCGGGTTTCCGGTGTGTCGGGCAGGGGCCGGGGTGGGATGCAGTATTGTTCGCGTTCTGCGGGGTATTTGTCGGGTTCGGCACTGTGAAATGGCCGGTGCGTTTCGTTTAGGCCCAGGTTGAGGAAGAAGGGTTGTTGGGGTGCGTTTTTTATGAAATCTACGACGGCATCCGCGGGTTCGATCCATTTGGGCTGGCCGGGATAATTTGTATCCAGGCCAGAGAGGATTTCGTCGTATCCAATGGTGTCCAGGTCCGGCGCGGTGTGTTCCACGCCTGCGGTTGCGGTGAAGTAGCCATGTGTCTTGAAGATGCGGGCTGCATGCCAGTCGTAATTCGTCATGGCAAAGCCGCGGTGTGCAAGGCCCGTCATGCCACATGTATGGGGATACATGCCGGTTAAGAAGCTGGCTCTGCTGGGGGAACAGGTGGGGGCTGTGGCATACGCCCGCCGAAATAAGACGCCTTGTTCTGATAGTTGCTGCAGGTGTGGTGTTGGTACGGCGTGTCCATAGGGTTCAATATAGGTTCCGGTGTTGTGCGAGTGCATAAATAAGATGTTTGGTCGGTCGTTCATGCAATCCTTCCTTGTGGTGGGGCTTGTTTGTTTATATCTTAGTTCGCTCATTTTAATGGATTTTTCGCGGGATT
Source organism: Gemmatimonadota bacterium (assembly GCA_028874765.1). Lineage (GTDB taxonomy): Bacteria > Latescibacterota > UBA2968 > UBA2968 > UBA2968 > VXRD01. The sequence continues at coordinate 2,990 of JAPPIE010000289.1, forward strand.
GAAATAGTTTTTTTACTTTTTACTTCACATTTTGAAAGTTCAGGGTCGTTTCACAGGAGAATTGGATCCATGAAGAAGGTTTTCATCTATTTGGATAATTCCAATATTTTTATTAGCGCGCAGGAGACCGCTGCAGAGCGCGAGGGGGAGTCCGCTCGCGCTCGCGTGCGTATTCATTTTCGCAATCTTCTCGCTTTGGCACATGCAGGCCGACCGATTGAGCGGGCGATAGCTGTTGGCTCTATTCCACCAGAGTTGCGCCAGGTGTGGAATCGCCTCGAGAATGAGGATGTTGAGGTGCAGTTGTTGGAACGCGGGGCATTGCACGGCAGCGAACAGGGCGTGGATCAAGTTCTGCAAACGATTATGCTTCGAGATACTGTAGATTATAATGGTGTACCGGGTATTGCTGTTCTCCTTACCGGCGATGGCAGTGGCTTTGTCGATGGCGTTGGATTTCACGCGGATATAGAGCGCATGCATCGCAGGGGCTGGGATATAGAAGTGCTGTCGTGGCGTCACAGTTGCAACCGCCGCATGCGGGAATGGGCAGAGGAGTACGGAAAGTTTATCGCATTGGACGATTTCTATAATAGCATTACGTTCCTGGAAGGCGCGTGGCCGGGACAGCCCGTTGCAGACCCGCGATATGCAGAGCCGCTGCAACTCGACTTGCGCCCATAAAGAAAACGATCTCATTTCCCGTCATGGATATCCACCCTCTTATCGCACATTTTCCCATTGCATTGCTGATCGTCGGTGTTGTTTGCGATGCGATTGGGATATTAAATGGCCGCGATTTTTTTTTGAGAGCCGGGTTTTTGCTTTTTTCACTGGGCGCTTTGACCGCGATTCCGGTCGCACTCACAGGGGATAGTGCTGCCGAGGTTGCACAACATATCGATGGTATTGCCGCGGATTTAGACGATCACGATACGCTGGGTACGGTTACCGCGTTTTTAGCTGTTGCTCTGGCACTGGTACGCACGCATTTTGTTTTAAAGAAGAAATTTGTCGGTGTTATTCGCTATGTGTATCTCGTTTTCGGTCTTGTTACCGCGGGTCTGGTGTGCGCGGCGGGATATACGGGTGGGAATCTGGTTTATTTTTACGGCGCTGGAACGCAGCCCGTCACGTCACAGATTGAGTTGGAAGAGCGCGTGCCGCGAGTCGATAGGTTTGAGAGCAAATAGAGACAATGCCGATTTATCTCAAAAATCCGCACAGTATTCTGGCTGTGCTGAAAAAGCGTCCGCAGGATGTTTTCGAGATTCGATTGCCTGCCAAACAGGGCGGTGGCGCGTGGAGAACTGTGCGGGAACGGGCAGAGGAGGTCGGGGTGCGCGTGTTTTTTGGGCGGGGTGAACAGGGGGCTGTGCGGCAGGGTCGGTCTCGTGGGGGAGATGCGGAAGCTGCGGTTAAAGAACATCCGGGTTGTGATCTCGCGGCGTTGTTTGCCGATAGTGCGGGTCTTTTTTTGGCGCTGGATACGGTTCAGGATCCGCAAAATTTGGGTGCGATTTTTCGCACGGCGGCTTTTTTTGGGGTGCGCGGTGTTTTGCTTACCCGAGATCGTTCCGCTTCGTTGACGGGCGCGGCGTACGATGTGGCTTCGGGCGGGGTTGAGTATGTTCCGTTTTCTGTTCAGACGAATCTGAGCCGGGCGTTAGATGTTGCCAAGGATGCGGGTTTGTGGGTTTTGGGGACTTCTGAGCATGCGGAGAAGGATTTGAGCGCGTTTTCGTCAGATCGTTCCTGGCTTCTGGTGCTGGGGAATGAGGAGAGCGGGATGCGACGCCTTACGCGCGATAAGTGCGACGAGGTATGCCGCATTGCCCCTCGCGGTGCTGTCGGGTCTCTGAATGTGTCTGCCGCTGCCGCGATTTGTATTCATCATTTTCAGAAAGGATAAAAAAGGATGCCAGATAACAGACCCAATATTTTACTTATTATGACGGATCAGCAGCGCGGCGATTGCCTGGGGATTGAAGGCCATCCCGTGTTGCAGACGCCCAATCTGGACTTTATGGCTGCGTCGGGGGTGCGTTTTCGCCACGCTTATTCGGCTTGTCCGGTGTGTGTGCCGGCTCGCCGTACGGTGATTACGGGGCGCAAGCCGAGCAATCACGGTGCGCTTCAAAATGCATCGGCACCGCTGCCGTGGCCGACGTTGCCCGGGGTTTTGCGCGATGCGGGGTATCGCACCCATCTGTCCGGCAAGGCCCACTGGGGTCCGCCTGCGAGGGAGCTGGGGTTTGATTCTGCAGAATGGGCGGATAGTCCGATTTCTGGGGTTGATAATGATTATCAGAAGTATGTGCGCGAGAATGGTGCGGCGTGGCACCGGGCTTCCGATGCGCACGGGATGTATAGCAATGGTTTTCCAGGGCGTCCGTGGCATTTGGATGAGCATTTGCATTTTACCAATTGGTGTACGCAAAAGGGGCTGGAGTTTATCGATTCGCAAAGGGGAGATCAGCCGTGGTTTTTGGCGGTTAATTTTATCCATCCGCACCAGCCGGTTACGCCGCCTGCACATTATTTCGATAAGTATATGGCGATGGATTTGCCCGAGCCGTATGTGGGGGATTGGGCGCGGGTTTTTGACGGTCCTGTGCGGGGGTTGCAGCCGGAGTGCTGGCGCCTGTGTCTGGATCCTCCGGTGATGAAGGCGACGCGCGCGGGCTATTACGGGTGTGTCGAGCATATCGATCACCAGATTGCGCGTCTGGTGAGTGGTCGCGTGTTGCCGAATAATACGATTGTGGTGTTTGCGTCCGATCACGGAGAGATGCTGGGGGATCATCAGTGGCTGCGAAAGCGCAATCCTTTTGAGCCGTCTGCGCGGGTTCCGCTGTTGATGAAGTTTCCCAGTGGTTTGGGGTTGCCGCAGGAGCAGGTGATCGAGCGTCCGGTTGAGTTGATGGATATTATGCCGACGTTGCTCGATGCAGTGGGGGTTCCGATTCCGGATACGGTGGATGGAGAGAGCGTGTTGCCGATTATTCGCGATTCACAAGCGGGGTGGCGAGATTATGTCCACGGCGAGTGCGCGAGTGTGCCTACGTCGAATAGCGGGATGCAATATGTGACGGATGGCAAGCGCAAATTCGCGTATTTGCCAGGGCAGGGGCGAGAGCTGTTTTTCGATGTGGAAAATGATCCATGCGAGATGAATAATCTGGCGGATGATCTAGGGTGGGCGGATGAGGTCGCAATGTGGCGGTCCCGTCTTGTTGGGGAATTGGTCGGGCGCCCCGAGGGCTTTACAGATGGCAGACAGCTTCTGGTGAAGGATGGTTCAACTGCGGGGACGATTCCGGTGTGGGAGGAATATAGTTGATGGGTTATCTTCGGAGATCATTTCCGGTCATTTCGTCGGGTTTTGGCAGGTTGAGGAGGGCGAGCAGGGTGGGGGCGACGTCGCACAAGGCGCCGCCTTCGCGGAGTTTTCCCGTGTAGGTGGGGTCAACGAGTACGAAGGGTACGGGGTTGGTGGTGTGGGCGGTGTGGGGTTCGCCGGTGTCGTAGTGGATCATTTGTTCGGCGTTGCCGTGGTCAGCGGTGACGATGGCTGCGCCGTTTGCGTTTTCTATGGCTTTGAGGACGCGGTCCAGGCAGGTGTCAACGGTGGTGACGGCGTGTATGGCGGCGTCGAGGATGCCGGTGTGACCGACCATGTCGGGGTTGGCAAAGTTGCATATTGCGGCGTCGTATTGGTTGGTTGCGATGGCTTCTGTGAATCGGTCTGCGATTTCAGGTGCGCTCATTTCGGGTTTGTGGTCGTAGGTGGGGACGTCTTTGGGGGATGGTACGAGGATGCGTTCTTCGTCGTCAAAGGGGGTTTCCCGTTGGCCGTTGAAGAAGAAGGTGACGTGGGCGTATTTTTCTGTTTCTGCGATGCGAAGCTGTCGTTTGTTCGCCCGGGCGATGACTGATCCGCAGATGTTGGGCATGTTTTGCGAGAGGGTTTCGGGGGGGTAGGCGATGCCCGTGACGGGTACGTCGGCTTCGTATCGGGTGAGGGTGGTGAAGTGTACGTTGGGCCAGGTGTGGCGTTGAAAGCCGTCGAAATTTTTGAGTGTAAAGGCGCGGGTGAGTTGCCGGGGTCTGTCGCCGCGGAAGTTGAAGAAGATGACGCTGTCTCCGTCTTTTATGGTGGGGTTGCCGGCGATGGCAATGGGTTTGATAAATTCGTCGGTTTCGCCGCGGTTGTAGGCGTTTTGTATGGCTGTGATGGGGTCGGCTTCGGGGATGCCTTTGCCCTGTGTGAGGAGGTCGTAGGCGATTTGGGTGCGTTCCCAGCGGTGGTCGCGGTCCATGGCATAATACCGCCCGGATATGGAGGCGACGCGGCCAATGCCCTGGGTTTTGAACATGGCGAGGAGTTCGCGCATGCGGTGGATTGCGCTTTGGGGCGGTGTGTCGCGTCCGTCTGTGAAGGCGTGGATGAAGAGGCGGTCTGAGGGGAGGCCGCGCTCGGCTGCCATTTTGATGAGGCCCTCGTAGTGTCCGGGCCATGCGTGTACGCCGCCGTCAGAGACGAGGCCGATGAGGTGGAGGTTGCGGTTGTGGTTTTTGATGCGGTCTATGGCGGCGATTAAGGCTTCGTTTTTGTACAGGCTGCCGTCTCGTATGCGGTCGTCGATCTGGGTCATGGCTTGCATGACGGTGCGTCCCGCACCGAGGTTGAGGTGGCCGACTTCGGAGTTGCCCATGAGTCCGTCGGGGAGGCCGACTGCGCGTCCAGAAGTGTCGAGGGTGGTGTGGGCGTAATTGGCCCAGATGCGGTCCATCGTCGGGGTTCTGGCAAGGGCCACGGCGTTGTGGTCCCGGCGCGGGTTTAATCCCCAGCCGTCCAGGATGATGAGTGCGACAAAGCGTTGGTTGGTCATGTAGTTGTCAGTTGTAGGGGACGGCCCCTGTGCCGTCCCGAATGTCGTGCCCGCCCGTAGCGGATGGATTTAACGAAAGAACATATATATTCTTCCCATTCCAATCAAGTGCGAAGCGTACAAAAAGAGTTTGAAAATACGGGTTGTTGTGGTATTTTT
>JAPPIE010000160.1:0-2032 GCA_028874765.1 Gemmatimonadota bacterium
GAGATGTAGCCCACGCCCGCGTCAATCCAGCGGTTGGCGGCTTCGGGAGAGTCGGCAAATGTGCCGACGGTGAGTCCGGCGTCGTTGATTAAGTTTGCGGCTTCGCGCATTCGGTCAACCACGCGCGGGTCGTTGACCTGGCCGGGTATGCCGAGAGATTGCGACAGGTCATAAGGTCCCAGGAAGATGACGTCGAGACCTGGAACGGAGATGATTTCTTCGAGGTTTTCAAGGCCTTCCACGCCTTCGATGTGGATGAGTATCATCGATGAGGCATTGAGGCGTTCAAAGATGGCGCCACCATCTGCAAAATAACGGGCTGCCCGGGTATAGGGCGAGACGCCCCGCATGCCCAGCGGTGAATATTTGGCTGCCCGCACAACGGCTTCGGCATCGGCTTTGTTGCAGATTTGTGGTACCTGTACGCCGCCAGCGCCGATGTCGAGGGCGCGCAGGATCTGTGCGGGATCATTTTCGCGGACTCTGACTATGGGTGTGATATCTACGCCGTGTGCAACGCGGCAGAGGTCTTCGCAGGTGGGTATGTCGAGCGGCCCGTGTTCGGTGTCGAGGATGACAAAGTCAAATCCGCTGTATGCCGCGATTTCGATGAGCGCACCAGAGCTGAGGTTGACGAAAGGCCCGATGGCAACGTCGCCATTGGAGAGTTTGTTCTTGAGCAGGTTTTCGGCCATTTTGGAACTCCTGGTAAGGTGAGCGGTAAAACTTAGACGCCTGTAAAAGACCTATCATTTGTTTTTTCGCACCAGTCGCGCAGGCGGCGGCGGTGGTCGTCGAGTTCATTTTTGAAGCGCGCGTTGACGGCGAGGTTGACCATTTCGCCGGGGTCGTCCTGGAGGTCGATGAGTTGTTCGCGGTTGCGGCCCATGGGAAAGGCGCTGTATTTGTAGCGGTCGGTGAGGACGGCGCGCGAAGCACCGCTACCGCCTGGACCGGAACCGAGGTCGATGATGGTTTCAACGACGAGGTCGTCGCGCCATTCACCGGCTGTGTTGCCTTCTGCGAGAGACCGCAGGCTCAATCCGTCGAGGCCATCGGGAGTGTTCGCACCGCCGATGTCGCATAAGGTGGGTAACAGGTCGAGGCCGAGGGAGACGAGATGCGTGTCGTTGACGCCGCCGGGTTGCGTGACGCCTTTGTGGCTGATGATGAATGGAATGTTGATGACTTCTTCGTAGAGGCTGGTTTTTTGATTCCAGTTGTGTGCGCCGTGTCCGTCGCCGTGATCTGAGGTGAAGACGATATACGTATCTTCTTCGAGGTCCAGGTCGCGCAAGCCGTTGAGGAGGACGCCGATTTCGGCATCGACTTTTTCGCACAGGCGGTAATAGAGGAAGCGGAGTTGTCGCCAATCGTCTTCGGTGTATTCGATGGTGGGATAGACGCGGCGGTTGGCCTGGCGCAGCATTTGCAGGATGTCGGGTGAATAGGGCGGGATGGCGAAGTTCGCGGGCAGGTTCGGGCATTCTTCTATGGTTGCTGGTTCTGGCACAGGACCTTGGGGGAGCGGCTGACTGCGGGCGACCTGACAGATGTCGTGGGGGTTGAGGAATGACGCGATGAGGAAAAAGGGATTGTCGCGGCCGCGTTTCATAAATTCGATGGCGCGAAGGGGCACTTCGTCGTCGCGGTTGCCGCAGATGACTTCGAGGCCGCTTTCTTCGGGTGTGGTGCCCGGGACATGCCATTTGCCGGAGAGGGCGCAATCGTAGTTCGCGTTTTTGAGAAAGTTGCTGAGGGTTTGGCCTTTGTATTCGGATTTGATCGGGGTGCCGTTGCTCGTGGCGCCGTTTTGATGGGGATAGAGGCCCGTCATATAGCTGGCGCGCTGGGGACCGCACAGAGGATGCGTGCAATAGGCGCGGGTGAAGCGCACGCCGGTTTCGGCGAGACTGTCCATATTTGGGGTGTGTACATCGGGGTTGCCCGCACAGGACATGGCCCCGGCGTATTGCTGGTCGGTGATGATGAAGAGGATATTGGGACGATCTGGCATGTGACATCCTTTTTT
>JAPPIE010000160.1:2132-8040 GCA_028874765.1 Gemmatimonadota bacterium
GATAATCCAAAAACGCCGGTAAAGGCGAGAAAATCGGCAAAGTCAACGTCGAGGTCGCCATCGAAATCGCCGGAAATGATAGTAACAGTGATCACGGCGTTGGACACATCCAATGAGTCCTGTTGTCCACTGAGACCGGCCATTGAAGCGGTTTTGACAATGAGCGTTGTCTCCACTTCAAGGGTATTGGTCACTTGCAAGTCAATCTGGCCGATATAACCATTTTCAGGCACAGCAGGAGTAGAGATGAGCAGTGCGGACAGGATAGGGCGATCCGGTGTTTGGCGCAGAGGTGCGTCCGTAAAGCTCGTGCCCGATATGCTGCCGATGTAGTCGGAAAACGTCTTGCCGGGCAGGTCGAGTTCTATTTCGTAACCATAAGTTTGTTTGCCTGCGGCCATTGGAACAAAAAGTTGAAATTGTATTGTATCGCCAGCTGTTTGTTCGGGAATGATCAGCTTGTTGTTCTGTGTAGTGGGCGTTTCAATTTGTGTGTCGAGGTGGAGTTGCAGGCCTTTAAATTCGTCGATTACAGGCTCGTTAAACGATATGGCATTTGTCGTTGTGATTTCGTCGATTACTGCTACGCTTTGAGCAAGTGAAACCATTTTAATGCCAAGGGTAAATGCCTTATCCGTTACATCCATTGCAGTGGTAAATTCAGCGCGTGCCAGAAAACCGGATTCCGGCAAGGTGACAGGGGGATGGGTGGCGAAGTTTATGCCAGTCGAGTCTGGTTCTGGAACAGGAAATTGAAATGCACTGTTCTCGGCTTTGTCAAACGTTAAAATAGCAGGATCAAAGTCAAATATGACTATCACCCCGGCGAGAGGTGTAGTTACACCTTTTGCGAAGATTTCAACGGCAATTTTTGTGCCCTGCCCAGAGACTGTGCCTGAGGTCACGCCCTCATCTGTTTGATTGCCTGGTCCCCCATCGGGAATGAGATCAAGCGATAATGTTGCATTTGCATTGGGACCGGCAGAGGCTTGACTCACAAAGGCCAGTAATGCAAGGGCGACACTAAACAGGATTCCTTTTTTTAAAAACATGGCAACACTCCTTCCTGACTACAGCCGAGGATCCACGGGTTCTGTTTCGAGCGCGAGAACGCCGAAGACGCATTCGTGGATGCGGCGCAGGGGCTCGTTTTGGACAAAGCGGCTGAGGGCTTCGAGGCCCAGGGCAAATTCGCGCAGGGCGAGGGATTGCTTGGTTTTGACATTGCGCCAGCGCAATTTTTCGAGATTTTCGGAGGTGGTGTATTCGGGACCGTAGATGATGCGGAGGTATTCGCGGCCTCGGCATTTGATGGCGGGCTGAATCAGCCTGTCTTTTTTGTTCCGCGCGATGAAATTCAGGGGTTTGACGACCATGCCTTCGCTTCCCTCTGCTGTTTTTTCTTTCCACCAGGCAGTGGTGTTGGCACAACTTTGCGCGTCGTTGAGATCGACGATGCGATATGTTGTGGTATGGAAGAGTTCGGGATCGGCCGTGCACAGTTTTGAGAGGGTTTCCATGTGATAGGTGTGGGGCTGATTGTGATGAACGCTTCCTTCTGTGGCGAGGATGTGAAAGGGCGCGAGTTTGAGGTCTGTGAGATTGTGAACGGGCCAGCAGTAGGCGCGGTACGCGTGGATATAGCGGTCGATGCGCTGTGAGCGATCTTTGTATTTGGCGAGCCAATCGGCGACGTCGATGTTGTTGTTGGCGTTGAGGGCCTCGATGGTGGCGTTTAGAGATGCGCGGGCAGATGCGCCGACAGCCGCGTATTGTTCTTGCAACAGTTGTTGTGCGCGGGCAGACCAGGGCATGAGTTCGCAGTCGAGGGCTATCCAGGTGGTGTTGAGGCTTTTCCAGAGGTCGGCTTTGGAGACGGCGTTTTGGAGGCGTTTAAGGAATGCGATTTCGAGGCGTGTGTCGTCAAAGAAGGAACGGCCCGTTCGGGTATAACACGCGCCGGGTGCGGATTCGGATAGGCCAAAACGCGTGCGGGCAATATCGTCATTTTTGCACAGGATGACAATGGCGCGGGATCCCATGTGTTTTTCTTCGGCTATGACCCTGGTGATGTCGTTTTCCCGATAGTAGGCATAGGCTTCGTCGGGGTGTTCGAGGATATTGGGACGCGGACTGGGTTTTGATGGGGACATGGTCGGCGGCAGGTAGATCAGCCATTTGGGATCGATGGCGTAGCGGCTCATTATTTCGAGTGCGGCAATGGCGTGTTCTTCGCGGATGGTGATGCGCGGGATGAGAAAGGTATCTACAGCGCGTTTGCCGTTGACGTCGTCGATGTCGAGCATGTCGTCGTGTGTTTGCTGTGCAGAGCGGGAGGTTTTAGAGGTAAGAGGGCGCGCGGGTTTGCTATATGTTTTGAGCGCGGGTACGGAGACGCATTCTTTTTCGGGATAGCGCAGGGCAGTGAGTGCGCCGCCATAGGTGCAGCCCGTGTCGATGTTGATGGTGTTGTTGAGCCATTCGGGATGGGATACAGGGGTATGTCCATAGACGACGGTGGCTTTGCCGCGATATTGCGCTGCCCAGTTGATGCGGACGGGCAGGCCATATTCGTCGGTTTCGCCCGTGGTTTCGCCGTATAGTGCGAAGGCGCGTACGGTGCCCGAGGTGCGTCCGGCCAGTTCTTCTTTCATTCCGGCGTGTGCAACGATGAGGTTGCCGTCGTCGAGTATGTAGTGGCTGACGAGGCTGTCGAGGAATTTTGCATAGCGTTTGTGGTCTTCAGTGGGATATAGTTCGAGTTGTTCGAGGGTTTCGGAAAGGCCATAAGTGGGTCTGACCTTTTTGCCCTGTAGCGCGCGAACGAGGCGCGTGTCGTGATTGCCGGGGATGCAGAGGGCGGCGCCGGAATCGACCATTTGCATGACGAGGTCGAGCACCTGGGGTGTTTTGGGACCGCGATCTACGAGGTCGCCGAGGAAGATGGCTTTGCGCCCTGGCGGTGGTGTTATGTGGTCGGGCTGAATGTCGTAGCCGAGTTTGTCGAGTAGCGCGAGGAGTTCGTCGTAACAGCCGTGTACATCGCCAATGATGTCAAAGGGCCCGTGGTCGTCGCGGCGGTTGGGCCAAACTTTTTCGCGTGTGATGTACGCGCGCTGGACCTCGTTTTCCGAGCGCAGGGTGTAGATGCGGCGAAATCCTTCGCGTTTGAGGCGTTTGAATGAGCGGCGGAGCTGATGGCGTTGTTGCGCGATGACGCGATGTGCAAAGTTGCGGTCTGGGCGGTGTTTGTTGCGCTCGCGGCAGAGGTCTTCGGGCATGTCGAGGACGATGGCGATGGGGAAGACGTGATGTTGTTTGGCCAGTGCGACGAGGGGTTTGCGGGCGCTTTCCTGTACGCTGGTGGCGTCGATAACGGTGAGTTTGTAATTGGCGAGGCGTTTGGCGGCCACGTAGTGGAGGGTTTCAAATGCCTCTTTTGTGATGGTCTGGTCGGTTTCGTCGTCGCTTATGAGTCCGCGGAAATAGTCGGAGGAGAGGACTTCGGTCGGTTTGAAGTGGGTTTTGGCAAATGTGGATTTGCCAGAGCCAGATATGCCGATAAGGACGACGAGTGCGATTTCGGGGAGTGTGATGTTCATGGTTTATTTTGTATTAAATACGGCCATTTGCGTTGGTGGACCTGCTTTGGGATCTACGGGACCGATGGGTTTGATTGTTGTACTGTAGTTGAATTTTTTTTCGACGCTTTGTGTCCAGTGTCGAAATTGTTTGCGCGACCATTCGAACCGGTGGTCGGGGTGGCGAAATTGTCCGGCAGGGAGAGATTCCCAGCGCACGTTGAAGTCGGCATTTGGGGTGGTGATGATGACGGTGTTGGGTTGGGCATATTCAAATACGACGCGTTCGAAGACGGGCAATCGCGATGGGTCGAGGTGTTCGATAACTTCCAGGAGTACTGCGGCGTCATAGCCGTCGAGGCGCGTGTCGCGGTAGAATAGCGATCCGTGAATGAGTTCAATGCGGTTGCGCTGTATGGGCTGGTCGAGGCGTTTGTGAGCGCGGCTCAAGGCATAGTGTGAAACTTCCAGGCCGAGGATTTTGGTAAATTGGGGGTGTTCTGACAAGACTTGTGTGAAGTGACCTTCACCGCAGCCGAGGTCGAGTACGCGTTGTGCGCCGCTGATTTCGAGTTCTTTGAGTACGGCATTGTGCCGTTGCTGATTCAGCCTGAGGTTGTTTTCGACGACGAGTTCGTTGTCTTTGATGTCGCGCTCTAAGGGCTGTTCATCCATAAGGCGATAGGCTTCCTGGGTGAGGATGCGCTGGTGTCTGAGGTATCGGTCTATGATGAGGTCGCGTTTGGGGTGGTCTGATAACCAGCCTTCGCCGCGGCGCATCAGGGTGTCGATTTCTGACTGGCTGACGAAGTAGTGTTTGTCGTCGTCGAGTACGGGGATAAGGACGTAGAGATGGGTGAGCAGGTTTTTTAGTGGGATGTGTGCTTCGAGTGCGACGGTGTAATACGGGCTGTACCCCCATTCTGAGAATTTTTCGTCGAGACGGTGCGGTTTGGCTGTGACTTTATATCCCAATGGCTGAAACAGGTCGTTGAGTAGCTGGTCGCCACCGCGACAAGGGAGAACGTGGATTTCTGCGCGCAAGGGGATGGACCGGGTAACGAGGTCGGGCCGGTCTGTGCACTGGCCTTTGAGCGCGCTGCCATATACGCGGGCGATGGCTACGCTGGTGAACGAGGAGGCGACATAGGGCCGGTCGGTGACGTAATCGCGAAGTGCAAAGGTGTTTTGGCGACGGCGTTTGAGGCCAATGGTGTCGAGGTCGAGCAATAGAGCAGCCGTGCATTTTTCATCTGTGGCTTCGGGATAAAATACATGTGCGCGACCAAAAGACAAGTCAAACGTTTGTGCGCGTCCGGGATGTTTGTGTAACAGATAGCCCAGGTCGGTTGCGGGGTTGTATGTGGTTGTGATGGTTAAGAGCATGTGAAGTGTGATCCGCAGATGAACGCAGATGAAATGTAGGGGCGAGGCATGCCTCGCCCGTCATCGCGGCATGGTTCCCTGCTCAACATCATGCAGGGACATGGCCAAGCCGCGATCCAGAGGTTTTGTTTTTTATTACTGACGTTGCGCATTGGAGTGCTGTTTCAAGATACACATAAAATTATATAAATGATAGTGTTACTTGTTCCAGTTTCTGTGTCAATCTTTTTGTGTGGACTGGAATTTGTCGATGGTGTATTTTTCGATGGATGCGAGGTGTTTGGATTTTGAAGGTATTACATTTTTGAAGGGGCGAAAAATGATACGCGAGATTGTAATGGCTGGCATATCCGTTGGGGCGGTGATTGCTCTGGCGTGGTGGATGGATCATCCAAAAAAAGAGGTGGGAAGTCTGTTGGCTGTGGGTGTGTTTGTGGTGATCGTTGTGGTTGCTTTTGTAAAAAATAAGAATCAGGTGACGCGCTATCAAAGGATGAAGCACAAGAGAGATGAGTAAATATAGCGGGGGAATAAGGATTATGTTCAGAAGGTTTGGCAGTGTGTTTGTGCTGATCCTTGTCGCAGGACTGATGTGGCACTGTGGCGACGAGCGCGTGATGATGGCGGTGGATGAGCAGGTTGAGCAGCCGCTGAGTAAGCTGGCGGTGCAAGACAATGCGTCGGGGGCTGTGGTGGTGGCGTCTGTGCGACGGGATGATGCGCCGGTGAGTGGTGCAATGGTAGAATTTGCGCGTTCTATTGCGGGTCAGGCGGCAGAGTATGCGTGGTCGGGGATGACGGATGAAGAGGGTCGGGCACGGTTGGAGATTGCGGGCGATGCGACGGGTTATTATCAAGCGCGTGTATCGCAGGGTGGTAGCGTGATTGGGTTGTGGACGAGTATTCCGATTAATGCCGGTGATGAGGTGGTGGTCAATTTG
>JAPPIE010000331.1:0-3002 GCA_028874765.1 Gemmatimonadota bacterium
TGAGCAACGAAAATCCACTCGTCGAAATCATCACCGGATCGACCACGAGCGGTTGCCCATTGCGAACTGTCAACTCATCGGCCACAGCCTCTACAATCGCACGCAAAGACAACATCCCCGTCTTGACCGCAGCAATTTCAAAATCGTCAAACACGGCACTTATCTGAGCGCGGATAATCTCTTCGGGCAAATCACAAGCCGCGCGCACCTCTTGCGTATTCTGAGCCGTAACCGATGTAATCACAGACAGACCAAACACGCCCTGGGCGTGAAATGTTTTCAAATCCGCCTGAATGCCCGCGCCACCACCGGAATCCGAACCCGCAATTGTCAGGGCCTGTTTCATTCCCATACCTTCAAAAATTCACGTACCGCCTTAGCCGGATCTCTCGCCGCTAAAATACCCGACATCACCGCGACACCCGCACATCCCGTCGTGCGACATCTGGCCGCGCGTTGAGGTGTTATACCACCCAGAGCGTAAACGGGTAAGCGAGAATGTGCCACCGCATTTGCCAACCCCGCCAACCCTGCTTCCACGCCATCATACCCGGGCTTGGACCCCGGTGTAAAAATGGGGCTATAAGTCACAAAATCTGCTCCACCCGCGCAATCTAATTCCGCACAGGTATGTGTGGAATAACCGATTAAAAATGACGATCCGATCCGATCTCGGACCGCCCGCGGCAATGCACCACCTGGCAAATGCACACCCTGCGCGCCGATCTTCACGGCAATATCTGCTACTGAGTTAATCAACAGCATCGCATCATAACGCGCCACCAGCGACAACACCTGCTCAGCCAGAGCTTCTAATACATCTCTATCCAGTGCTTTTTCCCGCAACTGCACCAGCCGCACCCCCGCATCCAGCGCACGCGCGAGCACATCCAGCATTGGACGATCACCGCATGTTGCCCGGTCGGCAATCAGATAGAGAGGAGGTAGAGAAAGCATAACATTTTGCAGTCAGTAGTCAGTAGCCAGCGGTCAGCCCGCACACCCCAGCCCTTCTTTTTTCTCTGCGTTCATCTGCGAAAAACGCTCAAATTATTCGCGTTTTTTTCTGCGGATCACACTTCCACCCGTCCTTCCATCGCCGTCGAAGCCGTTGCGTATAGCTTTCTGGGAATCCGCCCGGCTTCAAAAGCCAACCGCCCGGCTTCAACTCCCTTCTTCATTGCCATCGCCATCTTCACCGGATGCCGAGCACCTGCCACCGCCGTATTTAACAACACACCATCGCAACCCAATTCCATCGCCAGAGCAGCATCCGATGCGGTCCCCACCCCCGCATCGACAATAACCGGCACATTGACCGAATCCAGAATAATCTGAATATTGTACGGATTGCGAATCCCCATTCCCGAACCAATGGGTGCCCCCAGAGGCATCACCGCAGCACACCCCAAATCTTCCAGCTTTTTGCAGGTAATCGGATCATCATTGCAATAGGGCAACACAGTAAACCCATCATTCACCAGGGTCTCTGCTGCTTGTAGCAACCCCACCACATCCGGAAACAACGTGCGTTCATCGCCAATTACCTCTAACTTGATCAAATCGGTCTCCAGCGCTTCGCGGGCCAACCGCGCAGTAAGCACCGCGTCTTGAGCTGTAAAACATCCGGCCGTATTTGGCAAAATGGTGTACCGCGACCGGTCGAGTAAATCGAGAACACCCTCGCCAGATTCGTCATTCATATTGAGCCGCCGAATGCCCACCGTTACAATCTCTGCGCCACTGGCTTCCACGGACTTCAACATCACCTGCATATTGGGATAATGCGCAGTGCCTATCAACAGCCGTGAACGATATGTTACGCCTGCCATCTTAAAATCGCCAGTCATAATACCCTCAAAAAAAGTTAGAAGTAAGAAGTGTGAAGTAAGAAGGCCCCGCTACCCCCAAAAGGCTGGTACTTCATCTCATACTTCACACTTCACACTTCCCTACCCCCCCTGAACCGCATGAATAATATCCACCCGATCACCATTGTGCAACCGCATATCTGACCACATCGCCCGCGCTATAACCTCGGCATTTACAGCCACGGCAATACCCTTTTGTTCGGCATTAAAATTCATCTCAATCAGCAAATCGAGCAGCGTTGATGCATCATCCACTGATTGCTCTTGACCATTCACTGTAAGTAGCATGGATCACAATCCAAATCGGTCAATCCCAAAAGGCCGAATAAGTGCCGGGGTGCGCCGCTCCAAAATCACTTCTGCAATAGATAGCGCAGTCAACGGTGTCAGCAAAATACCTTTCCGATAATGGCCTGTTGCCATAATCAAACCCTCGATAGGCGTCTCGCCCAAAATAGGCGCGTCATCCCGGCTGCCCGGACGCAATCCCGCCGCAGACTCGACCAGGGGTAAATCGTAAACCCCCGGCACGACTTCCCAGGCGGCGCGCAACAACTCAAACAGCCCCCCCGCGGTCACATCTTCATCAAACCCCATCTCTTCTGACGTAGCCCCCAAAACGAGATGCCCATTATCCTTCGGCACGAGATACGCCACCGTAGAGGTCGCCACCCGCGAATACCAGACCATTGTATTGAGCGCGAAATCCTCCGTCATCGCCAGACGCATAATCTGCCCGCGCACGGGTCGCACCGGAGGCCTGGCACAATCGGGCAAACCCGGTATCACACGCGACCAGCATCCCGAAGCCAACACCACTGTATCGCCCTCGAAAATTTCCTCGCCAACCCGCACCCCGCGCACCCGCGTCCCATCTATCAAAAGTTCATCTACCCCCATCTCTTCAAACACCTCGCCACCTGAAGCCATAAGTCCCTTCTTCAACGCCACCACCAGACGCCGATTATCCACTTGATGATCGCCCGGACACCACACAGCCGCACTCACCTGAGCCGACAAATGCGGCTCTCTTTCCCTTGCCTCATCACCCGAGAGATAGGTAACAGACAACCCCAAATCGCGCTGATAGCGATACCGAAATTTTAAGTACTCCAGATCGTCTTGCGTAAT
>JAPPIE010000331.1:3102-5203 GCA_028874765.1 Gemmatimonadota bacterium
CACGCGCCAACCGCCAGCCAATCGCCAGTCCAATCGCCCCACCCCCCACAATGAGCACGCGCTTTTGTGCCATCACAACCTCAAGGTAAAAAAAACCACCCTTCGCATAGAGTCGAAAAGTGGTCTCACCATCCGTTCAACAAACTCCCTACGCCGGCACGATCCGGATCAGGTACAAAGGGTATAATCTCAGCTCACAGCAGCAAGCACCCCTGTCTTCTTCTATTTTTGCAAAGATACCATTTTAACATCTTCAGGTCAAGACGTTCCCCTTATCACTTGACAGACACCAATATATTCCTTACGTTGTTCAAAACAACGCGGACCGTACAGGGGTGCCGAAAGGCTGAGAACACACCCTACGAACCTGCTCTGGGTAATGCCAGCGAAGGGAACACGGCGCATTATGGAGATACAAACCGCCGATGCCTTCGCACACATCGTCGGTTATTTTTTTTAAGGAGAAAGCCATGAGTAACCAGAATGGCAACAATGCTACAAAAATTTATCTCAAAGGCAAACACGGAATTCGCGTCCCTGCCCGCAAAATATCTCTGACAAATGGTGAAGATCCCGTTTACGTCTATGACACCAGCGGACCACAAGGCGGGGATGTGCGAAATGGTCTTCCCCCTTTGCGCGAACCGTGGATTCGGGCGCGGGGCGATGTCGAAGACGTCGCACCTACTTATGTTCCACAGTCAGAAGCGCCGGAAATCCCGGAAAATCTTCGCCGCAAAACCGTTCTTCGCGGCACGGGCAATGTCACGCAGATGCACTATGCCAAACGCGGTGAAATCACGCCCGAAATGGAATTTATCGCCATCAGGGAAAATGTCGATCCCGAATTTGTGCGCTCAGAAGTCGCGCGAGGCCGCGCCATCATCCCGGCAAATATCAACCACCCCGAAAGCGAACCCATGATCATCGGGCGCAACTTCCTCGTCAAAGTCAATTCCAATATTGGCAACTCCGTGGTCACTTCATCTATTGAAGAAGAAGTCGAAAAGATGCAGTGGTCCACCCAATGGGGCGCCGACACAGTGATGGATCTATCCACGGGTAAAGACATCCACGAAACCCGTGAATGGATCATCCGCAACTCCCCCGTGCCCATCGGAACAGTACCGATTTATCAGGCTTTGGAAAAAGTAGGCGGCATTGCTGAAGATCTCACCTTTGACATCTTTATGGACACCATCATCGAACAGGCCGAACAAGGTGTCGATTACTTCACCGTGCATGCCGGCGTACTGCTCCGCTATGTGCCCCTCACCGCCAAACGGGTCACAGGCATCGTATCTCGCGGCGGCTCCATCATGGCCAAATGGTGTCTCGCCCATCACCAGGAAAGTTTTCTCTACACCCGATTTCGCGACTTATGCGAGGTGATGAAACAATACGATATTTCATTCTCTCTCGGCGACGGGTTGCGCCCTGGCTCCATTGCCGATGCCAATGATGAAGCGCAGTTTGCCGAATTGCAAACGCAGGGCGAACTCACCAAAATCGCCTGGGAATACGATATTCAAGTCATGAACGAAGGCCCCGGGCACATCCCGATGCACCTCATCAAAGAAAATGTCGATAAACAAATGGAGTGGTGTCACGAAGCCCCCTTCTATACCCTGGGACCGCTCACCACAGACATTGCACCGGGCTATGATCACATTACCTCCGCCATTGGTGCGGCAATGATCGGATGGTATGGCACGGCCATGCTCTGCTACGTCACCCCCAAAGAGCACCTCGGTCTGCCGAACAAGCAGGACGTAAAAGACGGCCTCATCGCGTACAAAATTGCCGCTCACGCCGCCGACCTCGCCAAAGGGCACAAAGGCGCGCAAGACTGGGACGACGCCCTGTCAAAAGCGCGCTTTGAGTTCCGGTGGGAAGATCAATTCAACCTCTCGCTCGATCCCGATACGGCCCGTTCTTATCACGACGAAACACTACCCGCTCAGGGCGCCAAAATCGCACATTTCTGCAGCATGTGCGGCCCCAATTTCTGCAGCATGAAAATCACGCAAGACGTGCGTGCCTATGCCGAAGAAAAAGGCATAGAATCAGCCGAAGCCCTCGAAATAGGCATGGCTGAAAA
>JAPPIE010000331.1:5303-7952 GCA_028874765.1 Gemmatimonadota bacterium
GCGGATTGAGATAAAAAGATAAAACCGAGAAATGGAAACAGGTATTGCTCTATCTTTTGAGCAATACCTGTTTTAATAAGGAATGCAGACTCAACGGCGATCTTCTACAGCAGGCGGAGGGCCTACGAAGCCCGAACTAAGCGGTTGTGTCACCTTCACGGGTATCGCCGTATTGAGTACTTCGACATAAGCATCGTAGAAACGCTGAATATTTTCGACATAATGCACGGGCTGGCCGCCACGGCAGAAACCGTATCGCGCCCGCTCGTAATAGTCAGGTTGGGACAACAATCGCATCGCCTTTTCCACATTGCCAAACCAGCGGTTGGGATCCCATCCCATTTCCCGCGCCAGGCGGCGGGCATCGAGTACATGCCCGTACCCCACATTATAAGAAGCCAGCGCAAAGCGAATCCGCACTTCCATCGGCAGATTGTGATCGAACCTGTTGATAAGCTGACGCATATACTTGACCCCGGCGTGAATGCTCTCCTGGGGTTCATGAAGATCGGTGAATCCCAACTCTTCTCCCGTACTCGGCATCACCTGCATCAGCCCCTGCGCGCCGACCCAGCTAACGGCCTCTGGATCGAATTTGGATTCCTGGTACATCTGTGCGGTAATCAGACGCCAGTCCTGCCCGTATTGAGAGGCGTATTTTTTTGCCAGATCATCATAAGGCGACAATTGACCGCTCAAACCGACCCGCATTGAATCTTTGGCTCTGGCAACAGCGCGCGTGCTCTTAAAATACCTCTTTTTCATCATATTAAAAAACAAGCCGCCTTTTTCTTCTTTTATGTATTCATTCAGTGCTGCCAGCAACTCTGAATTGTCCTTGCGAACCGCCCAGCCCAGTGCCGTGGGCTTGATACTCAAAGCGGCTTTGAGGCGGCGACCATACGCGCGTTCTATATCGAACAAATGGGAATCGCACATCGTGAGGTCATAGATCCCCTCTTCAACTCCAGCTAAAATATCTTCGGTTTCTACGTCATCGGGCACTATGGCAATCTCGAGACCTTTGACGGAATCCTGCAACGCCATCAGCGTCGTATAAAACGAAGAACTGGCGCGCACATGTATCGTCCGACCGGCCAGATCCTGGAGATTGGCAATCGAATCGTCATCCGCATGTACCACCACCAGTTCATTCACTTCCTTATACGGTTGCGTAAACGCGGCCTGCCCTTGCCGTTCCTCAGTAATAGTCATTGCCGACGCCACGACATCGCCCTTGCCTTCATTTAAATACGGCAACATTTCGGCGTGACTGTCCGGGATGACAATTTCGAGACGCAGGCCTTGTTCCGAGGCAAACCGCTTCATAAGCTCGTATTCAAACCCTACTTGCTGCCCACGGTAAATAAAATAAGTCATCGCATTATTGCGCGTAATCATCCGCAACCGGCGGCGGTCCTTCAAACCGGGTAGATCATCGGTAAATTCCTGCTGACGATGCCGCGTAAATTGATGCGCCAGCAAATACTCATCCACCACGACCTTGAGCTTTGTATCGTTTGGGCGCATCATCAGGGCGAGTGGACGATCTTCAGCCACAACGAGCGGTGCGACGAGATTATCGTGATAATTGGCGATGGCATGCCATAAATGCGCGTCGCACAAGGTCGCTTTGTATTCGCCCTGAGCAATGCCTTTAATCAGACCCTCAGTACCGAGCGTATCTGACACAGTGCGGATGCGTAAAGACGGCACCTCCTTCTGAACATCGATCAAGGTCTGATAATACGAACTGGACCGCCACACGCTGATCTCCATACCCGCCAGATCAGCTACTGTCTGGGGCAGGCTATCTGCCCGCGCTGTAATCAAATATTCATCAACGTATAAATACGGAACTGAAAACGCGGCTATCTTTTCTCGATCTGGTGTAATCGTCAAGCTGGAGGCGATAATATCACCCTCGCCTCCGAGTAATTTTTCCAACATCTGAACATAATTATCGGCCTTTACAAGCTCCAACTTCAGATTGAGTGCATCGGCCAGACTATGGGCGATATCGTAATCCAGTGTCACCGGCTCCGCCTGCCGGGGTATATAGGTGATCGGCTCTTCACTAACGATCACCCGCAATACGCCGCGATCCTGCAATTGCGGAAGGTCGCCGGTGTATTTTGGTACGGGTTGTTTTTCGCTGCACTGTACAAAAGCACATAGAAAAATCAGTGCTGAGGGAATCATACGATGCAACACAGATGTATCTCCTTTCAATGATATAGCCTCATCGCCGGGCCGATGGGGCTAAATTGAGGTATTTTCTTCCCAAAAGAAGAAGGGATTGCGATATAATCGCACCCCTTTTTTATGAACGAAATACAGATGATAGTTTGGGGCGATTTATGTTCCCCGTCTCCCCGGCGGGTCGGACACAAAGCTTTCGATAGCCGCGTCAACGGATTCCAACGTGCGAAAATGCGACGACAATTTTCCGACCATCATCAAACTCTCCATCCGGTTTGCAATGCCAGCCAATCTGAGATCGCCTCCGGCATTTCTCAACATCTCCAGGCTAACCGCTAATACGCCCAACATCGTACTGCCAAACCACTTCACTCTGGAAAAATCGACCACGACATTTGTAATGCCATCGGCCATGACCTCTTCGACATAATGCTGAAAAGGAACGAC
>JAPPIE010000059.1 GCA_028874765.1 Gemmatimonadota bacterium
GGTGCAAAGCCAATTCGCGCTTTGGGACCTTCATAGACAAAACCCTGGCAAGCGAGCAACACTGACCACACACTCATCGCCCGTGCATAAAATTTGCCGCATTCATCATCGCCAAAAGGATTCCCGCTATACCCCCACGACGCCGTATTCATCTCCGTCAACTGATCGCGCAGCTTGCCATCGTAGCGATCGTAAACAGCGCGGGCAACCATCAGGCCTTCCCTGAGCATTCCAAACTGAACCATCGTTGCAGCAGCGCCATACTCAAAACCCGTCATCGCCTCGTCGCCGTATTTCATACTGCGGAATGGCTGAGGACCTTTTGGCCAGGAAATCATCTTCATAGCTGCATCGTCATTATCGACAAATTTTCTCGGCCTCTGTGTCGTCGTCCGAAAATGATGCTTGAAATTGTACTGTAAAAGCGACCGCAGTGCCGAACGGACATTTTCCTCGGGATAGTGCCCCGGCAAATTCACCAGCGGTGCCCACCACTCACCCAGCACCTGATCGATATGGCAACCATCTCCGTAGTCTTCATGGGCATCCTCGTCGGGACTCTGCACGTAATACTCGCCATTCCAGAGCGTCTGATTCTGGTTTCGCGTTCCCTTTTCGCGCAACCTGCGATATCGGTCAGCGGACTGCGCATCATCTTCCAATACCGCCATCTTTTCACACGCCGCAAGAGCCGACAGATAAAG
Source organism: Gemmatimonadota bacterium (assembly GCA_028874765.1). Lineage (GTDB taxonomy): Bacteria > Latescibacterota > UBA2968 > UBA2968 > UBA2968 > VXRD01. The sequence goes on from JAPPIE010000059.1 coordinate 705, forward strand.
CGTCCCCATCCACGACGTTGATCCCGACAGTTCACCATCGAGCGTATTGTGTTGTGAACCCGATAACAAGCCATCTTCATCTGAATCCCAACGCGCAATCACAAAATCCATCGCCTTCTGCGCGCTGGGCCAATGCGCGTGTAACCACTGTTGATCTGAGCTACACAGATACTCGCGATACGTACTCAAAATATCGCCGAGCATCCCATCAATTGCCGGACCTTGTGTTTCAAAATGGCGATCGCTGTGGCGAAAAGGCAATCCCCCATCTTCTCGCTGAAGTGCAAATGTCTGCGCGCGCATTCTCCGCGCGATCTCGGGAAAAAGACGCGCATGCGCCTGTGCATAGTGCCACACATGGCTGCAATTCCCCAGGCAACAGCCCGAAGTTGGTGCACAACCTTCATTGCCTCCAAAATACCCATCTTTTGCCCAAAAACACGTCTTGCTTCTCAGCACAGCAACCTGTGAACTTATGCGGTCCAGCAACCAGTGTGGGAGATTAGACGCATAGAGCGTGTCGTGAAAGCACCGCGTCTGTTGTGTCAAATCATCGAGATTAGCCTTGAGATCCGTATAAACATCCAGCGCATCAGTCCACCAATTTGAATACATATTGCCGTGTTTCACCCATATATGCGTACCCTGGTCGGTGTTGGGGAAATACCAGGTAAGAACAAAGGTAATAGTGCGTTTTTCCCCTGGTCGAAGCACAAAGGGCGTAGCCAGCGCGCAATCGACCGTTTCGCCTGCAGCAGACGGACCCGCTGTTTCGACATATTCCAGGTCACCATCTCGTGAAAACGCTTCATACAAATCGCGCAAGTCAGTCCACGAAGCTGTCGCACAGGCATTTTCCACCTGTGCCGACAGCACCATATCTTCATCCGGTGACGACAGGTGCGTCATATGAATCGAAGTCGCATCATCCCCCCGAATCACCCGGTTGACATTGCCGCCATAACCCTCATGGGCTTCATCTCCCGCGATGCCAATCGCGTTTTGTTGCGTAGCCAGAAAACTGACTTCTACAGGGGAATCACCCTCATTGCTCGCCGTCAGATTGAAAATCCCACACGGGATACTCGAACATTTCACATCGAGGGGAATCAGTGGATTAAAAACCTCCATTTCAACCCGAAGGGGAAAATCGGCATCTGCGAACTCAAACCATCCAAACGGGTATTCCCCCCTGAATCTCAAACGATCCATCGCGGGAAATACCCCAACATCCGAAGTCTGCAATGCCTTGACCACAGGCTCTTTTCCCTGGGGCCTCGCCCACACGGCAAAAAAGCTATTGGGCACTTCAACATGCTCAAAATTGTTAAATATTTGCCATACTGACCGCTCTGCCTTGCCATTCACCTGAATCAAACCTGCACCAATACCCCCCATCGGCACAGAAATCGCATCCAGATATTGCCCTTCATAGACTTTTGTCTCGCCGGGATCGAACAAAGCGGGATCGTTTAGACGCGCTCTAAGCGCCTCTGATGCCACCTCGCTCTCTGCGTCCTCCCGTTGTTCCCAATCATGCACCACTCGCTTTCGGAGCGATTCTCGACCAGCCGCATCAACGTGTCGCGCGATATCCAATGGCGTCAAAGCCACATTGTATATGGCCACCTCATCTATTGCGCAATTTACAGCCCTGTCCTCACCGCTTTCGCTGGACGCACCAATCTGTATCGGACGAGCCTGCGGCCGCACGCCAAACGCCAGAGAACCCATATCCAGAAAGCATTCAACGCCATCGATATAAGCGCAAAATTCCTGCCGAGGCTTGCTCGTAGCCAAAAAATGATACCACTGCCCCACTTTTATCGGCCCATCGGGCGGGAAAATCAGCGTATTTGTTGTACCATTGAGAAATCGAAGCGCATTCAAATCTCGCGTCACATGAAACGCGAATCGCGTCTGTTCACCGTGGGATACCTGATGCGAAATAAGACAGGGTTCGTAGTCCAACTGTTCATCGGAAACAACCTGAAAAAAGAATTCAACAGATGCATCGCCCAGTGGATCTTCATCCAAATGTGGCACAATTCCCAAAGCCACATACGAACTCTCTCTACCGGCATCCGAGTCCTGAGTCTCTCCCACTCGCCAATAAGCCAAAAGTCCCGGCTCATCGCGAACAGTCTGCGAATAAGTCAAAGTCGCAGCTTTTAATTCAGATCCCACACTCAATCTAAAGGGCAATGAATTATTTACAGGTGTCATATCTTTTCTCCATTATAACCGCCTATGCCGCGCACTGTCGGCACGCTGAATTTTCTCAAGTGTCCCGTCTTCAAATCCCACCCAGGGTATAAGACTATCGGTCATATCGGTGCCATCTGGTGCAATCAGTCCCAAATCTCGCTTGGCGCGCAGAGCCGTCGCCTTTGGATCGACTATGGAACGCAACTCCTCTTCAAATACCCTGAGCCTGTCGGCCTGTTCAATATCCGATGCGAGATCGCGCTCTTCCTTCGGATCTTCCTTCACATTGAATAACGAGGGCGGATGAAATTCATACCAGGTGTATTTGTAATCGCCCCGCACAATCATGTAATACGCGCCTCGAAGTTGCGGGCCATGCCATTCTGCAAAAACGCGCTCAGACCGTTCGTGTGGTTCACCCCTCACAAGTGGCAACCAGCTTGTGCCGGGCAGACCGGGTTCGGGATCCACACCCGCCATGTCCAAAATGGTGGGATAGAGATCGATTAGAGAAACGGGCGTGTCGGTATTGACCTCTCCCTCAGGAATATCCGGCCCCTTAATCACAAGGGGAACCCCAATAGCCCCCTCATAAGAACAGTGCTTAAAAAAAAGCCCGTGCTCGCCCATGGATTCTCCATGATCTGATGTATAGATGATGTATGTATTTTCATACAGCCCCTGGTCTTGCAACTCATCGAGAATCTCGCCGATCATATCATCCATACAGGTGATCATACCGCAATAAGCGGCAATCGTCCGGCGCAGCATATCCTCTGTCACTTCCCCAAAAACATTGGAAGCTTGCCACTCCTGCATCGCGGGGTGAATATCGCGATTTGGGAACTGTGCATCGTGAGGCATCAAAACGCGTTCGGGATAGTACATATCGAAATATTTCTGAGGTACGCGATACGGCCAGTGGGGATACAGATAACCGACATAAAGCACCCAGGGCTCCGATTTAGCCTGCCCCTTTTCCCGTAAATACGCCAGCGTCTTATCCGTCACCTCGCGGTCGTGACCATAGAATCCCAACTCCTGCCGGTCATCAATCTTTGCAACATCTCCCCCACCCGCTTCGAGCAAAAATCGCCGACTGGCTGGCCGTGTATATCCCGGAAGGCGCGTGACAAAAGGCAATTCTCTCGGATAGGGGTCCCACGCCGTTCGGTGAAGGGGTTCGTCAAAGTATGTAAACCCCGGGTTGTGATCGTCAACAGTACCAGCGGAATCGATTTTGCCTATACAAGTCGATTCAATACCATTCTGATCCAGCCGCGCTGCCCAGGTTTTTTGTTTCTCTTCTTCGGGCAGAGGCACGCCATTTGACCAGCTATCAATCTGGTGAACGTACTTCCCCGTCATAAAACTCATGCGACTGGGACCGCACACCGCACAATTGGCATACGCCCGCGTAAAGTGTGTACCTTCACACGCAAGGCGATCCAGATTGGGCGTCTCCAAAAATGGGTACTGCCGATACCCCACCATTGCCGGATGATGCTGATCGCTGCATATAATCAGAATATTGGGACGCTGACCCGGTATTTGTTGAGAGTTCCTCATCTTAGTTGCCTTTCCTGATAATCCTCGGATGAAATCCACGTCAAATCATCCCAGTAATCGGTATCATTCGCCTGATTCTCACCAGGGGTCGTACGCCCGTTGCACACAATGCTTGTAATTTTATCGGTCAGGTCCGCTACAATCTCAGGGTGATCGCCAATCGCATTTTTTGTCTCACCGGGATCATTCGCGAGATCGTAAAGCTCCAACGGCTCATTCTTGTGCGCCATAATCAACTTCCACGTGCCTTCTGTAATCGCAAACCGTCCCCCAGCACCGTGGTTAATCAAAGGCAATCGTTCGTGGGGTGTGTCAGAATCACTGAGTATCTTCGCAAAACTCTGGCTATCTTCGCCCGCATCAGCAGGCAACTCTGCCCCTACAACCTCAGCAAAAGTCGCCATCAAATCGACCAGACCTACCAGGTCGTCACATTTGCGCCCGGGATTCTGAATGCCTTTGGGCCAACGCATAAAAAATGGCACGCGATGTCCACCCTCATAAATATCCCTTTTGCCTCCGCGATAAATCCCATTGCTATGATGACCAAATTCTTCAATCCGCCCACGCCACGAATTCTCAGGACCATTATCGCTGGTGTACACAACAATAGTATTGTTATCCAATCCCGACTGTTCCAGATAATCCAGCACCCGCCCTACATGGTGATCTGTCTCAATCACGAACTCACCATAGCCACCGCAATCGCCCTGATTCCAAAATTCCTCACGCGGGCATACGGGATAGTGCGGTGATGTAAACGGCAGGTATAAAAAAAACGGCTTACCACTTTTGGCGCTTGCTTCTTTGCCCCGCATCCACGCAATCGCCTTATCGGTAAACCGCGTCAAACACTCATTGTCAATAAAATCAGGCGCAACCTCCATCCCCATTGTGCCCAATGCTTCAAGCGTTTCTTCTGGCGTGTTCTCATACGGCGGCATGATGCGATAATCCACATGCCGGTTATTGGGTTTCTTAGCCGTATAAACTGTCGGCGGTACTCTGGCATATCGCCCTTCAAACCAGGCGAGAATTCCGTAATTGAGCGAAGCGGGTATGCCATAGAAATAATCAAATCCCTTATCCAACGGCATATCGGTAACAGGCTGACGCCAATCGCGATTGCCCACCTCGCCAGGGAAATTCATACCCAGGTGCCACTTGCCTACCATCGCCGTATCATATCCATTTGCCCGAAACATTGAAGCCAGCGTCATGCGTTCGTCTGTAATCAGACACGGCACCTCAGCCGGAAAAACGCCCTGTTTCTTCAACGTCCGCCAGGAATAGCGTCCAGTCAGCAATCCATAACGCGAAGGCGTGCAAACCGTATCTGAGCAATGCCCATTGGTAAAAGCGATTCCTTCTGCTGCCAACCGATCCAGATTTGGCGTCTGAAACTTCGCATCTGGATTCAGGCAACTCGCGTCGCCATATCCCTGATCATCTGTAAAAATTACGATCACATTGGGTTTCTCTACCATACAGGATCCTTTCCAAAGTGTAGCCAATTTAGCCAAGCAGAATCATATCTGCGGCTTTCTCCCCGATCATCATGCACGGTGCGTTGGTATTTGCATTGATAATGAATGGCATAATCGAAGCATCTGCTACGCGCAATCCCTCAATTCCGTGTACCTGAAGTCGATTATTCACCACAGCCATATCATCGTTGCCCATCTTACACGTACCCACCGGATGGTAAATAGTCGTTGAATAATTGCGAATAAAGTCAATCAGTGCACGATCATCCTGCACATCATCCCCCGGCAAAAACTCTTGTCCACGATATCGGTCAAAAGCTGGTGCCCGTACAATTTCTCGCGCCAGTTTAACACCTTCCAGCATCACGCGCACGTCGGCCTCGTCAAATAGACATTGGGGATCGATCAATGGCGCTTCAAACGGATCTGCCGAACGCAGCTTCAGGTCTCCCACGCTTTTTGTGCCCACCAGCCCCGGCAGAATTGTGAATCCATGTCCTTCCATCTCTTGAGACCCGTGCAAAACAAACCAATCAGGTCCAAAATGAAATTGCAATTCTGGCGCGAATGCATCGGCAGACAATTTCACGAACCCGCCCGCTTCCCCCAAATTTGAAGTGAGCAATCCCATTCTTTCGTTTTGATATCTGATCGCTTGCTCAGGGTTATCTTTGCCAGCCTGCGCAATCTCCTCAGTACAGGCATACGCCATCCCAACCTGAACGTGCTCCATCAAATTTTGTCCCACACCCGGCAATGCCTTAACAACCGGAATACCCAGCGCATTGAGATGTTCTGGCGGACCAATGCCCGACAGCATCAGCAACTGAGGCGAATTAATTGCCCCGCCACAAAGTACCACTTCCCTATCCGCCTCAACCTCATGCACTTGCCCTTCGTGCATATAATGAACGCCAACACACCTTTTGCCATTAAATTTAAGGTGTGTAACGTGGGCGTACGGAATCGCGGTGAAGTTGTCTCGCTCCAATGCCGGATACAAATATCCCACCGCCGCGCTGCACCTCTGGCCTTCCTTCTGTGTAACCTGGTACAGGCCAAACCCTTCCTGATCCCCGTCATTAAAATCTCGATTCAGCCGGAACCCCACCTGCTGGGCCGCTTCGACAAACGCCACACTCAATGGATTTGGATCCCGAGGATCTGATACATGAATCGGGCCTCCTGTTCCATGATATTCAGAGCCTCCCCGCGTCTGGTGCTGCATCTTCTTGAAATAGGGCAACACATCGACATACGCCCAGCCGTCATTCCCCATCGCAGCCCACTGATCGTAATCGCTCGGATGACCTCGCTGATAGACCATTGCATTGATAGAACTCGAACCGCCATACATTTTGCCGCGCGGCACGTAATCCCGTCGCCCATTAAACCCGGCTTGCGGCGTGGTTTCATAATCCCAATCTTTACCTGTATGAAACAGATCTGGAAATCGCGCTGGAATGTGAATCGCGTCTCGATCATCCGGTCCACCGGCTTCCAACAATAAAACGCGATACTGCCCACTTTCACTCAAACGACCCGCAACAGCACACCCTGCCGATCCCGCGCCAATAATGATGTAGTCGTAATTCATATCGCTACACAACCTTTCCGGGGTCAGAATTAAGGAAACGATCATTTCTTTGCCAAGACCTCTATGAAGCGATCGTTTCTTTATCAAGGGAAATCAGCTTAAAAAAATTACAGGAACATCGCTTTCATAAATTCATGACATACGATTGGCCCTGTGCCCTCATCGCTTTTTCGTCTCCAGAGAGAATACCACATTCAGATGACCACGCTTCGATATTTTTGCGGGTCGTTTTCTCAAACCACCTTTTTCTAAATGGGAGTTCTGCTTCTTTCATCCAGTTTTTTAATACAGAATGAAGCTCTGTACGAGTGGCTTCAAAATTTTCATCAAAA
>JAPPIE010000473.1:0-6400 GCA_028874765.1 Gemmatimonadota bacterium
CTGCTCATGCGTCAGCCCGCCCACAACGATCTCGACCTGATCAATCGGCAAACGCACCGACGCCACCTCCCACGTCACATTGACCGTCCCGCCAGAGGAAGGCAACTGCACCTTTGAACCGGGCGCCTTCCCCTCCACCTGAATCTCTGCAAGCGGTCCCACCGTCACAAACGTATGACCCGCCTTTGTCTCCGCCATCCAGTTCTCATAGCTAAACTCGCGATCTCCCAGATGCGTATAAGTACGCACCCCGCCGAGTTGCGACGCAGCCGCCATCTTATCCGACCCGCCCACAACCGGAATGTGGTATCCCAAATTCAAATAGCGGTACCAATCGGCAATCCCATAGGGATTGATCTGTGCATTGTGCGGATTAAACGTCATCATCTCCATCGCGTGGATCAGACCCAGCACAATATCAGCCGCGCGTTCGCACTGCGGATTTGGGCCGTGCGGCATCACCACCAGCCCCCCCTGATCAATACACTGCTGCGCCCACTCCGCCATCGTAACTTCCTGCGCATCTCCCAGCGCGGATTCCGACGGTCCCCCCGAACACAGCGGATGAATCATAAGCCCCGAATACCCCAGCAGCGAAATATGCCCGAGCACCTGCATGCGATTCTCGGTGCCAACGCGCACGAGAAACTCGCCATCCCCACCAAAATCCCGCGCGCCAAAAGTCGTCTTCCCATCAAAATCCGACACATTGCTGAACATTTCCCCCCACTGGCTCGCCAGCAAATTCACCACATTCACACCCTCGCCCTCGCCTTCCAGAAGCGCCGTTTGCGGACTCAAAAAATGCACATGCGTATCGGCTGTCACCCACCCCTTTTCCCGCCACTTGAGCACGCGATCAATCTCAAAAGTCACCACATCGGTATCCGGCCCCACCGTAAATTTCTCGCGAATCGGCGCAATCTCATACCCCTTCTGGATATCGACATATACATCGCCCAAAGGCAGATCTGCCACGCATTCCCCCGGAATATAACAATACTGATTCAACCCATTGACATATTCGCCGTAATTATCCTCAAACCAGTGTGGATTCACCTTGCGATGATACCCCTTAGGCGGCAAATACTCCCCGGCCTCGCCGTGCATGTGCAACCGCACAGCAACCGGCGTCTCTGTCCCTTTCTCCACCACCCGAATCGCGACAGGACGATGTGCGGGCTGCACCTCGACAATCTGCTTTGCACCTGCCAGATCGTAAGCCTGCGCCTCTCCATCCCCCTCCACATAAAGCTTCCCCTGCGGGTGTGCGATATACTCGACAACCACCTCAGAAGAAGACCGCTCGGGCTGCACATCCATCTCTGCGCTCAACCAGCGTTCCGCATCGTAATCCAGCACAGCCCGCGCCGACATCACCACACCCAGATCAATATCTATATCTTCAAACTCGCCATTTCTGTTCAACTCCGCGCCCTCGGGCAATGCCAACTTCAATTTCTGGCGCACCCCCGGTCGCAGCGGATGATCGGCGACCTGTGTATGCGTGATCCCCAGCACCAGCGACCGCTCGTTCCTGGGGACCAATGTCAGATGCCCAATGGGCTTTTCCGGACAGGGATTGGGCAACGCATAAACCCACAACTTTATGCGCCCGCCATCTCGCCCCGAACTGTGCCGCGTCTCGGCGCGACCATAAGCCGATGCAGGACGCCGTCCCAGACCGTGTTCATCCGTCGCCCCCATCACAACACCGGGCTTGGCCGCAGGCATCGCTGCAAATGCACTTGCCCCCCACCCAATACGGGACTGCTGAATCGCAAACCGGCGCAAAATGCGCGTCGCCTCGGACGCTCCATCTTCATATTCCAACACGTAATCCGACACGTGATCGCCGAGTTCATTGCCATCCATAGCAAAATCGGCCAACCCCTCCTGATAATTACTCACGCGATTTTCGACCCCGTGCAAAAACACCACATAGCTCGCCTTCACACCGCCCATATCGACGCGCACAGCATCGCCATCGAGCAATATACCATTCGGTTCATCTGGCGCACCCAATTCAAAAGGCATACCCAGAATAGACTGAGAACCATACATCGCACCCAAATCCTCGCCACCAAACCCATCCAATTGCACGCGATCCACATTGTAATTCTCCGCCAGCGAAACAGGCGTAAAATGTTCAGATGGGGGAATATTCATAATGCACCTCATTTATAAAAAATACCGTTCCTTCTTCACCATCACCTCAAAATCCTCTCTCGCCTTCTGCACCTCTTCCACCGTCGAAACCTCGGCAACCGGCACATCCCACCAGCTCTCGTAGCCCGGCACGCGCACCTCGCGATCAACCTCCACCGCAATCACCGTCGTGCGATCCACAGATCGCGCCTCTTCAATCGCCCTCATCAACCCTTCTCTGCCCTCGGGCCGCAACACATAAGCACCCAAACTCTCGGCATTTGTCGCCAAATCGGTCGGCACATTTTCGCCATCCAATAGCCCCGTCCGCTCATCGCGCATCCTGTACTCTGTCCCAAACTCATCCGCCCCCACAGCATCCGACAACCCCCCAATACTCGCAAAACCGTGATTATCCAGCAGCACAATATTCAGCTTAATCCCCTCCTGCACCGCCGTCGCAATCTCCTGCGCCATCATCAAATACGACCCATCCCCAACCATCACATACACCTCCCGAGAGGGATCGGCCATCTTAATGCCCAAACCCCCGGCAATCTCGTATCCCATGCACGAATATCCGTACTCCAGGTGGTACCCCTTGGGATTGCGCGTTCGCCACAACTTGTGGAGATCGCCCGGCATACTGCCCGCTGCACAAATCATGACATCCTCCGGCGCCGAACCTTCATTCACCGCGCCAATCACTTCACCCTGACTCAAAATGGGTCGATGTCCCAAATTGTAAATGCGATCCACCTCGGCCTCCCACGCCTCCCGAAAAGCGGCAACCCGCTGTGTCAAATCCCCCGACACGCGATATCCCTGCACCGCTTCTGTCAATTCTTCCAATACCACCCGCGCATCGCCCACCAGCGGCAGCGCCCCGTGTTTGGCCGCATCAAATTCCGCCACATTAATCGCGATAAATTTCACATCTGGATTTTGAAACGCCGTCTTTGAAGCCGTCGTAAAATCGCTCAACCGCGTACCAATCGCGATCACCAGATCCGCTTCCCGCGCGACAATATTCGCCCCCGGTGTACCCGTCACACCCACCGCACCCAGATTATTGGCGTGGTCGTAATTAAGCGACCCCTTGCCCGCCTGTGTCTCCCCCACTGGCATACCCGTCTGCTCGACAAATGCCGCCAGCGCATCTGTCGCCTCGCTGTACAACACGCCCCCGCCCGCAATCACCATCGGTTGCACACTCTCCCGAATCCACGCCGCTGCTTTTGACACCAGATCGCGATCCGGCCGGTTGCGCGGCACCACCCACACCCGTCTTTCAAACAACGCTTCGGGATAATCAAACGCCTCTGTCTGCGTATCTTGCGGACAACACAGCGTCACAGCACCCGTCTCAACAGGCGACGTCAAAACCCGCATCGCCTCGGGCAATGCCAAAATTGCCTGATCCGCCCGATTCAACCGATCCCAGTACCGCGACACCGGCTTAAAACAATCATTCACAGAAATATCCTGCGACGCATTGGACTCCAACTGCTGCAACACAGGCGCCACATTTCGCCGCGCAAAAATATCACCCGGCAACAACAACACCGGCAAACGATTAATCGTCGCCGTTGCCGCGCCCGTCACCATATTCGTCGCCCCCGGTCCAATCGACGTCGTACACGCCAGTGTACCCAGCCGATTCTTCATCTTGGCATAAGCCGCAGCCGTATGCACCATCGCCTGTTCATTGCGCGTCTGGTAATATCGAAACTCATCGCGATATTCATGCAGCGCCTGACCAATCCCGGCCACATTCCCATGCCCAAAAATACCCGACATCCCCGCAAAAAAGGGCTGTTCAACCCCATCGCGCGAAACGTACTGCGCCCTCAAAAACTGAACAATCGCCTGTGCCATTGTCAATCGTCGCGTCTTTCCCATTTTATCCCTCGTGTTGAGATATTCACACCAATACATCCGGCCGGTCGTGTACACCGGGAGACGCCAAAATCCGCTTCTGTTGCTCGGTCAACCCCTCATAAACCGAACCATCGTACCCCTTTGGCGCGGAAATCAAATGCCCCGGACCGTATTTGTAAAGCAACACCCTGCGCTCGTGGTCTGCCCGCCACGGCAATGTGCCGTGTACCAGAGCCTCCGTAAAAAAAATCGCATCCCCTGCCTTTGCCTCGGGCTGCACAACATAGTGCGGAACCCGATCAAACCGCTGCACATCGCGCGGCAAATCCATCCTGAAATTGCTCTTGTGGCTACCCCGCACACAGGCAAACCCACCATCCCCCGCATTGGCGTCCGACAACACATACGTCAACACCGACAAACCACACTGCATCACGCCATCTCGATACCTGTAATAATGGTGAAACAAATCCGGCTTGCCGCCGTGCAAACTGCCTCGCTTCCCATTCTTCAGCATAAAAATGGCATAATCGTGATCCAGGCGGAACTTCGGTCCCAGCAACGCAACGAGATAAGGCAACGCTTTGGGGTGATCGATTAAATCCCGACACGCCACATCCCAATCTATAATACTCGGCGCGCGGCGCACACCTCTGGCATTGCCAAATTCATTATCCGCCTCCACATCCCCGTAATCCCTGGGAAACGCTCTATCCGCCACCGCATTGAGCACATCCAATTCCTCGCGGCTCAACACATCTTTAATCACCAGATACCCATCGAGATCAAACATAAACTTTTCTTCTGGGGTCATATCGCATACTCCTATCTATAGGGCAATGGCCTGGGATCGAGCCATTCTACAATTCGATCTTTAATCGCCCATGCAAAAAAGAAATTTCCGCGCGGCGTGTGATGCCCAATATAATACGGTTCCAAAAACGCCTGCACATCCCCCCGATATGTCGCGTACGCCTCCCGAAAAGCATCGCGCAAATCGATCACAGGCACATCCTTTGTCGCCAACCAATCCAAAAACGTCTGGTCAAAAAGCGGCTCACCTTCTAATGCCCGGGCTATATTACTCGAACCAAATGACAAAATCACCAGCAACTTTTTCCCATTGGCCTTCGTAAATGCCTCCGCCCTTTCAATCACAAACCGCGTCGCAAACAAAGCCGCCTCGGTATGCAAGCTATAGACCTCGGCATCCGATCCCGCATTCTCGAGTTCTCCCCCCATACCTTGCGCCATAGCCGACGCATCTTCCGCACTGCCTCTGCGCGCCATAACCGCATGCAAAATCGGATCATCGCCAAAAGTCTCCCACACCCAATCCGCATCGCACAGCCGATAGAGTTCCTCGGGCGTCTTGCACAAATTCTCGCGCTCTTCCACAATGCCACTTTCCAGATTCACGCGCAAATGCGGCAGCGTAAACCGCCCCTGTCGTCCCATGCGAATGGACCGCCACGCATCCAAATTGCGAAAGTGGTCATCGTCCCACACATTCAAAATCACGTACTCAGCGGGATACTCCCGCTCCACAATCAACATTCGCCGATACGCCTGATACACACTGTGCCCACCAATGCCGTAATTGCGAATAGGCTCCAGCAAATGCGCGGCCAAATACTCCTGCCACGTCTCCCCATTGCTCACCTGATCGCAATGCGTAAAACTATTCCCATACGTATGAATGCGACACGGGCGATCCGCATAATTGACCACCTGCCGCGCACCGTCTTTCTCATAAGCGTAAAACCCGCGCGAATCATCCACACCACCCCCGCGAAACCCATCGCAAACCACCCATCCGATCTCCGGATCAAACGCCGACTGTGCATTATTGCACATAATCCGCGCCAACTCCGCTGGCACATCTGCCCTCACAGGCGTCACAAAATGATCCACCATCTCGCGCGTCGGCATAATCGACTCCAAATATTCGCGCCCTGTCATTGCCATCTCCTCGTATCTTTCACAGGGGCACCGCCCCTACGTCTTGTATCTTACGTTTTATCGGTGTTTATCGGTGTTCATCTGTGGTTGCATCTCACACCTTTCATCTGCGTCCATCTGCGTCCATCTGCGGATCGTCTCGTTTCCTGATCAGCCGAGCCGGTGTCCCTCCAACCACCGAATACGGCGCCACATCGCGCGTCACAACCGCGCCCGCGCCCACAATACTGTGCGCGCCAATGCGCACCCCGCCAATAACCACGGCATTGGCGCCAAACCACACGTCATCCTCCACGACAATCTCCCGCTTTTGCACCCTTTGTTGCACCATCGGAATATCGATTCGATCGTACCCGTGTCCCACACTCGCAAAAACCACATGTGCCGCCACCGCCACATAATTGCCAAT
>JAPPIE010000473.1:6500-7872 GCA_028874765.1 Gemmatimonadota bacterium
TTCGAAGACATCGCCCCCGATGCGCTTTGCCGGATCATAGCCGCGAACCAGTTTAAAACGCCCGTTGGAAACCATGCGCCAGGCACTCAGGCCAGAAAATACCAGATCTCGATGCCTGCGCGCGTGGGCACCGAGATAATCAACGAGAGAACGGCTATCGAGATCATCACCGGGGGTCAGACCACCCCACTCGAGAAAACTGGCGGTCAAGTCCAGCGTCGTCATCGGTGCGTCGTCGCGTCCAAAAGCCTCCACACCCGGCCCAGCGATCACCAGCGGAACCCCCACCGAGGCCTGCAGGGGCGACAACTTCTGCCACTGGTCGTAATCGCCGAGCATCTCGCCGTGGTCGCTGGTGAATACAATGATTGTGTTGTCGAGATCACCCCGCGCACGCACGCGCGCAACGAGACGCCCGAGGCAGGCATCGAGATGTTCGACAGTGGCAGCCCAGTTGCGACGCACCTCCTGGTGCGTCTCGGGCGCAATATCCTCGGTATTGAACACGGGAAGAGGAAACGCCACGGGCGGCTCTCGGTACCATCGGTGCATCGACTCGGTGATATCCCACGGATGATGGGGATTCTGCAGATTCACCTCCAAATACCACGGCCTGTCGTCGGGCGCCCGATCCAGAAGGGTGAGCGCATTGTTGGTGATCCAGGTGTCGAAGTACGCATCGTCGGGAAGTGTCGTCGGGAAAGTAGCCGTCCACACGCCCTCCCGGCTTCGGCGCGCGTAATCGGCAATATGATCCTCTGCCAGGCCGCGCGCGTGCAAAAACGCCATGTACGCATCCTGAGGCACCATCTCGTTGTTGCGCATCAAAATGGTCGCCTGATTCAGCCCAGCATTGAAAATGGCATCGGAAAATCCCCATGCCTCAACGCCCTGACGCCCATCGACACCACAGTGAAACGCAGGTGGGCTCCCCGATTGGTTATTGCCCACATGGTGTTTGCCAGCGCCCATAACATAGTATCCGGCCTCATCGCGCAAGCGCAGGTGGTACTTGAGCATATTATCGGGCGCATACGTGCTATTGCCCCACACGCGCGTGCGATCGTATTCCTGCCCGGACACCAGGCAGGCGCGCGACGGGGCGCAAACAGGCGACGGACAGATAGCGTTGGCAAGCCAGACACCGCGCTCGGCGAGTTGCCGCAGATGCGGCGTACGCACCGGAATACCGGGGTTCATCTCGACCCACTCAGGCCGCTGCTGATCCGTTTGGACAAAAAGTATGTTGGGGCATCGATCCGGCATACGCGTTCACCATTTCTTTTTATAATAACGCATCTTCACCAAACGTCTCAACATGAAACCGAATGGCAGATTTTACATCCGCCAAAGCCTCTTCATAAGTATCTCC
>JAPPIE010000158.1:0-5601 GCA_028874765.1 Gemmatimonadota bacterium
ACGGTTTGCGATTCGTAAATGGATCCGCTTCGGAGTGCGCCCGGCCAGGGCATTCGCACGGGTACGGCTTCCACGCGCGGGATGTTGGTCGGTTCGCCGCGCACGATTGTTCCATTGAACAAATCCCAGTTGTTCAGGCCCGATAGGGGATATGCATCGATCGCGCAGTATTGAAATAGCAGCAGTCGGCGGGGTTTGTCAGATGTATTGGATACTGATCCGTGTAGCATGCGTACGTGATGGATTGTGATGCCGCCTGCTTTTACCATTACGGGTACGGCACCTTTGTCGCTAAAGGTCGAGTCGGTTACGGCGCCGCAGAAATGGCCGTCGAGGTGATGGTCGTAAATTGGCCCTTTGTGCGAGCCGGGAATGACGAGCAAGGGGCCGTTTTCTTCTGTCATGTCGTCGAGTACTATGCCCACGGCGAGCAAGTCGTCGTTGCTATGGGGATAAAATGCCCAGTCCTGATGCCACTCGACCGGGCTGCCGTAGCCGGGTTGTTTCATGTTCAGTTTGTTGCCATTGCAACGCAGGCCGTATCCGATCAATTGCGATACGATTCCCAAAATTTTCTCGTGATGCAGGGTCTTGCGATATACTTCATGTAGCAAAATCGGACTTTTTAAGCGTCTCAGTTTTGGGTTTTCGGGTGTGTGTCCGGGTTCGAGGTCGAATGCTTCGGTGTGATCGGTGACCTCCCGCGATTTTTCCACATATTCATCGGTTATCCGCCGCAGGTCGTTGACCTCGTTTTCGCTGAGCACGTTCTCCACACCGAGATATCCGTGTTCGTGATAAAACGCAATTTGTTCTTGAGTGAGCATGGTTTACTCCTTTTTTTTATGGATGTCGGTATTTGTTTCCAAATTTTTCGCGCAGTAAGACCGCGCCTTCTGCACGGTCGGTTTCTGCAAGGCGGTCGCAATAGTCTTCGAATGCTCCCCAGGTGTGCATTGGTCCGCCTTCTTGCATGACTGTCCAGAGGGGGTCGTTGTCGTAGGGCCGCGGCATGGTTTCCATCATGTGGTCGTGCCAGTTCATGAGGCGATATGCAGCCTCGCGGCATATATCGGGATTTTCAGCGGCTACGTCGCGCATTTCATAGGGGTCGTCTGATAGATTAAATAATAATTCGCGCGGATAAAGTCGATATCCGTCGTGATAGGTGCGGATGTAGATCCAGTCGTCAAAGCGGACAGCCCGCTGACATACATGCGCGCACTGGCTCAAGATCAATTCACTGCGCCCGGCATCTGCGCCTTCGGTAATGACCGGGGCATAACTTTCGCCATCCCACAACGCTTGTTTTTGCCCACATAGAAGATCGGATAGTGTGGGCGCTAAATCAATATTGTAATGCAGGCCCTCGTCTGTGATTCCAGACTGCCCGCCGGGCCATTTTACGATCATAGGAATATGGCAGGTCGCCTGATCGGCTGTTCCGTGTTCGCCGTATATGCCGAGTTCGCCCATGTTTTCGCCGTGATCTGCGCTGATGATGATCGCGGTGTCGTCCAGTACGCCTTTGTTTTCTAATATTCCCAAAATGATGGCAATTTGATCATCTACGTAACGAATTGCGGTGTCGTATCCATCGATCATCCGTCGCAGGTCGTCCATGTTGTCCAGGCGCCCGGGGTGCCGGGGAAAGCGCGGATTGGGACGGTCGTTCCACATCATGATGTCCTGCGCGGTGTGGGGACCGACGAGTTTTTTGTGTTCTTCCAGTAATTCGGGGGTCAGCCAGTCCGGCAGGGGGTCATCGACAAAGGGTTCGCCGTATTCCGCTGGCGCGCGATAGGGTGTGTGTACATCCCAGTAGTTGATGTGTAAAAACCAGTTGTCGTCCGCGGCATTGTCATTTAGCCATTTTTCGACTACGGGTGTTACTTCTTCGGCGGATTCCATGCCGCCTTTGCCGGTGTTGTGTATTTCGTTGAAGCCCGCGTAAAAGTGCCACGCGGCATGCCGCTGTCCAAAGGGGCTGATCATGGATGTTTTAAAGCCCTGACGCTGCAGGAATCCGGCCAGTCCCTCGTTTGCCAGTCGATCTCGAAATCCGCGGTTTGGTCCATTTATTCGCCGTTCTGCTGCGGTGCCACCGTGTCCTACGACGCCCGAATGAATGCCGAATTGCCCGGAGTAAAGTGCCGTGCGCGATGGCAAGCAGGGCGCGTCTGTTGTATAGACCTGGTTAAATCGAATGCCTTCGGCTGCAATTTTGTCGATTGTTGGGGATGTGTTGCGGTGATATCCGTAACAGCCGAGGTGCGTGGGGTTTAAGGCGTCGAGATCGAGGTACAGGATGCGCATAGATGTTCCTTTTCTGTTTTGGTTAGTTTAAGGGATAATTTACCTTTAAAATCGTTTCTTAGCAAGTTTATCAGTGGTCTGTAGGGGACGGCCCCTGTGCCGTCCCGCACGACCACCTGTGTCTGACCTTCTGCGGGCGACCACAGGGGGTCGCCCCTACAAAACGGATTAACTTGACGGATCGGCCTGTTGACATTATTCTGCATTTCACAAACAATAGCGAGGAGGCCGCAGATGATAGAGCCGACAATTTCTCTTTCACAGGAACAAATTCATTCATTTCACGAGGATGGGTTCCTCGTTCTCAATGCGATTACCACGGAGGAGGAGGTGGAACAGCTTCGGGAAATTTACGATCGGCTTTTTTCGGATCGCACGGGTTGGGATCAGGGGAGTCAGTTTGATCTGGCGGGTACCGATGAGGATGATCAACCACGCCTTCCGCAAATGCTCGGTCCCAGCCGTTTTGCGCCCGAGTTGAAGGATACGCTCTATCTGGCCAATGCGCGGGCGATTGCGCGGCAGTTGCTGGGTTCTGATATGCTCGATAGGAATGGCGAACATATGATTTACAAGCCGCCGCGTATTGGTGCGGCAACGCCGTGGCATCAGGATCAGGCGTATCACGATCCTGCGATGGCGTATAAAGGTGTAAATTTTTGGATGCCGCTGGACGATGCGACGGTTGAGTCGGGTTGTTTGCAGTTTATTCCCGGTAGCCACAAGCTCGATGTTTTGCCGCATCACAGCATTAACCGGGATCCGCGCATTCACGGTCTTGAGGTTGATGATCCCGAACAGTATGCTGAACGGGCGGTTCCCTGTCCTGTTGCGGCTGGTGGGGCTTCGCTTCACGCGTGTTATATGCTTCACTACGCAGAGCCAAATCGCACAGATGTTCCGCGGAGGGCTTATACGCTTACGTTCAGGACGCCACCCCAGACGCGCGATAAACCCGTTGATGCATATTGGCAAAAGAACAAACAGACGGCGCGGCAAACAAGGGCGGATGCGTATCAAAAAAAATAAATAAAAAAATCACAAAGGAGATTTTATGAAAGTTCTCGTTACAGGCGCCGCCGGTCAGGTCGGTTGCCGACTGGTGCGCCAGTTGCTTGACCAAAATTGTGAAGTGCGGGGGACGATTCTTCCCGATGATCCCGCGCGCAGCCGTCTCGACGGTGTCGATATTGAGTTGCGCGAGGGGGATTTGACGGATTTATCTTATGTTAAAGATGCCGTCGAGGGCGTGGATGCGGTTATTCATACCGCCAATCTCGTCGGTCCGCATTTTGAACTCAACAATCAGATCAATCTTCAGGTTACACGCGCGTGTGAGGGCGTTGCCGATCGTCTCGAACGCTATGTTTATACCAGTTCTTCGGGTGTGTTTCCCAATAATGGCGAAAATGTTCCGTGTGCTTATCACCCGGTGGATGAATTGCATCCCAAACGGCCGGATGGCGAGTATTCTATGTCCAAGTATTTCGGCGAGGTGATGGCAGAACGCGCGAATCGAGAGACGGGTTTGCGCTATTCGATTGTGCGTCCGAGCCACGTTTTGTCCGGGACTAAGATTTTGAACCAGTTCAGTGTTGCGCGCGTGGTCAATTTGTTGAAGAAAAGTCAGGAAAGACCCGGTACTGAACTCTATATGGCCGATGGTACAGAACTGTGGCACGATATCGAAGCGAAGGCGGCGTCTCCTCAGCAACCGTGTAGTATTACGGATGAGGACGGACGCCCATGGCTTTATCAACCGCAGGATGCCCGCGATATTGCCCATTGTCTGGTTTGCGCTATGAACTCTGGCGCAGCACTGGGTGAGTCGTTCAATGCCGGCGCGCCAGAGCCTTTTCCTTTTACCGAAGGGGCGCGGTTGATTGGAGAAAGAAGAGGGGTTGATCCGCTTGAGGTCAGGGTTCCGCTACAGTATATGTATGACCATGCGATTGGCAAGGCGAAGAGTCTGATTAATTATCGTCCGCAAGGCGATTTGAATGCGATGATTGAGTCGGCTTTTGCGTGTGAAGAAGGTGCGACGGATTATACCTGGGATTGAAGGCGCGTTCGCAAGGCATCTATCAGATTATCCGCTGGTTCGCAGGGGAGTTCTATGGGCCGATGTTCCAGTGCGCTTGTGTAGATTCCCAGGATGATGTTGAAGTCGCGCAAGGCGAGATTGAGGTTCAGGGGATGGACTTTTGTGTCGTCTTCTATCCATTGTAGCATGGCGTCTGTCATGGCGGCTTGTCCGAGTATGTCTTCGTCCGGGTATTCGTGCGTGCCCCGTTCTATGTGGCCATCGATGCCTGTTTCCCACGACCACATGGTCCAGTGTACATATCCCCGCGTGCCATAGGCGGCGATCCGCTTGTGGACATTGGTGCGGTCTTCATTTGTTACGCGGGGGGCAAATGGTCCCGAGATGAGTTGGGCGCGCAGGCCATCGGCGTATTCTATTGCTCCGATGCACTGGTCGGGCGCGAAGTGTTTTTTGGGCGTGTCTTCCAGGCCGTCTGTGCCAGAGGCTTGTCCCATTACTTTTGTGGGGAGGCCGTCTGGATGAAAGGCGGCAATGGATTGTAGCGCATGGGTGCCCTGATACGCCAGGTTCATGCCGCAACTCGCTTCGATAAATCGGATGTCGCCGATTTTTCCCTCCTGTACAATATTTTGCAAATGCTGTCTGCGCGGGTGAAAGTGTAGCTGGTGATTTACCGCGATTTTGGTTTTTGCGGTTGCTGCAAAGTTTTTGATCGCGCGCCAGTCTTCTCCCTGAATTGCTATGGGTTTTTCTACGAGGACAGCGGGTACTCCGGCGTTTTCCGCGGCTTCGAATACTTCCAGTCGCACACTGGGTGGGGTATTTACGTGTACCAGGTCTGGCTGTTCTTTTTCAAACATTTCCCGATAGTCCACATATCGCGTATCGACGTCAAATGCATCGCCAAATGCGTGCAGACTTTCTTCTGTTCGCGTGGAGATTGCGGCGAGTTTGCCGTGTGTTACGTGTTGATACGCTTCTGCCAATCCCCGCGCCCGCCCGCCACTTACGCCGATTATTGCACATTTAAGCATTGAGTTCTTCCTCCAAAAGTCAGTAGTCAGTAGTCAGTCCAACCAGTCCCCAGTCCCTCTTTTTTATCTGCATTTATCTGCATTCATCTGCGTTTATCTGCGTAAAACGCTCAAATTACTCGCGTTTTTTCTGCGGATTCACGCCCACGGTTTCAATACGACTTTTGCACACGCGCCCGTGGTTTGCAATTCCCAGGCTTTTTG
>JAPPIE010000158.1:5701-7870 GCA_028874765.1 Gemmatimonadota bacterium
CCGCAGCAGGCCATTCCGCCGTGTTCGTAAGAGACGTCGTCTGGGATTTTTGGGAGTAGCCAGTCGGGTTTTAAGAGGTACTGCGCCATGGTGGCTCTACCTTCGTTTCCGCCCGTGAATTCAGCGAAGTTTGCGCTTTGCTGGCAGTGGATATAATCGCCGCTGATACACAGAGGGCAGACGCCACACGGATATTGGGGCATTACGGCTACGCGGTCGCCGACTGATACGCGCCCGGGTTGGGCGATTTCGACGACTTCACCGGCTGCTTCGTGTCCCAGAGAGGTGGTTTCTCTGCCGCCTGTAAATCCTTTGTATTCTGTACACATCGGCGCGGCGTGAACTTTTACCAGTACCCAGTTGTCTTTTGGTTTTGGATCTGGTACGTCTATGACGCCGCCTTTGCGTTCACCAAATATTGTAGCTGCTTTCATTTTTTACCTCCAGAATGGGGTTGACAAGGGTCATGTCTCGCTATTCATTCACATTCGATAGAATATTTCGAACGATAGATTTCACGGAGAATATATCATGGACAAAATCCGAGTTGCATTTATCGGCTGTGGTAATATGTCGTCGCAATTGCAACGGTGCATACCGCTGGTGCCGGAGTTTGAATTTGTCGCTACTTGCGATCTCGTTGAGGAGAAGGCGCAATCAAATGCGCGCAGGTTCGGCGCACTCCGCTATTATACCGATTACAACGAGATGTTCAAGCATGAAGATCTCCACGCAGTCGCTGTTGTGGGCAGGCCAGAGGACAAATTGCATCGGGATATCGGGATTGCGTGTCTTCAGCGGGGTTATCATATTTACACCGAGAAGCCGCCTGCGACTACTTCTGAAGGTGCGAAGATGCTGGTCGATGCCTCAATTGAGACCGGCAAAACAGGGATGGTTGGCACCATGTGGCGGCATGCGCCCGCGCATCAGATTGCCAGAGAGTTGATGGACGATGAGGCGTTCGGCGACGCCTGTCAATACCATACCCGCTATATGGCGCCAGGTCCCCGGATACGGGAAGTGGGGTCGCCTTTTGCCTGGCCCTTTATGATTGATCAGGTTATTCATCCTACCGATTGCATGCGTTTTTTTATGGGGCAGGTCAGCGAGGTGTTTGCGCTGGGTTCTGTTGATGGTGCGTCTGGTACGGTGTCGATATCCGTTAATTTGCGTTACGAAAACGGTGGCGTCGGTACGATGACGCTCGGTACAGGTCCGGTTTTGGAGGCGATGATTTTTGTCAAGGGTACGAATAATCAGGCCATTCAGGTGTTTGAGACGCGCCACTTGCGCCGTTATCGCGCTCCGACATGGCTCGGTTCTGGCGGTGGCTACGCCGATACGCCTACCGAGGAATGGGATCTCAATACCGCGTTTCACAGCGTCGGTCGTCCGGGCTATCTCGAAGAGATGCAGCATTGGGCGCAGTCGCTGCAAGCCGATATTCAGCCCCATGCAAGTCTTGAAGATGCCTATCAGAATATGCACGTTTTAGAGGCGATTAGCCATAGTGTTGAGACGAGTGAAGTCGTTCAAATTTCTGCGTAACCTGTGGTAGAGGAATTTTTTATGAACAAACCTATCCGCATGGCCGTGGTCGGTGTTGGGCGCATTGGCGTTTTTCACGCCCGGCATGTTCAGGAACTCGCCCGGGAGACGGGTGTGTGTGAACTCGTCGCTGTGTCCGATACTTATGGCGATACGGCCAGTCGCATAGCTGCAGCGCTCCAGGCAGATCAGACGACGGAGATTCACGCGTTTAACGATGTGTCTGATCTGGCGTCGTCAAATTTGATCGATGCCGCGCTTGTTGCGTCGCGCACAGAAGACCACGAACGCGATGCGCGCGTGCTTGTTGACGCGGGTTGTCGCGTGCTTTTGGAGAAGCCGCTGACCCATTCGCTCGCGTCTGCCGAGGCTTTTGTTGCCGATTTGAATCGGGATCCCAGACGGAAAAATGCGCTGATGCTGGCTTTTATGCGCCGGTTTGACGCTCCGTTGTTGAGGGCAAAAGCGTTGTTGGAGCAAAAAGCTATCGGCAATGTGTTCAAAATTGTTTCGGTGCTGGAAGATCCAATTCCTCCGCCCGCTGGCTATAATAGCGCGGGTTTGCTCAGCGATATGGCTGTTCACAATTGCGATGAGATTCTCTGGTTGCTCGGCGGT
>JAPPIE010000425.1 GCA_028874765.1 Gemmatimonadota bacterium
CCCACACTATCTACATCCCTCGGCGTCGCCCCCCGTTTCCATTGTTCTATAATCGCGTGTATATCTTCGGGATTTTCTATCGGCGGACCGAGGCGGAGCAGATTTTCAAGCGCAGAAACAGCGCGAGTCACATCACCCGATTCGTAAAAATAAAGGGCTATATCGCGATAGTGTGCACCAACGAGTTGCCAGGTCTCCGGGAAATCGAGCGCGTAGGGGGGCACGCGTTTTTCGACTTCCATGAGAACCTCATAAGCCTCTCTGTGCATACCCTGCCGAATGTACGCACGGACAAGCCCATCAAAGAGAATCAAATAATTGCCGAGCAGACGGCGAGCAACCGGGTCTTTGTGAACCGTACTATCCGCAACACCGGTGTACCGATAAACCTCGAGCAAATTGCGTTTGATCTTCTCCTCCTCAAACTGCTCGTATCCACGGGACTTGACCAGTTTATACCCCATCCCCTCCATAGACAAATAGGGCTTCAAACCCGCCATATTGATATCGGGCACGGTCACGGCAAAATAAATGGGCCGCTTTTCCCAGTTGTATTTCACAATGCGCCATATCATTAAAGTATGGGGTTCCAAAACGGACACCGTCTCTCTGCCTCTACCCGTGGGATACTCCATTATGGGAAGATCCCCCGCCTCGAGTTTAAGACCTGCCACTTCTATGCCCCTATCGTAGTCCCAGGGATAAGCCCCGAGCAATCCTTCAATCTCATCATCTTCAAGACCGACCTCAACACCGAGCCTCTTCAGCTGTTTAATGTACCACGACGTCTTGATCAGACTGAGATTGACAATTTGAATATCGTTTCGCACACCCTCAACGCCCTGCAAGAACCACAGGGGATACGTATCGTTATCCCCATTTGTAAACAAAATGGCGTTTTCGTCACAGGTAGCCATAATATTATAGGCATAATCATAAGGCACAAAATCGCCTGTGCGATCATGTACGTGATAATTTTTCACCAGAATACCCGATGGCACCAGCAGCATGAGAGCCGCCACAAGAACCGCCAGCGACTTGTTTTTCACCTCAGCGATAAGACCTGCGGCACCAATGCCCATCCAGATACCGAAAAATGTATAAGCCCCCACAAAAATATATTCGCGCTCGCGGGGTTCTGGATCGGGCATATTGAGATAGAGCACGAGACCCACGCCCATCAGGGCAAACATGGCAAAAAGGGAAGCAAAGCGTTTCCAATCCTTACGCAGGTGATACACAGCACCGCCGATGCCGAGCGCGAGTGTAATCAGAGAAAAGTGAATAATCTCATATCGACCCATATAAACATCTACGGCGCGGCGGAAATATGCGGAAATACCATCGAAAAACGGAAATTGCTGAAGAAAATATTTGATAAAAATATTAAACTGAAAAGCCCAGGGTTCGGCGCGGCGTGGAAAAACAAGGTGGATTCCGTATTGCTGACGCCCCATAAATGCTTTGAAATTTTCCCAGGTCTCGGGATCGTTCATATCAATCATGGGATTGAGACCCGACCGAATAAAAAGGGCAAAGTACGTGGAAAAACCCAGCGCACCGATGATAACGCCCAAAAGCCAGAATTGGGGAGTGCGCCATTCAGGTCTCAAAATGAGCAACCCAATGACAACAGCACCCGTCAGGAGTGCAGCGACCCCAATGGGAAAAACAATAGACAAAAAGGGGTAGAGAGTAAGCCCTACGACCACGAGCACCTGATGCTTGAGCGGCCGATCTTCCATCAAATCGGTAAAAAGCAGAATGAGAATACCGGGAATGGTGAGCAAACACTGAAGATGTACGCCCGCGCCGAGTCCAAAAAGATAGGCAATAAAGAGCAAGAGGCGATCGCTATTGTGATCTTTGTGCGCGTCATCCCAGCGCAGAGCCACCCACACCGCCAGCATGGTAATACACATCGACAGGCCATAAACTTCGGCTTCGATGGCATTATTCCAAAAAGAAAAAGAAAAGGCCGTACTGAGGGAAGCAACCACACCACCGACCAAAATAGCGATTTGGTGGACGGTATTCTCGCGGTCGAGCCATGTGCAGAGCAAACGGACAGTACACAAATAGATAAAAACGACTGTGACAATACCAGCAGCGGCCGACAGGAGATTCACGCGAAAAGCGATTTCCCCAAATGGCAACATGGAAAAAATACGCCCCAGCAAAGTATAGAATGGCGCGCCGGGGGGATGGGGAATGCCCAGAGTATAAGCGGTAGTGATAAACTCGCCGCAGTCCCAAAATGCAACAGTAGGTGCCAGTGTTGAGAGATAGATAATAGTCGTGAAAAAAAATACCAGACCAGCGACGATCTTGTTGCGCTGTCCAAATTCGTTCATAAGGTTTCTACTCGCAAGTATAGGTTATTACTCTGGAAGGTCTTCGGGACGCTCAATTTCAATATCGACAAATGTACCATCAACTCTGGCCGTAACATAAAAAACGTCATTGCCTCGCAAGATCCATACCGAGCTACCTGTACCGTGCATAAGAACGGGTTCGGAGGGACCATAGTCATTGGGAGGCAGGTCTTCGGGTCCATAAATCTGCACATTTCCATACGAGGGATCCCATTTGAGATAAAAGAGACTATAGCCCTTCAAAACCCAGGCTCTGCTCCCGCCACCAGCCATCATAACCGGTTCCGATCCTTCTGAATCCGGGAGTTCTTCAGGCCGCTCGACTTCCAGTCTCACAAACGTACCTTCGCGTTTTGCAGCGACAAAATAGACATCGTCACCCCGCAGTATCCACGCAAAATCCCCCGTACTCTGCATCAGCAGAACTTCTTTGATATCCTCACCACCGATTTCCTGGGGACCGTAAACCTGCGCTTGTTCAAATTCCCTATCCCATTTGAGATAGTAAATTTTATTGCCTTTCAAAATCCAGGATGTCACCCCGCTACCGCCTATCATGGCGGGTTCTGGCATTGCTTCATCCTGAGCAAAAACAGACGCGGGTTTAGAAAGTAAAAACAGAACAAGGAACACGTAGATAAAACGCCGATTAGACATGTGTGGTCCTCCGGGTTAAGTTGAAAAATTTTAGACGGACAAATGTATGGGTTATGGAAGAATGAGTCAAGTAGGGGACGGCCCCTGTGCCGTCCCGAACGACAGCAGCGGGCGACCACAGGGGGTCACCCCTACTATACACCCCAGCAGACCAAACGTTCTAAAAAAATAATAGGCCACATCGGGCGAACCCGTTTGTGGCCTATTGGAATAGCGGTCCGTATTAATGCAAATAAGATTTCAGCGGACGGCTGCGCGAGGTATGGCGCAATCGCCGAAGTGCTTTCTCTTTAATCTGACGCACGCGTTCTCGCGTCAATCCAAAACGTTCGCCAATCTCCTCGAGGGTAAGTGGCTGTTCGCGATTGATGCCAAAATAAAGTGTAATGACTTCGGCTTCACGGGGGGTAAGGGTAGCGAGGGCTTTTTCTATTTCTCGTCTGAGTGCGTCATCGAGAAGAGGATCGTCGGGTGGGGGTTGCATACCGTCTTCAAGCACATCGAGCAAATTGTTGTCTTCGCCATCTTTAAATGGCGCATCCAGTGAGAGATGCCGGCTCGAAATTTTGAGCGTATCGCGCACTTCAAAATCATTCATGCCGAGTTCATCGGCAATTTCACCCGGGCTGGGTTCGCGACCATACTCCTGTTCGAGACCGCTCGATGCCTTGCCGATTTTGTGGAGCGCACCAACCCGATTCAGCGGCAAGCGAACAATGCGAGACTGCTCGGCAAGAGCCTGTAAAATCGCCTGTCGGATCCACCACACGGCATAAGAAATAAATTTGAAACCCTTAGTTTCATCAAAACGCTGGGCGGCTTTGATGAGTCCAAGATTCCCTTCGTTGATCAGGTCGCCCATCGAAAGGCCCTGATTCTGGTATTGTTTAGCGACGCTTACCACAAATCTCAGGTTGGCTGTGGTCAATTCTTCCAGGGCGCCTTGATCGCCCTTTTTTATTCGTTTGGCCAGCACGACTTCCTGATCTGCTGTAAGCAACGCAACTTCGCCAATTTCCTGCAAATACTGATCCAGTGATTCGTCTTCACGAGCATAAGGTCTTTTAGATAGTCTTGGCACTTCGTCAACCTCTCCTTCTTTGCACAGGGGATTTGCGCAGGTAGATAACTCCTGCAAGGATAAAGGACAAAGGTCTTAGAACAACAAAGGGAGAATCTTACATGAATACCTCCTATTTTTACCCGATTGCCAATGTCAAATCCCATCCCTTTCTCGACACGGCAACGGGCTTCTAACTTCTGGTGGGGCCAGAAGAAGTTTCTACGCTTCTCTGTCTGACTCTTGTAATACTTTGAATTGCGCTTCTTGATTTTGCAATTGCTCTTCGAGCTTGCCAATAGTCGCGATGTGATCTTGAACCGCCTCGGTTTGTGCCTCAATGGCGGCTTCGTGATCTTTGAGTTCCTCGTATATTTGTCCGCCAAGTTCAGTAAATGCATCGTGAATGGCGTGGCGGGTGCGCGCAATATCGAGACGTGCGCGACCGAGTTTGCCCAAATACTCGGCTTTTTCCGCTGCTGTAGCCGCGCCATCGCGAAGACCTTGCTTGATTCTCTCCCAAAGAGTTTCGGTGTTCATTGTGTTTGCTCCAGCATTACGCGTCGGTTTGATTTCTTTTTACACTGCGAAGTTCGGATAGCAATTGCGCTCGATTTGCGCGGGAAATTTCCCGCCCTTGAATCGCAATGCCCGGCGTTTCACGAGCAATCTGACGCAGGCGATGTACGGGCAAACTTTCGAGATCTGCTTCGTTCGTTTCGTCTATTTCATCCGTTTTTTCCATCAATCCAAAAACATCGACGAGGTCCTCGTGTGGATTCGGGATCACGTGATGTGCCACCAGAGTGCCCACCTGTTGCGCAGCCTGCACACCAGCTTCAACCGCAGCCTGCACCGCACCGACATCGCCTAAAACACGAATCGAAATAATACCACCATCTATTTGTTCAACAGCAGACAACTCAACGGCCGCTGCTTTAGTTGCTGCATCGGCCGCTTCGGTAACGCCGACAAAACCCAGCGTTTCAATGAGTCCAAGAGCAGGTTTCATAAATGCTTATTTCCAAACAAAGAAAAGCGGCTACTCAAGACGCCATGTGCGTATGAACAGCCGCCGAACAAATCTATTCAACGGTGTGTATTTTTGGCAGAGAAAATGAAAATAGTCGTGTAATCCAACGGAAGGTTCATTAGACTTGCCAATCTACTAATGTGTTGATTTATATGGATACCGCGAGAGTCAAAAGTAACAAATTTAAGGTCGTATGTCACGCATTTTTTTACATGTGAAAGTCACCCTAATGTTATGCATTGTAATATAGTTGCGTAGCTTATAAAGTGTGCGCCGCAAGTCACCTCTGAAAACGACTCAGCCCCTCAGCAGTGCCAAACCAGACATATCCGCCATCTCGAAGAACCACCTGTACCCGCGTGTGTGCGAGACCATCGTACATCGTGTAATGCGTCCACAGGTGGCGCGGCACATCTAAAAGAAAAGCCCCTGCGCCCGTGGCAACCCACACCTCACTGCTATCGGCCTCAATCGAGACGCGATCTCTCCCGCCTATCTCAGTGAGGGGATATTCGCGCCAGATATTATCTCCCGGGCGGTATCGCACGGCTGCAGATGGGGCTTCTGTAGCAAGCCATAGATCATTGTTGTGCATAGCCAGCGCGCGTACCCGGCGTTTGGCAATATTATGGGCCACAGGTCGCCAGGTGCGATCCCCTCGGGCACATTGAAAAAGACCGCTTTCAGTACCTGCCCATATATAATTGGGACCTGCAACCATAGCGTGAATAATCGCGTACTCACTACCCTGCACATAGTCGAGCGAATCGGCTTTGATATCCAGCATTGCCAAACCGCGATCCGAGCCGATCCAGAGGATATTATCGTCGCGTGCCAGTGCCTGCACCTGTCCCCAGCGGCGGGTTTCGCGATAAGTAAACCATTGTCCCGTGCGCCTATAATACCGCATCAAGCCATTGTGGGTGCCAAACCATACATTGTCACCACCGGGTAATATCGCGACAATCTGGGGATCATCCAGACCGATGATGCGGTTGGCTTCAAAATATTCCCACGTATTTGTATCAAGACGATATCGGGTAATACCTCGCGCAGGTGCGCGGTAGGTATCTGCGCCTCCAATCCACAAAACATCGCCATCGCGTGCAATAGCCGTAACATTTTCTTCCAGCGGACCATAAGTGAGGAATGAAAGTTGACCATCTATGAGTTCGGCTTGTCCCACACCCAGCCCCCAGGTGGCGATCCAGAGATGGCGCCAGGAGTCAATCAACACATCTGTAATCGCATAGTTGCGCCGGGGACCTATAACCTGGCGATCATCGAGATAATACCCAAAGGGCGGAAAAACCGATGGAATTTGGGGAACTGATCGCGGATTGTGGAGATATGCAGGAGGCCTGCCCCCCGGCATGACGCTCTGTACACCAGTGAGCCAGCGGCCCACACCTGAAGGCGTTTCAAACCACAGGTCACCTGTATCGCTATCATAAGCAATCCGCTGTACCCTGTTATCGGGCAGGCCATCGCGGGTTGTCAGCGGAGCCAGCCAGGTCTTGGCAAACCGGTCATAGCGGCGAATGCCCCCGGTCGTCGCCACAAAAATGACCGTCGGGCTTTCCGCTATAGACGTGACGTAATTCATGCTGGTAAAATTTTCCCAGCGATCGCGGTCATATCCGGGTGAAGGCGCGGAGAGCAGGACGGTCAGAAGCGCGATAGAAAATAGCGCTGCTCGTCGGTGAATAACAAGCTCAAACATTACCTGGAACCTCGAACATATCCCTCGCCGCCTCAAATTCGGGTATAGATGTCTTGCCATTGAGGCTGAGTTCAGACAAAATGCGACCTGTAAGCGGCCCGAACTTAAAACCGTGCCCTGAAAAGCCCGCCCCGATGACCACATTGGGATTATCCGGATGGACATCCAGAATAAAGTCCTCAGTACCAGTATTGGTATAGAGACACGTCTCCCAATCGAGAAAACGCTTAACCGGCGAAACAAATTGCTCTTTAATAAATACGCGAAGATCCTCAATCGCATCCTCAGGCATCTGCGTGGGCACATCGTCGGGATCGTCGTCAACCCCACTGACAATATGTTTGGCCAGCTTGATCCCCTCGCGACCAAATTGCGGAAGACCGTAATAACTTATATCGCCCTGGCGCAGAAGATAGCCCCAAACCGGAAAAGCCCCGGGTTGAAATTCTTCCCGCGATCCCTCAAGCTGGAAAAACCCAACCGTCTGGCGCGCCACCGCAACGCGCTGTGTGAGAACCGGAAGCAAGCGAGACACCCAGGGACCAGCCGTCACAATGAGGCTTTCCGTTTCAAAATTCCCCGTAGAAGTCTCTACGCGAATAGGATCCCGGGTAATGTCAACGCACTGCACAGCCGTATTTTCCCGGATATCCCCATCCTGCCTGCGAATCAGGCGAATAAGAGACTCAACAGCCTGCGCGGCAGCCACAAGCCCGGCCGTGCGGTCGTACAGAACGCCAGCGGCATCTTCAAAGCGAAAAACCGGAAAGCGTTTCCGCCCCTCTTCTGGAGTAAGAAGTTCCACATCCACACCCACCTCTGTCACAGCCCTGGCATAGCTCGTGTATTTCCCATCTGCCGGACCAAAAAAACAGCCGGGCGTGGGATAAATGAGCTGAACCTCTGCATCGCGCTCGAGCTGAGGCCACGACTCGCCGTGTGCAATTTGCATAAGACGCACATAATCTGCATTCACATACGCACTGCGGGTAATGCGCGAATCCCC
>JAPPIE010000298.1:0-4502 GCA_028874765.1 Gemmatimonadota bacterium
TTATTATTTGTCTTCCATCAAAACACTCTTGACACCATTTATTTCATTGCTTAGTTTTCGATTAGTTTTCAGAATTTTTTGAAATTCACTTTTGAAGTGGATTCCCCCACCGTAGTCTGCTGTTAAGAATAACCGAAATATTTCGATTTCAAAATTTCAGAATACTTTCAATTTCCCCCCTCAATTGAGAGCCTTCGGGTTCTGAACCGAAATCAACCTCCCTTATATTCGGATTCCTCAGACAACGGTTTCCAACGCTTTAACCATTCTCATGGTATTTCCCTTAGTTGGCGCGTGTTTGCGAGCCATAGACGGATATTCGCACTATGGATGAACGCTCTTCTAACTTATGGAACCGGTGTCTCCACGCCATCCAGGAAAAAATACAGGTTCAAAGTTTTGAAACCTGGTTCGCTCCAATTACGGCGCGGCAATTTACCTCCGAAGAAGCTATTCTGGTGGTGCCCGAGAGAATTTATGCCGATTGGTTAGAACAAAATTATATCGGGTTGATCAAAACGACCATCCAGGAAGTTTTTACCTGGAATCCACGCATAAGTTTTGCCGTTGGTGATACTCATCAACAAATGGCACTTCCCGTGACACAGGGTCCCGAATTCATGGAGGAAACATCTCTTGATCCTGTATCTGCTGGACCTTCTCTTCAGCCTGGACCTGTCCAACCTGTATTTCCACTCAACCCACGGTATCGGTTTGACAATTTTGTTGTTGGCGAAAGCAATGAAGTGTCGTTTTCCGCTGCAAAAGCCACAGCAGAGTCGCCTGGACAAACAGCTTTTAATCCCCTTGTCCTTTATAGCGGTGTTGGATTGGGAAAAACCCACCTGCTACAGGCTATTGGTGCATACTGTATCGAAATGGGGACAGCCCAACGGGTGGTTTATGTTACTGCACAACAGTTTCTCACGGACTATTTAGAAGGAGTCAATCGCGGAACAATCTCTAATTTCTATCAAATCTATCGTCAGGCGGATGTGTTGCTGGTTGATGACATCCAGTATTATGTGAAAACCGAAGGTTGCCAAAGAGAGTTTATCCATACATTTAATGCCCTATTTCAAGCGGATAAACAGATCATCATCAGTTCCGATCGCCCGCCATCTCATCTCAAAGGGTTTGAAGATCGGTTGATTTCTCGATTTCAATGGGGTCTGGTTACAAATATTGAAGCACCGGACCTTTCCACGCGCGTGGCAATTTTAATGCGGAAAGCAGAAGAAATGGGTATTTCATTGTCTCACGAAATTGCCAGTTTCTTAGCTGAACAGATCCATACCAACATCCGCGAGCTTGAAGGTGCATTAAAACGCCTGGTGGCCTTTACTAAATTACAACGCTATCCACTTACGATTGAGACAGCGCGAAAGACTCTTCTAAGCCCACCCCAAAAGACCAAACCAACTGTTACTATTGAGAGCATTCAAAAAGCTGCGGCTCACTTTTTTGAAATACCTTTAGATAAACTGATTGGTGCGACTCGAAAGCAAGATGTGGCAACAGCCCGGCATGTGAGCATGTATTTGAGCAAATCTCTTACAGGTGCTCCACTTAAAACCATTGGTGTACAATTTGGAAATCGGGATCACAGCACAGTTATTCACGCTTGTCGGAGCGTCGAGAACAAAATATCATCAGATCCAGAATTTGAACATCTTGTCAGTGAGCTACAAGATCATATCGTAAGTTAAGGAGTAATAGCCGAGTAATGGCATAAGCCCGTAAATTTAAATATATGCCCCAGATCTCTATGAGCGTCTGGGGTTTATTTTTATTCATTATATTTCTGTTTCAGATGTCCAGGTCGTGATTTACTCACAATTTCTGTTTATATTTTTAATAGAATAAAAACATAGGCTGTAATATACGACAATAATAATAACACTGTGAATTCTGTGGAAAATGTGAAAAAAAAAGAACAACCCGCGGGAAAACAGGAGGATAAAAAAATTCTGCCAATTTGACATTGTGTATTTCTGTGTGCAAAAAGTGTGGAAAAATAGTGTGGTTTTCCACACTTGAGGATGTGGATATCTTTTTTACACAAATAATCCACAATATATCCAGACTCTTTTCCACATCCCAAAACTTGTGCACAGATCTGTGCACAGGCCATCTTTCTCTTTAAAAATCAATGAGTTTTAATTTTTTTATTTAATGGTGAGGGAATTGAGTTATCCACATTGGGGAAATCTGCTGTTGATAGGTATATCAGGTTGACGGAGAATTTTCTATTTTTTTGTAGATATGTTTATTATTGTTCTATGTCGTCAGGTAGGCTATCTCAACAATTATTTGCAGGAGATGATAGAGGTGCAGAGTTATGATTCTCAAAAAGCAATGCGTGTATTGGGCAAAAATGATCGCACACTCGGTCGATTAATTGAGCAGGCAGGGCCAATAACCCTTGATTTACCAGAACAAGTAAACCCTTTTGATGCGCTTCTGCGGTCGATTATCTATCAACAACTCTCAGGAAAAGCAGCTGCCGCGATTCACAAACGGGTGCGTGCCCTGTTTTCTGGGGGAAAGATCAACCCAAATCAAGTACTTGCGATGGATGACCAGGTGCTTCGCAATGCGGGCATGTCCCGGGCAAAAGTAGCCGCAGTAAATGATCTCGCACAAAAAACTATGGATGGGGTAATTCCCCCGGGTTCGCGCCTTCGGGAAATGTCGGATGCCGATATTGTAGAGAATCTCACACAAGTGCGGGGCATTGGAGAGTGGACCGTTCAAATGCTTCTGATGTTTCATCTCGGTAGGCCAGATGTACTCCCGACAAAAGATCTGGGGGTACGCAAAGGATTTATGCTTACTTATGGATTGGACGAGTTGCCAGCAGAGAAGGAAATGGTGGTCTATTGCGAGCGGTGGAGACCTTATCGCTCAGTGGGAAGCTGGTACATGTGGCGGGCACTTGAATTATAGGGATAAATTTTCATGTATAAATGGAGCGGATTATGCCAAACCTGATCGTTTTATTGAGTGACCAGTTGCGCCGACAGGCTCTCGGAATTCACGGTGATCCGGATGCGCGCACACCGCATCTGGATGCCTTTGCACAACAGGGGGTTCGATTTGACAATGCGTGCTCCACGTATCCGATCTGCGTGCCTTTTCGATTTACACTTATGACTGGCGAATATGCCCATGTCCGCAAAATACCGGGAATCGAATACGCAATGTCCACGGAAGAGCGCACGCTGGCAGATGAGTTTAATGAAGCGGGGTATGAAACCATTTATGTGGGCAAATGGCATCTTGATGGCGGGCACGGGCGGTTGGGATCTGCTGTGCAGGTCAACCGCACGCGGGTGCCGCGTTCTCGCCAGGGGCGGTGGCAAAAATGGTACGGGTTTGAGCTTCGCAATGATCCCTTTGATACCTGTTATTTTGAGGACGACGATCCCACGCCGAAAAAAATTGAAGGGTATCAGACCGATGGATTGTTTCAAATTGGTATGGACTATATAAAAGACCGCACGGATGATCGCCCCTTCTGTATGGTCATTTCCGTGGAACCCCCTCACGATCCTTTTGTAGCTCCCAATGATGTGCAATCCGCCTGGGAAGCGAGAGATATTGTACTACCCGAAAATTTTAATGTGACAGACCCTGCGGAGCGCGAAAATTTTATTCTCAATCGCAAGCGCTACAATGCCATGGTTGAGAATCTGGATGCCAATGTCGGAAATATGATGGATTTTCTCAAAGCAGAGGGATTATTGGATGATACAGTCGTGGTCTTTTTATCCGATCACGGCGAATTGGCGGGAGCGCACGGTTTGCGTGCGAAGCAGTGGCCCTATGAAGAATCTGTGGGGATTCCGCTCATGGTGTGGGACCCTCGCATAAGAGAACGCGCGGGAACGGTGATTAAAGATCCGACGTGTACCGAAGATTTGTTTCCAACGCTACTGGGTCTGGCGGGATTGGTTCCCAAAAACAAGGTGCAGGGGACGAACTTAACGCCCCTCATTCACGGGGATGTCAATGCGCTTGATCGCGCGGGTGTTTTGCTCGAATTTGTTGCGGAGTTGCGAGAACGGCCACCATTTTTTGATGAAGTCTGGCGGGGATTTCGCACGCGGGATTACAAATATACCGTGAAGGGGAACAACATGGGCGGCAGGCCCTGGCAATTTTTTGACCTGAAAAACGATCCCGGAGAAATGAATAATCTGGTGGATGATCCCAATTACCGCGACCAGGTCGTGTACCATCATCGCTTGCTGTGCGAGCGCATGATTGAGACAGAGGATCACTTTGTCCTGCTCCCGGCGTTTGACAGTGAAGGTGTAAACGTCTGGGAAGCGTAAGTTCAGGGTTTCCAGATGGTCGCGCCGATATAGCGTTCGCCTTCTGGCGTATCGTTATAATAATAGGCTGTTACAAGTGATCCATCGGGCCTTAAAACGGTGCGCGGATACCCGATATCCGCATTGCCTCCGTCGTCGCGCAGGACGATTTCCTCGCTCCAA
>JAPPIE010000298.1:4602-7818 GCA_028874765.1 Gemmatimonadota bacterium
ACTTAGACGCAAGCTCGCTGGCATGATCTGAAAACCCGCAGGCTCTTCACTCAGCCACGATAGAAAACCAAATTTGTGCCCGCCATCATAAGACCGCGCAGCAAATACGCGGCCTTCCAGTCCATTGCGCTTATTCGCCGTTAGAAATAGCGTACACCGATCCGCGCTATCTACCAGATAATCCGTTCTCGCAGCAATCCCGGTTTGTCCCCACATTGGGAGCCGAAAAGGTCCTTTCCACGACTGGCATCGGTCCTGTGAATAGTACCAGAAGGAACAGACTCCCGGACGCAGGCCCGTCCTGGCGCACATCAATGCGAAGTCGGGATGCGAAAAATCCACATTGCCCGGACAATCCGTCGGCCCGTGTTCACCGTCCAGAGCTTCACCTACGCGCAATCCCTCATTCATGTGTTCGTCGGCTGATAATCCGCGATTTCCCGGGGTTTTACACGGCATGGGTATTACTTTCCAGGTTTCGCCGCCATCCATGCTCCGGGCCTCCATGTTTACAAATGGACGCTCTTTGTCTCGCGCGTGAAAACCGCCCTCGGGATCTGTATATCCCAGCGTAAATCCCAGTGCGATCTCGTCACCCCAGGACCATACGCCGTAATTTGCAGGCCAACCCGCAAAACGCCCCGTTTCTCGGTACACTGTTACGTGTTTCATAATTTAACCGTACCATCTTCCAGCATGCTCAACAGTGCCGAATCATCCACGTTTAGAGGTAGTACAACTCTGCCCCGACGACGACTCGACTCATAAGTTGCAAAAATCAATTCTGTTGCTTGCAGTGCTTTGCGCCCTGAAAGTTCGGGTTCGCGTCCGTTTTTCACGGCATCGACGAGGTCCAGCACGGCAACGGTTGTCGCATCGCGCTGACTCACCATGCCGCTGAGATCCACATCTACCTCCTGGGTGCCCGATACAACGCGGAGTGGGCGAGCATCGCGGCCCCCAATTTCAATGAACCCTTCGCTCCCGACCAACCGATTCGCAACGCCCTGCATCCTGGTTATACCTGTTACCAACAACCCCTCGCGCCCATTTTGATACCGAATCCAGGAAATCCCGCTGCCTTCCACGGGGGTCCCAAACACCTCGCGCCCACCTTCCGCGTCAATTTGCCCGATTACCCACTCGGCGGGTTCATCGTCATTGTAAAAGAAAAACATATCAAACCAGTGCGTGCCCCAATCGAACATGTTTGGGCAATTGCCCTCAAAACGCCGCACTTCGCCAATGGCGCCAGATTTTGCAATCTCCTTTGCCTTTATAAATTGCCCGGCAAACCGCCTTTGGTGACAAAATGTAATGACCACGTCGTTATCCACGCATGCCTGATACAGCGATTTTGCTTCTCCCCAGGTCGGTGCCATGGGCTTTTCTGCGTGTATTGCCTGAATCCCACTGCCCGCCGCATCTACAATCATATCGTGATGCAATCCGGTCCAGGTACACACACTTACAAAGTCCAGGTCTTCCTTCTCCAGCATGTCGCGATAGTCTTCGTAGCCATTTTCAACACCAAATTCCGCCATGTACGCCGAACGCGGATCCTCAAACGGATCGGCACACGCTACGATCACTACGTCGTCCGACGCGGTCCATCCGCGCGCGTGCGCTTTTCCACGACCGCCACAACCGATAACACCAGCTTTAAAATCTGCCATTTTTTTCTCCTTTTATGTTTCATCTGCAAGTTGTAACGCTTTATCAATGAGCGATACGCTCAAATATAAACCGTTATCGTGCAATGTAGTTAAAAGCGGCTTGATAGCATCAATCAATCCTTCTTTCTTCGCCAGCAACAAAACGCCAATCGTTCCGGTAAGCGGTAATCCGATCTGTTGGGCATACCCTCGCGCCTTTCGCTCGTCAATAATAACCAAACGCGCATCGTGTTCTTCAGCAAGAGCCAAAACGGAGGCTTCGCCGTGATGGAGTCCAACATAAGCCAATGTACTTTGGGGATGGGGCAAAGGAACAGTTTTAATATAGGGCGCGTTGTTGAGTGCTACCCGACGAGCTATCGGTTCAGTTGCGATAAACTCATCTTCGACCGCCTGGGGGATCCACACTTCTGTGAAGAGTTCCCGCAACAGGAAAAGGCTGTTGAGTTCCCAAAGTGCAACGAGCGGTGTATTATTGGCGATGACTGGCTTTTTTTGCATTGGCTAAATCTGCTTCAAGTTCGTCAGCGGTTTCTCCAAAGGGCGAGAGACCGTACTGACCGAGAAGAAGCATAAATGTGGTGCGTGGTACACCCGCGAGTTGAGCGGCGAGTCCGGTGCTGAGTTTGCCGTTTTCGTAATATTTCAGTGCCAACAACAAACGGGCCTCTTTTTCAAATTCGTCGGGATCTTTTTTTAACGCCCCGAGAATTTTAGCAGGATATTCAATGGTTTGTGTATCCATTTTTTCCTCTCTTTATGTCTTCCAAATCGATGTCGCATCCACGACATAGCCCCTCTGATTATCCACTACGTTTAACAGGGGTTCTCCGGCGCAGAATCGACGCACATTCTCCACGATTAATGCCTTTCTGCGCTTATCAATTTCGGGCGAAACACCAGCCACATGCGGCGTCAAAATTACATTTTCCATGGACCACAGGGCGTGATCTTGCGGCAGCGGCTCTTCTTCATAGACATCGAGTCCTGCACCGCCGATTTGCCCGGATTGCAATGCGCTGGTCAGTGCGTGCAATTGGACCACTTTGCCGCGGCCGATATTTATCAGAATGCCCGTATTTTTCATTGCGCGAAACATATCCGCATCGAATAACCCTTCGGTCTGTGCTGTATGCGGTACGCAAATTACCACAAAATCCGACTCTCCGACCATATCCACAAGTTCATCTGGGGAATAAATACGCGCGATAAAATCGGGTTTTCCCTTTGGTGCTGGATCCATCCCCAGCACGCGCATGCCAAATGTCGGGCCTCGCTCGGCAACAGCCAGACCAATGCCTCCCAAACCGACGACGCCCAATGTCGTTCCCGCAAGATGGATAACCGGTGCGCCTTTTTCCCATTTTCCCTCTGACTGTTTGCGAATATAGTGATGCAATCCGCGGGCAAATGCCATGACCATTGAAAATACATGATCGGCAATCACATCGCTGTATATCCCGCGGATATTCGTCACTGTCAAGTCGCTTTTTCGCAGTTCTGGAAAGTAATAGCCATCCAGCCCGGCACTCGTCGCCTG
>JAPPIE010000429.1 GCA_028874765.1 Gemmatimonadota bacterium
GTTTGTTTTTGGCCGGGCGATTTTTGGGCAGGCGCATGGGCGAGTTGTTCCGCGCCTAAAAACGTAGAGGGCTTGTGATGAGTTTATGGAGATGGATAATTATTTTTATAAACGTTGTAATTGGGATGGTTAACGTTGCGATGGCACAGAATACACCGTGGCACTACAGTTTTGAGGAGACGACGCTGTCGGCGGCCTATCGGGCAGATGCAGGCAGTCAGGTTTCGCTTTCGACGAGGCGTTACAAGGGAGGAGCACAATCTCTGAAGTGGGCATGGCAGAATAATGGGCGGATTGTGTTCACGGATCCCGCGCCGGGACGTAGCGAGGTACTGATCGGATTTCGGGCGTGGGTGTACAACGAGGAAGCGCTCGATGAGGTGCTGACGTTTGGGTTTGGCACAGAGTCTGAGTTGTCGGCAAATAATCCGCGTTACCAGTTTGAGTTTGGCTTGAATTTTACGGGCTGGCGGGCGATGTGGATCCATTTGCGAGAGGATGCGCGGAATAATTCTTATACGGGTCCGAGAAATGGGCGTGTGACGGCGTTTGAAATCAGGGCACCGAATAGCGGGGCTGTTTATCTGGATTTGATGGAGTTGGTGGAAAGGATTGACTCCAGACGATCTCCAGATGCACAGGTTCCATTTGTGAATGGAGGTGCAAATACAAGTGGCGATAAAACCCGCGAATATCGATGGAGTCTGAATAGATTGCCGGGTCCGCTTCCTTCGCAGATTACCGATGATGAGAGACGGGCTTTTGAGACGATTGCCCGACGATATGAGGCATGGGTTCTGGGCGATGGGGTGAAGAATGATCAGCGGGAGCCTGTGAGGATTCGGCTCAATGAACTTACAGCCTATATAAGGCGTGGGCATAGCAATCTGGCGAATTACGAGATTCGGCGGGAAAATGACCTCATTCTGGGTAAACCTCTGTTTGCGGCTCGGTCATCCTACAGGCCCTATTTTCAGAGTGTTTTTCAAAATGTCTTGTTGCGTCTGGTGCTGGATTATCGGTTGAATGGCAATGAGGAAGCCAAAGATCGCGTGATAGATGTGTTCGATTATTTGCACGATCAGGGTTGGGCAGATGGCAGTGGTGTTGGGGCGATGCATCACGAGTTTTTGCGGATTGCGAGCTATGCCCATGCGGTGTATTTGATGCGGGATATTTTGGAGGATACGGAACGGCTGGAACGGGAATTGGCGAGTTTGAAATGGTATAGCATGTTTGGCGAGTTGTATGAACAGACCTGGGATCCGGGCACGAATGCAGATTTTTTGCGTTCGGTGGCGATGTATCGGTTGTTGTGCATTTTGATGATGGACGATTCGCCCGAGAAGGTGGCGAATATGCGCCGCTATGTTGTATGGCTGAATAATGCGCTGGATATTGCACCCGGGTGGCTGGATACGATTAAGCCGGATTACACGGGTTTTCACCATCGGGGTATTTACGCCAATGCGTATGCGCCAAATGCTTTTCATGTGGCTTCTGTGCTGGTGTATTTGTTGCACGATACGCCTTTTGCAGTTGCGGATGATAAGCGCGATAATTTGAAGCAGGCGCTGTTGACGTCCAGGATTATGGCGAATACGTATGATATTTCAATGGCTGTTAATGGTCGTTTTCCTCGGAATACAGCGGTGGCTACCAAACTTTTGCCGGCGTATATGTATGTGGCTTTGAGCTATTCTCCGGTGGATGCGGAATTATCGGGCGCGTTTATGCAGCTTTGGAAACCGGAGTCGCAGTTGCTGATAGAAGATTTGTTTGAGCGGGTATCGGTGCGGCTGATGTATTTGCATACGCCGGGTGCGATGCAGATGATGGCGGATTTTGCAAGTGCGGGATATGCATCTGCTACTCCACCTTCGGGGCACTGGACGCTGCCTTATGGCGCGTTGTCCATTCATCGGCGTGAGGACTGGATGGTGAGTATGAAGGGGTGGGGTAAATATGTGTGGGATTACGAGTCGTCGGGGAGGAATAATCCGCTCGGTCGTTATTTGAGCTATGGGACGATGCTGATTTATGCGAATGGCGATCCGGTTGGCCGTGAGGCGAGTGGGATTGTTCGGGATGGGTGGGATTGGAGTATGTGGCCGGGTACGACGGTGATTCGCCTGAGTCATGAGCAGCTCAAACACGAGGGGCGGGATCGCAATTTTTCGGATGAGACTTTCGTGGGTGGGGTGAATATAGAAGGGCAGAATGGTGTGTTTGCACTGAAGTTGCACGATACGAGGTTCAATACGAGTTTTCGAGCGGTTAAGACGGTGTTCTGTTTTGATGATGTACTTGTTTGCCTGGGGTCTGGTATTGAGAACGATGATGGTGGTCATACGACGGTGACGCCGTTGTTTCAGGCGGCTATTTCTGAGGATCGTTCTACGGGGGTGAATGGAGAAAGTGTGCGGGGGATTCCTTATGTGTTTTCGGGAGTAAAGGGTCATGGGGTATGGTTGATGGATTCTCTGGGCAATGGGTATGTGATTCCAGATGGGGGCGAGTTGCGCGTGCAGCGTCAGGTGCAAACTCCTGGGGATTTTGGTGATGATAGCGGTGGTACAGGGGCTTTTGAACTGGCGTATCTGGATCACGGTAGCGCGCCTCAGGGTGCGTCATATCACTATGCCGTGCTGGTGCAGAGGTCGCCTGATGGGGTGCGTGCGTTTGCGAGTGCGCCGGAATACGATGTGTGGCAGAGAGATGGTCAGGCACATATTGTGCATCATCGCGGGATGAAGATGACGGGTTACGCGCTTTTCGATAAGGATACAAGGCCAACAGGCGGTCCAGTTGAGTCTGTGTCTTTGCCGAGTTTGGTGATGTCCCGAGAAGTGGATGATGGGTTATTGCTTTCGGTGGCTGATCCGGATTTTGGGTGGCGTTGGGAGATTCAGACGCCGCATCGCCAGGATGGTTCGCTAATTGTCAATCAGCCGAGTGAGCCTCGGAAGGTAGAAGTGATAGTGCGCGGCAAATGGCGTTTGGATCAATCCTATGATCTGGTAGAGATTGTAGAGGAGAGCGAGGATCAGACGGTTGTGGCGTTTATCTGTCAGGACGGCAAAAGCGTGGAGGTGAAACTGGTCAGGCCAGGTATTGGTGTTGCAAATCTGGATTTTGATGGGGACGGTGCGGTTGGGTTCACGGATTTTTTGCTCTTTTCCAGCAAATTTGGTCTGTCGGAGGGGGATGCGGGTTTTGAAGCACAATACGATCTGGATGGTAATGGTATGGTGGGGTTCAGCGATTTTCTGATTTTTGTACAGGGATTTGGCAAACCAGTGAGTGGAAAACCCGTGGCTCTCCGGAATGGGGGCGAAAGATTGGGGTCGTGATAGTTTGCTGCTATAACAAAAAAGCCGCCACATTGTGTGGCGGCTTTTTTTATTCCTTAGAATGCGACTTGTCCCAAATGGGTTTTACTTTTTCGATAACTTCGGCATCGGTCGGACTGGATGCGACGATGTTTGTAAATTCTTCAGCTTCAACCCCAAGTTCCTCCAGGAACTTTCGGTCAGCTGGTCACGGATAGACGTAGTCACCGATGCAGCCTCGCAACTTGGCGCGGGCTTTATCTGTAATGCGCGGGAGCCAGGGCATGTCGCCCATGTAAAGCTGACGGCTGCGCGGTCTAAAATCAACAGCGGAACTGAGTTTGTCCATTTCATATCCCTCCTAAAAAATGTCGCAGGAGACCCCCAGCTTTAGACGGGGGCGGAATGCGGCGTGAGTGAATGTTATGTTGCCTGTAGATGTTGACATCCATACCATTTATAAGTATATTAGAGTATGGTTAAGTTAATAAAAACAATAGGTTGTATCTATAAATTGCATTGAGAAGAGTCAGTTTTTAATGCCATACCTGACAATAAAAGCCCATCTTCGTGGCGCACCTGAACGCTTTGCCATTCTCCGTGACGCAATGTTGTCTGCGACCAAAGTCTATAACGGCTTGATCTTTCATCTGCGTGAAGAATACGAACAGCAGGGGAAAGCCTGTTATTCGGCCAGCCATCTCAACCGTATCGCTCGCGGGTTGCCACGCCACAAGGAATTGTATTCCGATGTGGTAGATACCACGCGCCAAGAAGTGGGATGGGCGTTTCAGTCGTTCTTTACAAGGTGCAAGCGCGACAAGAAGGCACGGCCTCCAGGGTTCAGGAAGAAGACGCGGCTCTCTCCGCTGCGCTATTCCCACCCCAACAATGGCTCCATCAAGGTAATCCACAAGCGCGGAATGACATATCTTCGCATTTCCCTTGGCACCACCCGAAAGGACGGTGTGCGCCATCTCGTCTTTCGTCTCCACACCCGCCCAGATGTTGACCTTTCCCAATTGAAGAACGTCCAGATCATCTACGATACGCACACACGGGATTTCCAAGCCCGTCTGGTGGTCAAAGTGGATGTTCCTGATAAGCAGCAGGGAGAGGCCACCGTTGGTGTGGATATAGGCGAAGACTGGCTCATTGCCGCAGATTT
This sequence comes from Gemmatimonadota bacterium, assembly GCA_028874765.1. Classification (GTDB taxonomy): domain Bacteria; phylum Latescibacterota; class UBA2968; order UBA2968; family UBA2968; genus VXRD01. The sequence continues at coordinate 4,501 of JAPPIE010000429.1, forward strand.
CTGTGATGGCTCCCGGTATCTGATCTGTGGGCGTGAACTTAAGGCCACACGCCGATACTGGCAGAAGGTCAGAGCAAAGGTCAAGCCACCCACCCAGGACCATCCCAAGATGTCGAGACGCTATCGCCAGATCGCCCGAAAAGAAGCCCGACAGATTACCCATGCCCTCCATATCGCCAGCAGGCGGTTTGTGGATGTGTGTGTCGATAAGGGGGTAGGCACTATCATCCTGGGTGACTTGACTGGCATCCGACAGCACATCGCCTATGGCAAAAGGATGAATCAACGCCTGCACGCCTGGCCATATGCCAGACTCAGCGCGATGATTGAATACAAGGCTGCGCTGCTTGGCATAAAGGTCAAAGTCGTCTCAGAGAAATATACTTCGCAGACTTGCCCGCAATGTAATATAAGAAAGAAATCCAATCGCAAGCATCGTGGTTGGTACTCCTGCCTATGTGGCTTTGAAGGTCAAGCGGATCTGGTAGGTGCTTTCAATATCCATCGGCAGGTATCTGGGGTTCCCAGTAGTGGGCGTTCGGCGCGCCCTGTGGTCTTGTTGTTTGATCACCATACGATCCACGAAGCTGCAAGTTCTCGGCAGGCTGCCTGAAGTTCAGGGCAACCCCCGGAATCCCTTGGCTTCAGTCAGTCAAGGGAGCACGTCGATGTGTTGTGATTGTCAAAACATAGTGATTTTGGCGATAGATAGCAAGTTAGAAAGTGAATCTACCAGTGGAATAAGATCGTGGTCGTATAAATTCTCGCAGATTGATTTGTTTCATACCTTCTTTAATGTATTCTAAACTCTCGCGATTTGATAAATACAGTATGGGATGCTCAAAACCAAATTTCTCTGCCAATATACCTGCTACTTCTTTAGTCCAGTGAGTCATACTCATCTGAACAATATCGCCACCTATTTCTCTTGCCATTTTGACAATACGACTGCCGTCACCGATCCTATCCACCACAATAATTGTCGACATGTAATGTGTCTGTCTTCCCAATTTCATCACTTTGTCAAACCTCGATACTTTATCCAAAGATATTTCGGTATTCCCTGGCCCGATAAAACCAATGTCGAATCTTACGCCAACGCCTAGTTTGTATAAAAGGGTGGCATCACTCTCTCGTTTCTCCCCTCGCTCGGATAGCCAGAAAACTTTGTCGGTCTCATCAGTATTTTGGGAATCAATTTTCCGAAAACCCAATAATGAGAGGAGAGAACCTAATATGAGCTTCTCAAAAAACTTACCATACATTGATTTTTCGGAACCTCTAATTGCTAATGTTTGAGTGCCAATGGCAGCAAAAAGATAGAGAATGAATGGCCAATCCACCTTGCATTCCACGCCATGAATTTTCAAAATACCTTCGAGTTCCCCATAGTCAATTTTACATTTATCCGTAGATTGTTTAAGTGACTCCTCAAGTGCATTGAGGTAATTATCAAATTCTTTTTCACTGTTTCTCAATACATTCTGGATACTTTTTCCTGTTAGACCGATACACCATTCTAAAAAAAGTTTTTTCCCATCCGATGTTCTTGATCTTAGTTCGGTTTTTACAATCTCCGGGATTTTATCGACAAAATTCTCAATATTCTGACCGGACTTAAGAAAAGTCACAAATAGTGCTGCATTTAAAAGCGTCAACCTTCTGCGGGTCAATCCCTCGGTTAAAGAACGAATATTCCCACCACATAGGACAGAGGTCACAGCTTCCTTAACGATATCCTCACCAATCCTGTCAATTACTTCAACACCTCGGTATTTTGCAAGAGATTCACCAATACGAGGGATATTTCCCGATAATGTCTCATAAAACATTGGTTTCTCCGGTTCTAAAATTCAATATAGTGCTTGATGGGTACGACTGGTTCACAGCTTATCCAATTCACCTCTTCGATTTCCTGCTGTAACCAGTTCTCAATATTCTTCTTAATTTCATTAATATAGTCTTCATTGATTTCAAATAATACAAATTTTCTATTGAGTTTGGAGGCGGCTTTTCCAACTGTGCCTATGCCTGCAAAGGGATCGAGAATGACATCATTCTTAAACGAATAGTATTGAATCACTTTTTCAGCAAGCTCTAAGGGGAATATTGCTGGATGTTTTTTGCTGTGAGCAGGATGAATTTTCCAGATATTGGTTACTTCATACCCATCATCAATTCGAGACTCTTTAATTCGTTTTTGATCGGGATGTTTTCTGATATGCCAATCAATCAATTTATCCGTGCTCTTTCTATAGACCAAAATATATTCTGTTATAGGGACAGATTTGTATTGCAACGGATTTCTATCGGCCGAAAATCTTCTGCCTCGTCCAGTTGCCCAACCGGCACCTTCCGGTTTCACCCATATTATATCATCGATAAACTCAAATCCTTCTTCGATAAAAATTCTGTGAATATCAAAAGGCACTGCTATTCTCTTAGAAGATTCATTTCGACTTGCCCTACGAATCAATACAGGTGCTATGTTTATGACAAAAAACCGTCCTTCATTTAGAACTCTATGACACTGATGTATGATTTTTCTCATTTTAAGTAAGTATTCATCGTATTGAATGTAATCAGAATATTCAGGCCGAGCATTATAGTAAGGAGGAGATGTGAAGACGAGGTCAACCGATTCAGATGGTGTCTCCGAAAGTAGTTCTTCACTATCTCCCAAACCAACCGAATTCCTCAAATTTGAAATTTTAGGTACGGAAGCTTTTTTTCTTTTTTTTGTTTTACCGTTTGTACGTCCGAGCAATCTTGCTTCTAAGACCTCCTTTTGAGTTGTTTTTGGCTCCTGTATCAAACTCGTATATGCATCAATTACTATCTCACCTATCTTATTGTTATCTTTACTCTTTAAGGGCACTCGCCAGAGATGGTATCGGTCATCTACTTCTGGCAGTCCAAACTCAATTGCCTTGTTAAGATCGATATCTTTGAGATAATTAGTAGAAATTTGTTTCGCATCATCAACATTTTTTACGCGATATTTTCGCTGATCATAAACCGTTATTTTTTTTGACATAATATCTCCAATCACTCTACGAACACAAATTAAGTGGTCAGGAAAAAATTCGCTAACATTTGTTGTTTTTTCTGATAGACTGGATTGCGGCTAAAACCCTGCCGCAATGACACCTCTCCGACGAACACAGGAGTTTAGTGTTTTAAGCCTGACTTGACAAGATGTAAGTCAGGGCCAATAATCTTTTTTTGACTACTAACCCGTATAATTCATAAAAAAGGTAGTTTCCCTATTCAAGTCATTGTATTAT
>JAPPIE010000089.1 GCA_028874765.1 Gemmatimonadota bacterium
TTAATTGCTTCTTCAATAGGCGGAAACTGGAACCACTGCAAAACGTTATAGTCAGCCCACTTTTATACCCACTTTTATACCCACTTTATACCCACTTTATACCCACTTTTATTTTCAAATCTATATAAAACAAATACTTACAAAATTGATTGCGCCCAACTTATGCCAAACTTATGCTTTTTGGCCTATTATTTATTTTTACGCATAATTCCAGATGTTAATCCCCCTCAAGTGCGTATCGATCAAATCTCGCCTCACAGATTCCAGAACGGGATCCTCAAACACATTATTCAGTTCGCAGGGATCATTTTGACAATCGTACATCTCAACCGGCTTCTCAGACGCGGACTCGACCACCAGTTTGTACTGCCCATCAAAAACCATCGTAAACCCATCTACCTCACTAAACACAGCGTCTTTGCCCTTTTGCGCCCCATCGGCATCCGGACCTGCCAACACCTGCGATACAAACGAAACCCCATCGCTGTCTTCCAGAGATTCTGCTCCTGCAACATCTAAAATCGTAGCCGTAATATTCAAACAATCCATCAATCCTTCAGAGATCCACCCCGCCTGTCCCCCCGGAGGACGCACAACCAGAGGCACCCGTACAGCCATATCGTAAAACACGCCTTTGTGGCTCAACCGATGATCCCCAGCCATCTCACCGTGGTCCGAACTGTAAATAATCCAGGTATTATCCAAAATGCCCTTTGCCTCAAGCGCTTCGATAATACCCCCGATCGCATGGTCAATCAATGTAATCTTTGCGTGACTACTCCCACGTCTAAAGCCTGTGGGCTTCTTGGCGGTCAATCCGCCTGACGTTGTAGCCCCAACGTCAATATGTTTATCGCAGCATTGTGGTCTCTGTCCGTCTTATAGCCACACGCCTTGCAATGATGCACACGATCAGAAAGTGTTTTCTTCTCTCTATGTCCGCATGCTGAGCAATCTTGTGACGTATAGTCAGGCTTGACGGCTTTGAATCCAATACCAGCTTCTTCCGCTTTGTATTCGAGACAGTGCCGAAACAGGGACCATGCTACGTCTGCTATTGATTTAGCCAATCGCTTGTTCTTCTGCATATCTTTCACGTCCAATTTCTCGACGGCTATGAAACTGTGACGATTGACCATTTTTCTTGATTCTTGATGAGCAAAGTTATGTCGCTTGTTACGGATACGCTCATGCACTTTGGCAATGACTTTACGACGCTTTTCTCTCACGTTATCCGTCTTGGGTCTTTTTTTCACTGCGTCCCATTTGCGCTGTGCTTTGGCAAGAGACTTTTCCTCTTTGCGAAAGAATCTCTGATTCTCTATTTTCTGTCCGTCACTGGTCACAGCAAAGGAATTGAGACCCACGTCAATGCCAACAGCAGAGTTAGTGTTTGGTTTCTTATCTTTTTCGCCAATATCGCAAGAGATAGATACAAACCATTTGCCTGTTGCTGTGCGTGTGATTGTGCAAGACTTAGGGATACCCTCAAGTGACCTGTGCTGGACAATGCGAATGCGACCAATACTGCCCAATCGCAAGCCCTTGTTGTCCAATCGACATCCATTGGCAAACTGAGGATAGGTGATAGAATCATAGCGATTCTGACCCTTATATCTGGGAAAGCCTGCCTTTTCACCAGTCTTTGACTTCTCTTTGAGACGACGGAAAAAGCCTTTGAATGCCAAATCTACTCTTGTCGATACTTGTTGCAATACCTGACTATATACTTGCTTGAACTCTGGATGTTGTTCTTTCAGCATTGGTATTGTATTGGTCTGGTCATATTGCGAGAGGGACTTATTCTCATTTTTCCATGCCTGTATTCTGGCACAGAGTAGTTGGTTATACAGAATACGACATTGGTCAATATGCGCCAGCAAGATATTCTCTTGCTTTTTGGTTGGACGCAACCTGTATTTGAATGACTTAAGCATAATAAAAATATATACTTATGTATCGTTTTTGTCAAGTAGAAAGAGCACTCATGCTAAGCATGTTCCGTGACGATTCTACACGGAAGCAAACCCAAAACCGCAAGCCCTCCGCCATGCGACCCACGCCTAAAGGCTGTGGGTTTTACGGGCTTTTTGATAATAATTGATAACCAGTTGTTTCTTTGTTCTCGCACATACTGCCCCGTCATCATCGTCGCGCGCAGGCATACAAATCGGCCCATTGGTATAACACTGACTAAACACCACCCCCTCGGCCCCCAGACGATCCAGATATGGTGTTTTGATCACCGGATGCCCCGCGCACCCCACCGCATCACCGCGATGCTGATCCGAATATAGAAAAACAATATTGGGTTTTGACATACACACCTCCAGTAAAAACCCGAATGCTTGAACTGACACGCTCACTCGGTCAAAACGATAGTGAGAAACATAGATGGTTTCATAACACAAATCCTTCTGTTGAGATAAGGGCGCGGTGGCAATGACCGTCAAGAGCACCATGTGAAATTTGCATATCAAGATTCCTCGCTCAGTGCCTCTATAATCCTGCTCTCTTCACCATCATAATTTAGATCTTTCAGGGCAGTCAGGTTCTCTGTCAACTGCTCCGGAGAGGAGACACCCAACATGATGGTGTGAACCCCGCTATCCTTGACTGCCCACTTGATCAGAGCCTTAGCAACTTGCGCTCTGTTGGCGTAGCCTTTTTCCTCTGCAATCGCAAACACCTTTGCTTTCTGAAAGAGCACGCGCCCCAGGATGCCCAACGCTTGCTTTTCCGCTTTCACAATGGTATCACCAAATTTGGTCTTTTCGAGGGGATTGCAGTTTATGAAAGTTGTATCAAAGCAGCCCTTGTCATACTGTTTGGCATAAGTCTCTGGACCTGAAAATGTATCTGCCGAAGCAAATCGGATCAGCCCCTCATCCTTGAGCTTCTGGATGTTGTCCGCAATTTTATCGAGGTAGTCCGGATCGTATTCCAGGGCATCTGCCATGAAGGCAAAGTTGTAGATGTCTATCACTTCCCACTGTATGAGCTTCAAAGCTCGGATCGCTTCAGCTCTCAAGAGGCTGTAGTCCGCCATCTTCCGGTTGTGCGGGTCATAGGTATAGACCATGCCCTCTGGCCGGGTTTGTATAAGGATCTCATCTTTGACATCCACCGCTCTCAGAATTCTGCCCATAGCCTCTTTCTCAGAATCGATTGTCAGATCGAAGAGGTTGACCCCAGCTTCCAGGGCTGTCTCTACAATCCGCAGTCTGTTCTCTCCGCCAAAGCCCGGAAAAATGTGACCAGGAGTTACTGCCAGATCCTTGTTATCCCCAAAGCCAGCGACACGCGAATCAGGATGGAACTCGTGTCCTCCCAGACCGACAACAGATACTTTAATGCCAGTGCGCCCAAGATTGCGATATTGCATTTTTATCTCCTTTGCCAACCAGCAAAACCAATTCAAAGTTACCGGCAATATACTGGTCTTCCAATACTATGATATGCATTTCTGCCCACTTTTTCACACCAAAAAATCGACCGTCCGTCAGAAAATTCGCTTGACAACATTTTTGTATCCATATAGCTTTTGCTCATATCAGGCTGTGTGTTCTTTCAAATTAGTGGGCGATTAGCTCAGGTGGTTAGAGTGCTTGCTTGACATGCAAGAGGTCACTGGTTCAAGTCCAGTATCGCCCACCATTAAAAACAATGGGTTACGCTAATTTATGCGCAACCCATTTTTCTTTGGTACCCATATTGAGCAGAGATTTCTCAAACCATCCAGAAGTGTCGATCCTCAGTCTCAGTCTTGTGCTATAAAGAGTTTCTCAATTGTTGCCAATCTGCATTTAAAAACGAAAACACCTCAACATCGAAAAACTCACCGGCTCTAAAAGTATGTTGCCTCAGGGTACCTTCTTTTGAAAAACCGACTTTTTCAAGGACGCGCGTGGAACCATAATTCCTGGAAATCGACCTTGCTTCGATTCGATTCAATTTGAGGTGTTCAAAGCCGTATTCTACAATTGCAGTGACAGCTTTCGTCATAATTCCGCAGCCCCAGTACTCTTTTGCGAGGTAGTATCCAATTTCGGCTCTTGAATGGATAGCGTCGAGATAAATATAGTGACATCGACCAATGGCACGATTATCCTCTGTGATGACCCAATAAATCGATTGTTTCTTTTCAAACTGTTCAATCATAAGTTCAATCCATGATTGGACCTCTTCAAGCGTTTCTGCATGTAAGCTGGTAAATTGGGTTACCTCTTTATCCGACATAAATTGGTAGAGAGCGCGTGCGTCCTCGGGTTTTATCCCGCGCAGGTTATAAGATCCGATTGGGAAGGATGGGACTTTCGATGGAAATTGATCTGTTTTCATATTCGGAGATGGTTTCGGTGATTGGCAGCACGCACAAATTCAGTGACAACAGTCAGATCGGGAACAGAAATGAGCACAAAAATATCCCGAGAATTTACCCCTCGCAATAAAAATCTAACTTTTTAAACATAATATCAAGCCTGTAGTTGTAGAAATTCGTCTTGCAGCCATTGGTTCACAAAACTATATTCATTTTGAGTGCGCGTGACATGGATGATAAGGAAAGAAAGCAACATGCACGACGATAAAGAAATTCCAAAATTCGACAGCTACGAAGAAATGGCAGCGTTTTGGGAAACGCATAGTCTTGCAGACTATTGGGATCAGACTAAGCCTGTTGATTTCGATTTCGCGCCAGAAGCACGGCGGCAATACCTGATAGGGGTTGACCGTGAGGTATTAGCGCGTGTGCAACGTCTTGCTCGAACACGGGAGGGTAACCGATAACAGGAGCATCAAACATGGCAGATAATATACCAATCGAACACCGGTTCCATTTTGACCTGAGTGGCTTTCTGGTCCTGCGCAATGTATTGACACCCGAAGAATGCGAAACCACTCTGAATGTCCTGTCCGATTTGGAAAGCCGGACATATAAAGATGAATGGATGGCTTCTGCACCTACTTTTGGGAGACCAAAACCACTACCGACCTGTGTTGACGTACTCCCCAAGCTAAAGCATTGGGATTATAGAATCTTGTTGCTTCAGCAGGGATTGTGGGATCAACAGTAGTTGCTTGCTTCCCCGAAGTTCGGCAAGTCTTACGCTACCTCCGCCATAGGTGGACGCCCCCACCTGTGAATGTTTATCGCCGCGTTGAGGTCTCTGTCTATCTCAAGACCACACGCGCAACAATGGAATGTTCTCTCTCGCAATTCGAGGTCCTCTTTGACTGTGCCACAAGCAGAGCATGTCTTTGACGACGGCAGCCATTGGTCAATTTGTTTGACAACTTTGCCAGTCTTTTTGGCCACATACTTGAGAATGTTCAAAAAGTCTGAGAAGCCCAAATCGCTAATCTTTCGTCCCCACAACGCTTTCATGGCGTCGATATTCAGCGTTTCAAAAAACATTACGTCATATTCTTTACACAGTTGATAGGCAAGTTGCCAGTGATAGTCTCTGCGCTGATTAGCAACGCGCCTATGCACTCTGGCATGATTTACTCTTGCCCTGTGACGATTGTTGCTACCTTTCTTCTTACGAGAAAGATTGCGATTAGCCTTTTTGACTTTCCTCGAATTACGATTGAAGAACAATGGCGATTGTGTCCTTGTGCTGTCTGAGGCTGTTAGATATGTTTGCAAGCCAAAGTCAAAACCTGCGGTTTTACCGTTCTTGATCATGAATGACTTGATACCCTCAGCCTTTGCAACAACACATAGCCACAAATCGCCTACGCGGTCACGTTTGATTGTGACCATCTTGATACGCTCTACATCGAACTTTCTGCTCTTATGGTATCTGAATATACGCTTGCCAATACGCACCTTGTTACGCTCAAGGAATTTGTATCCTGCTTGCTTCAGCGTATAGGACTGATACCGAAAGCGAGACCTGAATGTGGGCGGACGCTTATTATCTCTGGCAAAGAATTTCTGATAGCCAAAGTCTATGCGCTCAACCACATTTTGCAATGCCTGTGACGGCAACAAACGCCAATGAGCAAAGCGTGTTGTTCTTTTCAGCTTTGCCAAATGGTTAATCATTGTGAACTTACTGGGATATTTGCCAAAACGCCGATAGTATCGCTTGTGCAAGGCAATGAAATGATTATACACCTCAGCAAAAGCGTCTATCTCATAGTGCAGATACTTATTGCGGTCACAGAGACTATACATTTTGTATTTGTATGTTAAGTATTCCATAATGTAAATATACATAAAAACAGTGATTTATGCAAGTTTTATGTAGTCAGTGAACGGATGATTTTGGTCGATGAAGTGCTGGCGCACTTGTACACCGCTCCACCGCCCACATTGCCTTGAGCAATGCGCCACCATGCTAAAGTAATCCCCCATAAGCATGTCCCTGCGAAAGCAGGGATTCTATGCGCTTCGCCATGCGACCCAACGCTAAAGCTCTCTGCTATTGGGTTTTACGCGCAGTTTCTGATAAGAGTCGAGAATTTCAGGTCCGTTTGAATGGTCTTTTACGGCTTGATCCCGTTTTTGATCTGATGATCGCACATCCGAAAGTCGTGCCTTATCTGAAGGCATTTATGGGCGAACCACAACTCATCAACACCTGGTCAATTTCTAAATCCAAAGGAGCGCAACAGGGGGGATGGCATCGCGGCGTGCCAACGACGGATTACAGTTATCGAAACGGCGATATTCGCTCTCGAATGCTCAATACCGTGTATTTTCTAACAGATAATGGACCCGACGACGGGTGTGTGGTGGCTGTACCGGGTTCACACAAGAGCAATTTTGATCTGAGCTGGCAGGAATATCAGGGATTGGATCTTCCAGGCGCCGTCGCAGTAACGGGCAAGGCGGGCGATGTCTTACTCTTTTCCGAGACCGTCATCCACAATGGACTACCCAAGACCACAGAGCCAGTGCGATCCAATCTGTACTTCAACTACACACACGCACACTATAATGTGATGATGCGCGAGCCGCCAAATGGATACCACAGATGTCTTCCGCCAGAGATCCGCGAACGGTTTAATGAAGCACAAAAAGAGATGACGCGGTGGATGGAATTGGCAAGGTGGGATATGTAGCACTCGTTGGACAACGCTGCATCATCGAGAGCCAAAGGAGAGCACGCTACGCATCCAGCCATGCATCCTCAAACACCCGACATCCGACGCCCTCCTGCCCCATGGAACTGCATGCGTAAAGGGTGATATACTGGGATTCATTGAGAGGACCAACAGTACTGTACGAAAAGGTCTCTGGCTCGATAACCTTGTGGCGCCAGGTCTGACCTTCGTCATCGCTAAAATAGATCGCACCGCGCTGGCGCTCTGTAGCGTGCTGCCGCTCGGAATCGGGCAGACCGGAGCCATTGGGAATAGAAAAGAGCAGACGCCTTCCACCCCGGGCAAGCGTACCGTGGCAGAGCACCCCGCTGATATCGACGAGAAAGGGCCGGGACCACGTCTTGCCGCAATCCGTCGAAGTATGGGCAATGCGCTGCACAGGACCGGGACGCACAGCTGAGAGGGGAACATGGGCTTCAAGCATACCGCGCGAATTCAGCCTGCGGATGAGTAACAATTCCTCACCGCGGTTAATCGACACAGCGGAAGCTTCATTACCCAGATAATCTGTAATAAAGCCATCCACGCGCCAGGTCTCACCCTGGTCATCGCTATAAATAACGGCAGAACCGGACTGGGGATGGTTGCGAAAATAATCCGTAACGGCCTCCCCCTCGGGCACCACAGTAACAGGTCCCCCCAGAACGTACCGCCCCCGATATGGACCTT
>JAPPIE010000209.1 GCA_028874765.1 Gemmatimonadota bacterium
AAATGAACACATTTCTCTGAGTACTTCTCTCGATTCCGATGGGGGCAACTGGGCAAGGCGCGCTTCGGCGGATTCGGCGCGCGTCTGGCAAGCCCGTTGCGCTTTTTCAATTGCATCATATCTTCCCATCAGGTCAATTACCCACTCGACGTCTTCTTCCGATGTTGCATCTCGATCTCGATCCAGGATTTCGCGCACTTTCTGATTTTCTTCTGGCGTACAGTGATTGAGCAAATCGATGACCATCAAAGTGCGCTTGCCCTCGGCGATGTCCCCGCCGCGCTCTTTTCCATACCCCCCGGATGTCGTCGTGGGTGCCAATGTTGCATCGGTATCTTCAACGACGAGATTGAGCAAGTCATCGCGAATTTGAAATGCAACAGCTATGGCTTCGCCAAAATCGCCAATCGCCCGTTTCATGTCATTGCCAGCACCTGCAATAATCGCGCCCATGGTACAGGGTCCGCGGCCGCTATACCATCCCGTTTTGCGCCGCAGCATGTCAACAAAGTCGCGTACATCGGGAATGACTTCGGACTCGATCCAACCGATATCATAAGCCTGGCCTTCAAATGTTATTTGCGCGCCCTGGATCATTTCACAAAGCAAATCGAGCGTTGTTGTTTCTCCTAATATTTCGCGATTTGCGTACAATATTTCAAACACTTTGGAATAAAGCGCGTCGCCCACGTTAATGCTCAGTGGAATCCCGTGTATCAGGTGCAAACACGGTTTTCCGCGCCGCATCAAAGAGGCGTCCTCTATATCGTCGTGTACCAGGGCAAAGGACTGAAATAACTCAAAAGCAGCAGCCGTTCGCAACCCTACGTTGGGATCACCGCCAAATGCTTCAATGCCCAATAGCACCAGTGCCGATCTGAACCGCTTGCCGCCGCGCTGGGGATAATCGCGCATAGGCGCGTATAAAAAATCAACTGGATCTTTATCTTTTGGCAAGAACCGATACATTTCCTCGTCGATACGAGGCACCCAGGTTTCCAAATAGTTTTTTAATCGCGTTTCCATTTTAGCGCTTGAACTCCTTTACTTTTTTGCGAATTTTTGCCTCGACATTTGCCGATAGAGGCCGAACGGGAATTTTTTCATCGCTGTGAGTAGCAACATCACCTGCGATGGGTATTTCAAGACGCGGATGTTTGGGTATATAAGGTTCTTTTTCCAACATCGCATGTAACAAGACGAGGGCGGCTTCTTTGTCGGGAATCGTTCCTCTCGTATTGCCATCGTCGCCAGGCGGCAATGGCGCGCCTACACACGACGGACACCCCGCTTCACATTCGCATTCCGACACGACCATCCAACAGGCTGTTATGACATCTTCGATCATCTCATAAGCTTTTTCCGAAAAACCAATGCCTCCCGGATGCCGGTCATATACAAATGCGGTCGGACGCCCCGTATTGGAGCTATCTATCGTTGTGCCAATATCCATGATATCGCACATAGCAAATAGGGGCAGCACTTCCCCCATTACATTGGCAACGCCTTTGAGGCCTTCAGATGGCACGCGGCCATGTCGCCGACACTGGTTTAACCCCTCTTGCGGTGGCACGATCCAGCAAGCGGCTGTATCGAGTTTGCGCTCGGGCAAATCGAGATTTTCCCAGCCAATGCTGTCGCGGTCTTCGAATTTTACTTTTTTGAACATCGTTACTATTGACGAGACAGAGACGTCGCCAAAATACACATCACTGACGCGCCACGCGTCCGATATTTCGGTATCATTTACGACAATACTCGTCTCGTCAACTGCATGGGTATAATAGTCCAGTGCTTTTTGGCTTACCCGCGCAATTTTGCGCTCTGTGTCGAGTTGATCGACAAAGTACGTTTGTCCATTGTGCAAATATACAGCGTGTGTATGTATCTGAAAAAACGCGCTGATTTCATCCAGGGAACCGATTACCTGTGGGGCATCTTCTGTCTCGTCGATAATAGTATAAGTCGAATCGCTGATATTGCGTAGGCCGACCTCTGCCGCTGGATATCCCGATTGGCTGTAAAACCACTGCCCATTGAGCTGGCGCGCCATGCCTTCATCTGATAGGATCTCGAGCAGCGCACCCGTAAATTCTCCCATTACTTCGCCTTCTCCGCCCCGCACGGGCAATTCGCGCAAAGCACATCGCAGATGTCCCACGACGAGATGCGGATTGTTGGGGTCAATGGTCGCGTGTTCGGGCGATTGTCCGAAAAAGTAAGCCGGGTCGCGCATCAAAAATTGATCGATGGGCGCGTTGTGTGCCACAAATACCACCAGCGATTCTTCGGACTGCCGCCCCGCACGTCCCGCTTGCTGCCACATGCTGGAAATACTGCCCGGGTATCCCACGATTAACGCGGCATCCAGGTCTCCAATATCAATGCCCAATTCCAGGGCGTTGGTACTTACCACGCCGAGCAACTCACCTTCAAATAATTGCCGCTCAATTTCTCGCCGTTCTGCGGGCAAATATCCGCCGCGATAAGCCCGAATCGCGTCTGCCAACCGCTGGTTTACCAGTGATAGATCCTCTTGCACATAGCGATAGATCACTTCTGCGGATGTGCGCGCTCTAACAAAGGCAATGGTCTGCACCCTGTTGTGGATGAGTTTGCCGAGTAACCAACGCGCTTCGGTATTTGAACTGCGGCGATCACTCGTGGTGCCTTCCAAAAAAGGCGGATTCCAGAACGCAAAATGGCGTTTGCCCCGCGGGGAGCCATCCCGATCAATCAGGGACATCGGCTGTCCGGTCAATGCTTCGGCGTGTTCTTTGGGATTTGCTATGGTCGCCGAGCAACACACAAATTGTGGAGGTGTACCATAGTGCGCGCAAATTCGCATCAAGCGGCGCAATACATTGGCTACATGCGAGCCAAAGACGCCCCGGTAAGTGTGTATTTCGTCGAGTACTACATAGCGCAAATTCTGAAAAAAACGCGCCCAGCGCGGGTGGTTGGGCAATACGCCCTGATGCAACATATCGGGATTGCTCAAGATCACCCGTCCTTCTTCGCGCAGTGTTTTGCGCTGATTGGACGGCGTATCCCCATCGTAAGTGCCCAGGGAAAATTTCAATTTTTCGTTTAATTCGCCAAACCGCGCCAGCCCGCGTGCCTGGTCCTGTGATAGAGCTTTGGTCGGGAAGAGATAGAGCGCAGTCGCCTGCGGGTCGGATAGGAGTGCTTCCAGCGTGGGTATTTGATAACACAGGGTTTTTCCACTTGCCGTTGCTGTAACTACTACTACGTCTTCCTGACGCCTCAGGGCGGTCAAAGCATCGGCCTGATGCGTATAGAGCCGATCAATGCCTTGCTGTTTCAAGGCGTCGGAGATTGCGGGATGCAGGGCGTAGTCATCAGCGACGAATTTAGCTTCTTGCGCGGGTAAGGTCTCTATATGAGCAACCTGACCGGCATACCCATAGTCGCGGCGAACATGCGCGATAAATTGATCAAAACTCATCATGCGGGAAGGACTTTTGAATTCCAAAGGGAGAGAGGTAAGGAAATGAAAAATAAAGAGGGAGGTGCGATAGCTATAAGAATATAGCTGGAAGGTGAAAAGGGGTCAACTCAAAAGAGGCGGACAGAAGGTGGGATTTACGTAGAGGATGGGGCCAACTATAACTACAGACTATGGGAGAGGCGCATGTATAAATACCTGCCTAAGAAATCGTAGGTATTGGCATCGGAAGTGCCGAGGAAACCATTGTATATCACTGCTGGTGCCTGATTGAGGACGTTGTTTATTCCGATTGTGAGTACGGAGTGACCAAAGTCGGTCTCCAGTTGATATGATCCGTGCATACTAAAGGTACTGTTGGGACTGATTTTGCGGCTGGGTGGTATTTCTGTCACATCCGGGCGGTACATGCCCTTGCAGTCGTCATCTTCGCATTCCTCAAATCCGCCGATGTATCGCCAGGTCAGCCCAATGGAAGAACGGTGTTTCTCTATACCAACTGAAGCGGCGTGACGCCAGCCTGGGAACACGCCCAGGTCGTAGTAGCCCTTGCCTTTGACCAACTCGGGACCGTTGGCGGAAGGCAGGATTTGATCGTACTTCACGAGCAGATTGCTCTCGATTTGCGCCGAGACAATGCCCAGGGATGAGTCAGTAGCGTAATGGAGTCCGATATCCATGCCGCTGGTTTCGGTTTCGCCAACGTTGGTGTTGGGCGATGAGATGTAATTAATCAGCCCGGTGTTTGGATCGCGCACGACTTGATCACAGTTGGATGGCGTGTCCTGCGAGTAGCAGTTACTCAAGATGAGGCTGGCGGGTAACGCGCCGATCTCATTCGTGATCGCGCTGGTATAGTAATCCACGGTTATATCGAATCCATCCAGAAAGCCAGCCTGATAAACCAGACCTGCCGTGAGCATTGTGGCCTTTTCTGGATCGAGATCTGTGCTGCCACTGAACTGGGCTCGCAGTTGTGCCCGTGAATCCTCGAAGTCGGATGGAATGCCTTGATCTGCACAATTTCGCATTTGCTGAGCGGTCAACGCTCGGGCATTGCCCGCTTCATCGACTGTACTACAGGGATCGCTGACCAGCGGGAAACCATCGCTGTTGCCGAGGAACATTTCGGCGATGCTGGGCGCGCGAAAAGCATTGGAGTATGTGGTACGAAATGCCAATCCATGAGGCATTTCGAGACGAGTACCAGCTTTATAAGTAGAGCCAAAGCCGAACGAATCGTAGTGGAAAGTGCGCCCTGCGGCTATTAAATCGAGGCCAACTTCTCCCGCTTTGTAGAGCGGTAAATGGGCTTCCGCATACAAAGCCTTGACCGAATATGCACCATCGGTGGGCGCCTCGTCACTACCGGTAGTATTTCCCGATGCGGTTATGGGATCGGGAAGATAGGCTCCCGCTTCCCAGCGCGAAGATAGACCTGCAGCCATGACCAGTGGACCGGCCGGGAGTTGCGCGATCTCTCCGGTCAGATTCCACTGCAGGATTTGCTGTTGGGAGTAGCCTCTGGCGATACCAGTATATTGGATGTAATCTAACATTTCCTGGGTAATCGTGCCGGCACCGTGGAGTATATCCAGCGGCACGCAGTCGCCGGTACAATCCTCGTCTGGTCCCAGTGCCCGTACGAGATTACTGATTATAAATCGGCCCTCGTTGACGCTGGTGCCTTCGCTGCGCCCATAGGAAAAGGACAGGTCGGCGTCAAATTCCAGGAGATGATGGTCCAATCCCAGGACGATGCGATAGGTGTCGATATCCTGGAGATAGTTGCGATTGCCCGCTTCGAGAAAACGCCGCCGAACATCGATAAAATCGCGGCCAAATTCGTTGTACCGGTTGGTGGCAGATACTACGATGCCGTCGCTGATGGTGAACAAGGGCGTTGGGGCCAGTTTTTGGTCGGATTGGCGATTGGTGTACGATACTTCGAAGAAGGTTTTCGCATTTTTTGTGAACTCGTAAGCGCCGCTGAAAAAGGAACTGTAGCGCGTCTGTGGGGTGTAGAGGTAATTCTCCGGTTGATAATTGTACGTGTCACCGCTTCCATCCGAGGAGATTCCCGCCCAATTGAAGGGGCGCCAGCCTGTATTTGGATCGCGGTGGTAATCCCCGGCGTCCTCGCCAGCCGCCGCAACGACCGCCTGCCAGGCTTCGTTGCCCTCGGTACCCAGGCGGTCGATGATGTGGCCTTCCGGGGTGGCCGAACTGCCGTTTTTGTTATAGGTGCCGTCGTTTTTTCCCCAGTCGTAGTTTTTGTCCGATACGCTGAAACTGCGGTCGCCAGTCCAGACGGGCTTTCGGTTGTGGTAACCTGCCGAAAATAATATGTGGCCTTTTTCGCTCTGCAAACCGGCGGTTATGCTGAGGTCGCGGACTTCGCCATCGCCTGCGCCTGAAAGCCCCTCATAATAATCTATCTCTACCCCCTCCATATCTGACCGGGTGATGATATTGACCACGCCCCCAATAGCGTCTGATCCATATACGGCCGAGGCCCCATCCTTGAGTATTTCGACGCGTTCGATGACTGAAGCGGGAATAGAATTGAGATCAACGGATGAATTTGCGCCTGTTCCGCCCGGCACGAAACGCCGCCCATTGACCAATACCAGGGTGCGATTAGAGCCGAGTCCGCGCAGATTAATCCGGGTAGAGCCATCGCCGCCGTTGTTGGACTGGGTATTGGTCGCGTTGGACTGTACTGTGAGTGTCTGTAGCACATCGCCAATGGAAGTCAATCCCCGCGCTTTGATTTCGTCACTGGATAGGACGACGACTGGCGCAGGCGAAAGACTTTCCGCACTTTTGATGCGGGAACCGGTTACGACAATCTCTTCAAATTCGTAGGTTTTCGGCTCGTCGGGCGATTCTTCAATATTTTCTGCGAACACTGGTGTAATAAAGACGATGGCGATTATTTGCCAGATTATGTGCTTTACACTCATCCATACCTCGCGATTGAAGAATGACACTATTTAGCTATTGCACGCATACGCATCAAATACAATTTTTAAATCGCGTTTTGCGCGTGCAAAATCCGAATAAGGCTGACGCGAGCGGTTTTGAAGGCAGGATAGAAAATCAGCCATCATCGCGCGATAGCCCATCAAATCTTTCAGACCCGGCCAAAGAATCCGAAAGCCTTTCTGGGGTTTGCGTATGTAAATGCCGTTGCTTTCAAAAACAATGCGTCCGTGCGTGCCTTCGATATAAGAGTGCTGAAAAACGCCTTTTGTTAAACTGGGCGTTTGCCACGAGTAATGCAATTCGGCAATTGCGCCTGTGGGATAGACTATCCGCACGACAGATTCGCGCTCTGGTGTACTGCTGGAAGAGCCAGGGAATATCGCTTCGACCTGTTCGGGCACTGCATCGAATAGATCTGAAATCAGGGCGATAAAATGAATACCGCCTTCCAACAAAGCACCATGAGCACTTTTCCAACCCTGCGCCTGCTGCGTTGTGAGTTTTTTTATTGAGACTGAACGCATTTCGCCAATATCGCCCTGGGTGACCATGTGCTTGATGTACGATAGCGAGGGTTTGTAATAATAATTCTCGGCGATCATCAATAGGGGGGTCTCGACCCGTTCCAGCACGGTCTCTATTTCGACAATTTCCTCTGGCGAGATGCACATCGGTTTTTCGACGAGTACGGCTTTGCCAACTTCTAATAGTGCGATTATCTGGTCTTTGTGATGCTCTGGCGGGGAAGCGATCACCACGGCGTCCACATCACTTTCCAAAACGGCGTTCAGGTCGTCAAAGATGCCCTCGCCCTTAAACTTGAGATTGAACTTGTACGCGCTTACCCGTGACCGACTGCAAAAATATAACATTGCTCGCCATTGCAAATTTTTCGCATGAAGCACGCCGATATTCCCGCACCCCAGGATGCAGATACGGGGCTTTTTATACGTTAGATGATCCATTAACGTTTATACCTGTTGACCGAGGCAATAGCACAACCCGTCTGGTGCGATGACGAAAAATATGCGGAAGGATTTATCGCCGTGTTGATCGATCCGATAATCGGGATCGTCATTTTGCAGTCCATTGTTCTTTAATTCATTGAAGGCGGCTTCGACATCATCCACTTCAAAAAAACAACCCTCCTGGGTCGGATCACCACCATTTTCCGCCAGGCCGATCTGGATATCGTCTCTTGCGAGTATAGCGGACTTACAGGGCGCGTCCTGCCGAGATACGACCTGAAATCCCATGATTGTTTCGTAAAAGGGAATGGCCTCTTCCAGATTTTCAACTGGGAGGTTCATAGCGTCTTGCA
>JAPPIE010000133.1:0-6373 GCA_028874765.1 Gemmatimonadota bacterium
GTCATTTCCGGAATATTTTGACGCGCATCATCCAGCAAATTTTCACGCGACTTCATACGTTTATCTCCTCATTGGTCTTTCAAGCTCTTCCATGGCAATGCTTGTACTTCTTGCCACTGCCACACGGACATGGCGCGTTTCGCCCCACCTTTTTTTCAACGCGCACCGGCTGTTTTTTAGGCGCATCGCCTTCTGTAGAATTGGCGGTCAATTCATCTTGACCTGGTTCGGGCATGCCGGCAAAGCCCATTCCCGTGGCATCGCGGTGTTCCAATGACAGGCGTGCGGGCTGCTGGGTGCGCGGCTGTGCGGGTGTTTCTTCAATAGAAATGCGGAATAACAATCGCAATGTTTCTCGGTTGATGTCTTCGAGCAATGCCACAAACATCTCGTAACCTTCGCGCTTGTACTCGATCAATGGATTTTTTTGTCCATAACCGCGAAGGCCAATGCCCTCTTTCAGATCGTCCATCTCGCGGAGGTGTTCTTTCCACTTTTCATCAAAGACGCTCAGGTAAATCATGCGTTCTATCTGGCGCATACGGTCTTCCCCAATGACCCTTTCGCGGCGATCATAAGCCTCGCGAACCCCGCGCAATACGCGATCTCGCAAACCCGCTTCGCGCAATTGGGGCAGATCTTCATCGGGTATGACAGGTGCTTGCAAAAATACATTGCGCAAATCGTCCATTAATCCATCGAAATTCCAGTCTTCGGGGTGTGCGTCGGGCGGTATATGAATATCCAATAGCGCATCGATGGTTTCGTCGATCATTTCGCTGATCATCGCCGAGATATCTTCTTCTTCCAGCGCGTGTCTGCGTCTGTCGTAAATCACTTCGCGCTGTTGATTCATTACGTCGTCGTAATCCAGCACCTGTTTTCGAAATTCAAAATTGCGCGCTTCAACCCGTTTTTGCGCGGTTTCAATGGATTTTGTCACCCAGCTGTGTTCAATCACTTCGCCTTCTTCAGCGCCCAGACGGTCCATGACACGGGCAATGCGCTCGGATCCAAATAGACGCATTAAATCGTCTTCCAGTGAGATGAAAAACCGCGAGCTACCCGGGTCCCCTTGCCGCCCAGAGCGACCGCGCAATTGCCGGTCGATGCGACGGGATTCGTGTCGTTCAGTGCCAATAATAGTCAATCCACACGGGACTTCATCTCGACACCCGTATTCGTCTATGTAAGGACACAGGGGCTGGGTGCTATCGGGATTTGCAATCAATGCACACTGGTGCCCTTCGGGCGCTTTTACGATGCCGGGTCCCAGTTTGATATCTGTACCGCGCCCGGCCATATTGGTCGCGATTGTCACTGCACCTGGTTGCCCGGCCTGCGCGATGATCTGCGCTTCTTGTACATTTTGTCGGGCATTGAGTACCTGGTGTTTGATTTTTTTGCGCGTGAGCATCCGCGAAATTAACTCGGAGGTTTCAACGGAAATTGTGCCGACCAGGACTGGCAATTTTTGTTCGTGTAAATGCACGATTTCATCGAGTAGAGCATTGTATTTTTCGCGTTTTGTGCGGTAGATCCAGTCGTTAGAATCGATGCGGCGCACCGGCTCATGCGTTGGAATCGATACCACATCGAGTTTGTAGATTTGATGAAATTCTTCGGCTTCTGTTTCGGCTGTGCCCGTCATTCCCGCCAGTCGGTCATAGAGTCTGAAATAATTTTGCAACGTAATGGTTGCCACTGTTTGCGTGTCGCGTTCGACTTTTACCTTTTCTTTTGCTTCCAATGCCTGGTGCAATCCATCGGCAAAACGGCGTCCGGGCTGTGGCCGCCCCGTAAATTCATCGACGATGACGACCTTGCCGTCGTCGATCATATATTGCACGTCTTTTTCGTACAGAGAATAGGCTTGCAACAATTTTCGCACGCTGTGGATAGACTCGTTCTTTTCTCCATAATCCTGATAGGCGGCTTCTTTTGCGTGGTCTTTGTCTGAATCGGATAGCGATTTATTTTCTTCGATATCCCGAAGTACTTCATCGAGGTCTGGCAATACAAAGTCGTCTGGATTGCGGCTGATTTCGTCGCGTCCCTTTTCTGTCAGGTCGATGATGTGGCTTTTTTCGTCGATGCTAAAATAGAGGTCTTCGTCCAGTTCCCCGGTGCGCTTGTCGCGGATATAATCGGATTCAACCCGCTGCACGAGGCGCTTGATGCCCTCTTCCTGGAGTCGCTTCATAAAGCGACTATTTTTGGGCATTCCGCGCTGAACCTGCAATAACAAGATGCCGGCCTCGTATTCGTCGCCGGATTCGAGTTCTTCTTCTGCTTCTTTTAAAATATTGTTTACGACTCGGGTTTGGGCGCGTACCAATTTTTCGACCAGCGGACGCATTTCTTCATACCGATGCGACGAGGATTCCGACACGGGTCCCGAAATGATCAGCGGTGTGCGCGCCTCGTCGATCAGGATGCTATCTACTTCGTCAATAATTGCAAAATAGTGCTCGCGCTGTATCAGGTCTTCGGGGCGAATCGCCATGTTATCGTAGAGATAATCAAAACCAAACTGGTCTTTTGTGCCGTACACGATATCCATGAGACAGGCGTCTTTGTGGTCACACGCGCGCATGCGATACCCGTCTTTCCCCTCTTCTTCCATAATAAAACCTTCCACGCCCAACGCGCGATCCTGAATGACGCCTACGGTGAGGCCCAGGAACAAATACACGGGTCCCAGCCACATGGCGTCGCGCTTGGCGAGGTAGGAGTTTACGGTGACGAGATGCACGCCGCGCCCGAGTAAGCCATTTAAGTACAGAGCCAGGCCCGCGGCCAGTGTTTTGCCTTCGCCTGTGGCCATTTCGGCGATTTTGCCCTGATGCAATACGGTGGCACCGATTAATTGCACATCATAGGGTATTTCATGCCATACGATTTGATCGCCAGCGCGATCCCAGGACTTCTCCCGCTCTTTGAAGCGGCGACACGTTTCCTTAAAGACGGCAAATGCCTCTGGATGAATTTCATCGAGCACATCGCGCTCAATATCCTTGATTTCGGTTTCGATTTCGGCAATGGCTTCCAATTGTTCGGTGCGGTCTTCGTCTCGCTGCATCGCGTCCAGTTCTTCTTTGAGCTGATTGAGATGCTTTTGAGCATCATCAGTCGCTTCGGCAATGCGCGTGCGAAATTCTGTTGTTTTGCCTTTTAATTCCTCGTCGGACAAAGAGGCATATTCTTCGTAGAGTTGATTAATTTCATCCACAATCGGTTGCATTTTCTTTACATCCCGATCGTGTTTGCTGCCGAAAATTTTTGTTAAGAAATTCATTGTGATTATCCTGTGGATAATGAGGTGTCAGCAGTCAGCGGGCGACCACAGGGGGTCGCAGGACAACCACAGGGGGTTGTCCCTACAACAAACCACAATATCATCGTAGGGGACGGCCCCTGTGCCGTCCCTTACTTCTCACATCCCAAGTTCGATGCGTTCGGCCAAAAAAGGCGGAAGTCCCGCCGATAGAATTTTGGCCTGCGCTGTTGCCACATCGTAAGACACGCGGCGCAATTGGAGGTTCCCTTTTTCTCGATCCCACACGACAAAAGCCGCTCGCGCATCGCCGTCGCGAGGTTGTCCTACACTGCCGACATTTACGAGATAGCGGTCATTGTCGGACAACTGCACTTCTCCTTCGCGTGTAAGTACTGTTTTTTCAGATGCCGAGCACACAAATGCGCGGTGAGAATGTCCGACAAAACACATTTCGAAATTGGTTTGAGCGAGCATTGACCAGCCATCTTCGGGGTCAAATAAATAGTGCCACAACTCGGGTTCAATTGGCGAAGCATGGGCATAGCAATAAGCAGATTCGTTTTGAAAGGGTTGGTAAGATCGCAATAGCGAGGCGTTTTCATCACTCAGCATTTGAACGGTCCATTGTATTGCCGCCAGTGCCACGGGGTTAAAAAATCCCGGATCTTCCAGGCCCACTGCCGCCCAATCGTGATTGCCCGCCAGCACGAGATCTGATACTTCGCGCACGCGTTCTATACACATATTGGGGTCTGCGCCGTATCCAACCATATCGCCCAAACAAATAATTCGATCTACTTGTGCTTCTGCAATTTTTTCCAGCACTGTTTGCAAGGCTTCGAGATTTCCGTGTACATCTGAAAAAATCGCGATGCGTCCAATATTATCCATTGGGTTGTCCCGCATTCATCTTGGACAGGGTATCGAGAATACCGTTGATAAAGTTAGAAGCATTGGCTTCGCTAAATTGCTTGGCCAGTTCTATTGCTTCATCAATAGAGACTTTATAGGGGATATCTTCGAAATAGCGCATTTCGGCAAGTGCCATCCAGAGGACGATGCGATCTATACGCGAAACCCGATCTAATGACCAATTTTCCAGTACGGGTTCAATAGATGCGTCCAGTTCTTCGCGGTGGTCCCAGGCTGTTTGGGCCAGATTTATCGCAAAATCCGAGGTTGATGCCGAAAGGCGCGCACGGATGCACATGGTCTGCGCTGTCTGTTGTACTGGGTCGCCAACGCTCGCGGTCCAATAAAGTGCTTGCAACGCAGCCTGACGCGCTTTGCGTCTTGATTTTATCATTTTTCCGACTCCCAGGCAGCGATAACGCCAATCATTTCAATTGCGCCCAGTGCCGCTTCCCACCCCTTATTGCCGGCTTTTGTACCTGCCCTCTCAATCGCCTGTTCAATGGTATCGGTTGTCAAAATACCAAATATGGTAGGTACACCTGTTTCGCGACCAACAGATGCCACACCTTTTGCGGCTTCGTTGCATACGTAGTCAAAATGCGGTGTGCTGCCTCTGATTATTGCGCCCAGACAGATAAGCGCGTCATATCGACCGCTTTGCGCCATTTTTTGTGCCATCGTGGGAATTTCAAAACTTCCCGGCACCCATACCACATCTATGGCATCTGTATCGCCACCGTGCCGCGCAATAGAATCGAGCGCGCCACCGAGCAATTCTTTGCTGATAAACGCATTGAATCGCGCCACCACAATGCCAAACTGTTTGCCTTTTGCCGATAGCTGACCTTCATAAACTCTGGGCATCGCGGTCTCCTTCTTCGCCTAATTGCAATTCGTCCTCTTTAAATAAATGTCCCATCTTTTCTTGCTTGGTCCGCATATATGATAGGTTCCATTTGTTGACCTGAATGGCGACCGGGACGCGGTCAATAATTTCTATTCCATATGCTTCCAGGCCCACGCGCTTTGAGGGGTTATTGGTGATGAGTGCAACTTTTCTGATTCCCAAATCCGACAAAATTTGTGCGCCAATGCCGTAATCTCGGTCGTCCATCTTAAATCCGAGTTTCAAGTTGGCTTCTACGGTATCATATCCCTCTTCTTGCAGTTTGTACGCGTGCAATTTTGCCCGCAGGCCAATACCTCGCCCTTCCTGCCGCATGTACACCAGTGCTCCGCGTCCTTCTTTTTCAATCATCTCGAGTGCAGAGTGCAAATTTTTCTCGCAGTCACAGCGCAATGAGCCGAGTGAGTCGCCCGTCAGGCATTCGGAGTGCATCCGCACCATTACGGGTGTATCGCCGGAAAGGTCGCCTTTTACCAGTGCGACGTGTTCGCGTTCATCTACGTCGCTTTCATACAGGTGTAATTGAAATGTGCCAAATCGCGTGGGCATATCCACTTGCTCGACACAGCGCACCAGTTTTTCGGAACGGCGGCGATAGGCGATCAAATCGCGAATTGTCGTCACTTTCAAGCCAAATTGATCGGCAATTTCCAAAAGCTGTGGCAAACGTGCCATGGTGCCGTCTTCATTCAGTATTTCACACAGTACACCGGCGGGATACAGGCCGGCCAAACGCGCCAGATCTATCGCAGCTTCTGTGTGTCCCGCACGTCGTAAAACCCCGCCGGGCATTGCGCGCAGTGGAAAAATGTGACCTGGCCTGCCAAAATTCTCAGATCGCGATTTGGGATCTACAAATTGTCGAATGGTTTCCGCGCGATCCTGTGCGGAAATACCGGTCGTTACACCGTAGAGCGCGTCAATACTCACGGTGAAGGGCGTACCGTGAAGTGCTGTGTTGGTATTGACCATCATGTCCAGGTCGAGTTCTTTGAGGCGGTCGGGCGTTGCGGGCAAACAGACCAGTCCGCGTCCATGGCGCGCCATAAAATTAATGGCTTCAGATGTTACTTTTTCCGCGGCCATAATGAAGTCGCCTTCATTTTCCCGGTCTTCGTCATCAACGACAATGACGATTTTTCCCGCTCGAATATCTTCGAGGGCTTCTTCTATTGTTGCGATTTTGCCCATATATACCTTCCTGTAAACTATTGGTCGCTCATTATCTCCCGAATGCGATCTTCTGTGAGCTTATCTTTATCATTCCCAAG
>JAPPIE010000133.1:6473-7773 GCA_028874765.1 Gemmatimonadota bacterium
CGCTCATTATCTCCCGAATGCGATCTTCTGTGAGCTTATCTTTATCATTCCCAAGTTGCACCAAACGCTCCAGATAGCGCGCGATCATATCCACTTCGATATTTACCCGGTCACCCGGATATTTTTCCGACAATGTCGTCACTTTTAATGTGTGCGGAATTGCCGCAATCGAAAAGGTGCGATCGGTTACTGAAACCACTGTCAGGCTGATTCCGTTGACGGTGACAGAGCCTTTTTGGGCAATATAAGGAGCCAACTCAGACGGTACTTCAAACTCAAATACAATTTGATCGGGAGATTCCGTGCGGTCTGTTACGCGTCCCACGCCATCTACGTGTGCGGCAACGAGATGGCCGTCGAGGCGGTCGCCGAGTTTTAATGACCGCTCCAGATTGACGCGGTTGCCCACGCGGCAATCACCCAGGGTCGTTCTTTGCAGTGTTTCTGCCACGGATTCGATTGCAAATGTGTCGGCATCAAAATGTACGACGGTATGACACGCACCTTCGATGGCAATGCTGTCACCTATTTTCACGCCATTGATCACGTGCTTCGCCGCTATGGTTGTGCGCTGATAACCCGCGCGCGATTCAATATGCCGAATTGTTCCCACTTCTTCTACAATGCCGGTAAACATGGTCGCTCAGATTTTTTTGGCGATTTTTTCACGCGAGCAGTGAACAGAAAATCATCGTCGATGGATTCGACTTTCACATTTTCAAGTGCAATCGCATCAGTTATTGAAGCAATATCTAAGGATCCGATTGCGGGTATTCCCGCGCCCAGTATTTTGGGCGCGACAAATGCGGCTATCCGATCTACCAGGCTCAGGCGCAATGCCGATGCAGCCACGCGACTGCCGCCTTCGATCAGGATGTATTGCAATCCCACCTGAGCGGCTTTTTGCAAGACTGCCTTCAAATTAATTTGACCATTCAGTATTGGCAATTGCCAGATCTGTGCGCCTTTTTTCTTACGTTCTTCTACTCGTTTTTTGCACACCTCTTCAGCGGTTGCTATAATCAGGGGTGCTCCGCTAAAAATGTTGGCGTTTAATCCGATTTTTAGCTGAGAATCCAGAACGATTTTTGTCGGGCTGCATCCATCGACATATCGCACGGACAATTCCGGATCATCAGTCATCACTGTGCCGCGTCCGACCAAAATCGCGTCGGCCTCTGCGCGAAGTTGATGCCCGCGCACCCGCGATGTTTTTGATGTGATCCATTTCGAGTCGCCCGTGCAGGTGGCGATGTTGCCGTCCAGTGTTTGCGCCAGCTTTAAGGTGACAAAAGGCAAT